>JALYXU010000002.1 GCA_030946925.1 Pseudomonadota bacterium
CCGCCGGGATTGAGCGCGGCATGAAGAGCGACTCCGCCGCGCCGACCGCGGCCTGGGCCCGGCAGCGCGAGCGGAGCAACCTGACCGTGCTGCGGATGATGCGCTGGCTGGCCCTCGTGACCGGCCGACGCGTCTCGCGTCTGGTTCTGCACGGCATCGTCGTCTGGTTCCTGGTCGGCAGCCCCGAGCTGCGCCGCCACTCGCGCGCCTATCTCGATCGGGCGCTCGGCCGGAAGGCGCGCTGGACGGATCTGTTTCGCCACGTCTTCACCTTCGCCGCGACGCTGCTCGACCGCGTCTACCTGCTGCAGGAGCGCTTCGACGACTTCGAGATCGAGGCCAGCGGCGTCGAAAGCGTGCTCGGCCCGGTTGCAGAGGGCAAGGGCGCGCTGGTCTGCGGTGCCCACATGGGCAGCTTCGAAGCGCTGCGCATGATCGGCCACGGCCGAGGTCTGCGCGTGGCGATGATCATGTACGAGGGCAACGCCCGCCTCATCAACGACACGCTGGCGAAGATCGCGCCGCGGACGCCGCTGCACACGATCGCGCTCGGCCACGTCGACGCCATGCTGTCGCTGCGCCGCTGGCTCGACGACGGCGGCGTCGCCGGCCTGCTCGCGGACCGCAGCCTGCAGGGCCCGGCGACGCATCGATCGAAGACCGTCGTCCTGCCCTTCCTCGGCGCGCCGGCGCGCTTCCCGGACGGACCGTTCCGGCTCGCTGCCCTGCTGCGTCGCAAGATCGTCTTCATGGCCGGGCTCTATCGCGGCGGCCGCCGCTACGAGCTGCGCTTCGAGGAGATCGCCGACTTCAGCAGCGCCGAGGCGATCGCCGATCGCGATGCCGCGATCCGCAGCGCCGTCGAGCGTTACGTGCGGACGCTCGAGGCGCTCTGTCGCGAAGCACCCTACAACTGGTTCAACTTCTTCGACTTCTGGGCAGATGCCGGAGCCGAGGCGACGGCCGTCGGGACGGGCGAAGCCGCGAGCGCCGGAAGATCGAATGGCGGGGTCGGGACAGCGCCCATCCACCCTCCGAGCGATCGGCCAATGGAGCAGCGCCATGTGCCATGAGCGGTGGCATCGGGTTCGAGAAAAGATGGGCAGGACCGAGGCTGCAAAGGGCATCGCCATCGCGCTCGTGACTGCTTGGCTCGCAGCGTCGGCCACTGCATTTGCAGCCGGCATCGCCGCGGCGACCGGCGCGACCGCTGTCGCGACGGCGACGACATCGGCCACGTCGACGACATCGGCCTTCGACCTCGTCCAGCTGACCGCCCTGCTCGGCCGCATCAAGTCGGGCGAAGCGAGCTTCGTCGAGAAACGCCGGGTCGAGATGCTCGACCGCACGCTCGAATCGTCGGGCCGGTTGTCGTTTCGCGCACCCGACAGCTTCGTCCGCGAGACCCTCAAGCCGCGCCACGAAAAGCTCGAGGTCAACGGCAACAGGCTGACGATGAGCCTGGGCGAACGCAGCCGGTCCTTGCAGCTCGACGCCGCCCCCGAAGCCGCGGTGATCGTCGAGGCGATTCGCGGCACCCTCACCGGCAACCGCGAATCGCTCGAACGCTTGTTCGAGTCGAGCGTCGCCGGCAGCGCCGAGTCATGGAGCCTCGACCTCGCGCCGCGCGACCTGCGCCTGCGCGGCCAGGTCGCATCGATCCGCCTGCTCGGCCGCGGCGCGGCGGTCCGCGAAGTCCGGGTCCTGCTCGCCGACGGCGACCGATCGACGATGACGATCGAGCCGATGGCCGGCGCGCCGTAGCGATGCTCGCCGCGCATCGGCGCGGCCCTGCCGCGATCTCGATCGCCGTCTGGCTGATCGGCCTGGCGCTCGCGCTCGTCGTCGCCCTCAGAGCCAACTACGTGGCCGACCTGTCGGCGTTCCTGCCGTCGGCGCCGACGCCGGAGCAAGCCGTGCTGCTCGACCAGCTGAAGAGCGGCGCTGGCTCGCGCCTGATCCTGGTCGGCATCGAAGGCGGCGACGCGACGGCCCGCGCCACCGCGTCGAAGCGCCTCGCGGCGGCGCTGCGCCGAAGCGGCCGCTTCGCCTCGGTCGACAACGGCGACAGCGAGCCATGGCAAAGCGGCGGCCGCTTCGTCTTCGAGCACCGCTATGCGCTGAGCCCTGCCGTCGATCCGGCACGCTTCAGCGTCGACGGCTTGCGCGCTGCCATCGACGAGACGCTGGCCTTGCTCGGGACCCCGGCGGGATCGCTGCTGAAGCCGATCCTGCTGCGCGACCCGACCGGCGAGACCGTCCGCATCGCCGACACGCTGACTCCTGCGCATGCACCGAAGAGCGAACAAGGCGTCTGGGTCTCGCGCAGCGCCGAGCGCGCCGTGCTGGTGATGACGACGCGCGCCGACGGCTCCGATCTCGACGCCCAGCAAGCGGCACTTGCGACGGTCCGCGCCGAGTTCGCGAGCATCGGCGCAGGCAGTCCACCTTCGAGCGGCGCGGGCGCCGCAAGCAACCCGGCACCGGCGGCACTTCGCCTCGCCGTCTCCGGCGCCGGCAGCTTCGGCGTCGCTGCGAGGGAGCGCATCAAGGCAGAAGTCGAGCGGCTCGCCATCCTCGGCTCGCTGGCGATGCTGACCTTGCTCTGGATGGCCTTCGGCTCGATGCGCTCGGTGGCGGTCGCCGCGTTGCCGGTGGCGACGGGCGTGCTCGCCGGAATCGCCTGCGTCAGTCTCGGCTTCGGTCAGGTCCACGGCATGACGCTCGGCTTTGGCACGACGCTGATCGGCGAGGCGGTCGACTACGCCATCTACTACCTCGTGCAGACGCGGCGATCGGCCAGCGCCGACGCGGCACCGGCGGCCGGGCGGTGGCTGCGCGACAGCTGGCCGACGGTCCGGCTCGGCCTCTTCACCTCCATCATCGGCTTCGCGGCGCTGGTCTTCGCCGGCTTCCCGGGGCTGGCCCAGCTCGGTGTGTTCTCGATCGCCGGCCTGCTCGGCGCGGCCCTGACGACGCGCTTCGTCTTCCCGTTGATCGCGCCCGATGGTGCGCCTGGCGAAGGCCTGCGCCGCCGGCTCGGCCACTTCATGCAGCGTGCGGCGCTGGCGTTGCCCCGGCTGCAGCTGGCCTTCGGCCTGATCGCCGTGGCCGCTGCGATTGCGCTGCTCGTGCTGCCGTCGGCCTGGCATGGCCAGCTCACCGACCTGAGCCCGATCGGGCACTCCGAGCTCGACCTGGACGCGGCGCTGCGGGCCGACGTCGGCGCGACCGATGCCGGCAGCCTGATCGCGGTGTCGGCCGTCGACGAAGCGGCGGCGCTGGCCGGCGCCGAAGCAGTCGGCAAGCGCCTCGACCCGCTGCTGAAGGGCGGCGTTCTCGACGACTACAGCTCGCCGGCGCGGTTCCTGCCGAGCCCGGCGACGCAGCGCGCCCGCCTGGCGTCGCTGCCGGATGCGGCCGAGCTCGGCGCGCGGCTCAAGCTTGCGACCGAGGCCGGCCCGTTGCCCGCCGAGCGGCTCGCCCCTTTCGTCGCCGACGTGCAGGCCGCACGCGCCGCACCGCCGTTCGACCGCCGCGCACTCGACGGAACGCCGCTGGCGGTCGCCGTCGACGCGACGCTGCTGCGCGGCAGCGCCGGCCAGCCGTGGCGCGCGTTGCTGAACCTGCAACCAGCGGAGGGTCTTCAGATCGACACGGCGCGCGTCCGTGAGGCGATCTCGGGCGTCGCCGGTGCCCAGCTCGTCTCCATCAAGAGCGAGCTCGATGCGCTCTATGCGCGCTATGTGCGCCAGGCGATGTGGCAGGCCGCGTTCGGCGCCGCGGCGGTCGTCGTCCTGCTGGCGTGGGCGCTGCGGCGGACACGTCGCCTCGTCGCGGTGCTGCTGCCGCTCGCTGCCGCGACCCTGATCGTGCTCGCGCTGCTGGTCGCGAGCGGAACTCCGCTCGGCATCCTCCACCTCGTCGGTCTTCTTCTGACGGTGGCGATCGGCTCGAACTACGCCCTCTTCTTCGATCACTTGCGCGAACGGCCCGAGACCGACCCGGACACTCTCGCCTCGCTGCTGCTCGCCAACCTCACCACGGTGATGTCGTTCGGCCTGCTGGCGACATCGAAGATCCCGGTGCTGCAGGCGGTCGGCATCGTCGTCGCGCCCGGCGCGCTGCTTTGCCTGGTCCTGTCGGCAGCCTTCATCCCGGGCCGCGGCGCCGCGGGCACGCATGGGAAAATCGCCGCGTCTTGAAAGCGATGCCCCCTTACCTGAAAGCCAGCCTCGCCTGCCATGCCGGCGCTGCGATCGCGGCCGGCATCGCGCCCTCGACCTGGCCATGGGCGCTCGGTGCCGTCGCTGCCAACCACCTGGCCATCGCCGGCGCGGGCCTGTGGCCGCGCTCGAGCTTGCTCGGCGCCAACGTGACCCGTCTGCCCGGCGCCGCGACCGGCCGGCGCGAGCTGGCCTTGACGATCGACGACGGACCCGATCCCGAGGTGACACCTGCGGTGCTCGATCTGCTCGACGCCCACGCCGTGTCGGCCACCTTCTTCGCGATCGCAGAACGCGCCGCCCGCCATCCCGGCCTCTGCCGCGAGATCGTGCGGCGCGGCCATAGCGTGCAGAACCACAGCGATCGCCACTCGCACCGCTTCTCCGTGCTCGGACCGAAGGCGATGGCGCGCGAGATCGCATCGGCGCAGGCTCGCCTCGCCGATGCGAGCGGCGAAACACCGCGTTTTTTCCGGGCCCCGGCGGGCCTTCGCAACGCCTTCCTCGGGCCGATCCTCGAGCGTCTCGATCTGCAGCTCGTCAGCTGGACGCGGCGCGGCTTCGACACGGTGCAACGAAGTGGCGACGCGGTCCTCGAGCGGCTCGCCCGCGGTCTGGCCGCCGGCGACATCCTGCTGCTGCACGACGGCAATGCGGCGCGAACCAGCGCCGGTCGGCCGCTCGTGCTCGAGGTGTTGCCGCGCCTGCTCGCGCGCTGCGCGGCGGCCGACCTGCGCGCCGTGACCTTGCCGGCCGCGTTCGGTCCGAGCCAGGGCGC
>JALYXU010000012.1 GCA_030946925.1 Pseudomonadota bacterium
GGGTCTTCAGCCACTCGATGCGGCTGGCCGCCGTCATCGGCTGGGTCGAGTAGGCCCAGTCGATGGCCCTGCGCAGTGCGGGCTTGCGATGGCGTCCTCGATCGTTAGGGCCATCGTCGCTTCGGTCGAATCGAAAGCGTCCCGGGCCCAGCCGGCCAAACGCCGCGAACCGGGAATCACCACTCGTCGCTCGTACAGCCAACAATCACAACATTGGTGGGTACCTGCGAGACCGGTGTCCCCGTCTCTGGAAGGCTGGTCGTGCCCACGACCTCCACGCGATCAAGTAGAAGAGGCATCGCGTCGCTCTGAGCCGTCACGACCTGCGGTATCGACAGAAGCGCGAGGAGACCGACGCCGCGGCGAACAGCCAGCACGCGGCATCCGGGGGATTGCCCGGCTAGAGCGGCAGCTCGCATATCGAAGAGCTGTAGCTTCCCCCGGTGCGGCCTGCGTCGAGGGACGCCCGGCTGTATCGCATAAGGGATCACGGATTGCGCCGCAGCAAACTCGCGGCGAGCGCAAGCCCGCTCAACAGGTACACGGCGCCGGCCGGAATCCACATCACCAGTCCGCCGAGCTGCTGGTCCTCCACGGCAGTCAGATGGAACAGAGGCGCCGTCGCTGCATAGCTGGGGTACCAGTCGGTGCGAGAGAGGGTGAGCAACGCGCCGAGCGCGCCCGTGTGAACGAAGGTGGTGAACAGCGAGAGCAAGGCGATTCCCTTCGCGTGCCGCGTCGTCGCAGCGAGAACGCTCCACCAGAACAGGAGCGCTGTGAACAGGAAGGTGATGTGCTGAGACGTATGGATGGCCTCGTTCGCGAGTGCGGCCTCGAAGAGCGAAGGCAAGTGCCATAGCCAAAGCGCCAGCGCATGCAGGATCCAGGCGGCGAAAGGACCTGTGATCAGCAGCCACGGCCCCCGCCAGGCAGGTCGATGGAAGAAGTGTCCCAGCGCGCGACGCCACTCGAAGGGCAGCCCCCAGGCCCAGACCGCCAGCGGGCGCCCGAGCACCAGCAAGGGAGCCGCGATGAGCATCAGCGTCTCGTGCTGCACCATGTGAGCCGAAAACAGGAAGCCACCCAGCGAGTCGAGCGGAGTCATCAGCGCCAGCACGAGCGCCAGCCAGCCGCCCAGGTACGCGGCCGCCTGCCACGACGAGATGCCACGCCCGATGGCGGCGTGTCGCCACAGCCTGAACACGCCGGTGACATAGAGTGCGGCGCTCAAGGTCATGCAGACCACGATCCACGGCTCGAAGGACCAACTCGCCTGCCAGTGCTCTGCGCCCCGCTGCTCGATTCCGTGCCCCGTGGCGGAGCTCGAGAGCACGCAGCAAACCGAAAGGAACGCTGCGCTCGTTGCGAGGGCCGTCACCCTTGTGGCGGCGCTGGACAGTCGCAATGGGCGCCTGCTCACAGGCATCCGTTCAGCGAAACGGACGATCGAGGACCGTCATTCTTCCAAGCGGGCTCGCAGAGGCGCAACGCGCCTACCGCAATGTGTAGAGATAGGCGGCGATGTCTCGGGCTTGCGCGTCGGTGACGCCCATGTCCGGCATTGCATTGCCGGGCAAAACGCTTTGCGGTACGCGAATCCAGCGGACCAGGTTCTCCGGTGTGTTGCGCAACACGCCCGCGATGTACGTGCGATCGCCGAAGCGGGTCAACGGAGGACCGACGTTGCCGTTGGCGTTGCGGATGCCGGGCACCGTGTGGCATCCAGCGCAGCCGTAGGCCTCGATCAGGGCGGCCCCTCGCCGCGCGTCGCCGCCCACCACCCGCCAGGCCGGAGCTGCTGAAGCAGTCGCAAGCAGAATCAAAGCCGATGCAACGACCAACGTCGCGCGCGTTGCCCTTGACCCTGTGGAGAGTTGCAGTGGCGGCGTCATGGGTCGCTATCCACCGCAGGGCGAGATGGTCGCCAGGTTGAATGCAGCGAGCGCAGTCCCGATGGCGAACAGACCGCTCGTCAGCATGCCGGCCATGGCCATGAAGCGGGTCCGCCCATCCCCACTGCCGAGCAACTGATGCGCATCGCCGGGCTTCTCGTCCCGGGTCTTCCGCCAGGCCGAATACGCGACGACGCCCGCGACGGCGCACACGAGGAAGGCAACTGCTTCGACGCCGATGGAAATTCCTTTCAGATGATCGAAGAGAGGCATCGCCAGCGGCATGTCGTGCGGATAGCACGCGTGGCCGGCGAGACTGACGTTGATCAGCTCCTGCAGGCTCCAGGCAACCGGCGCGCCGATCAGTCCGAACCAGAGCGCGGAGCGCATCACCCGGTGTCGATGAGGCGAAGAGTGCAGCTGGCGTGCAGGCACGGATCCTTCGTCAGAGACGTTGTTGGCGTTCATCGCGCGAGGTAGGGCGAGACATAGAAGGTCAGAAAGACCGCGACCCAGATCGCGGTGACGAAGTGCCAGTACATCACGGCGATCGACACCGTGGAGTGGCGGCGTACGCCGAAATAGCCGAGCAGCGTCCACACAAAGAGCATGATCAACATCAGCACGCCGACGATCACGTGGACGAGGTGAAAGCCGGTGACGGTGAAGTAGAGCGAGCCATAAGCGTCGGTTTGGGGCGTGAAGCCCTTCTTGCTCCACTCGATGCCCTCCAGAACGACGAACGCGAGGCCGAGCAGCACGGAGGCGCCGAGGCCGAGCAGGAGCTGGAACTGGCGGCTAGCCCGGATGCCCTTCTCGCCCCACCACATGGTCACGCTGCCGAGCATCAGGACGACGGTGCCGGGGATGGCGAGGTCGAGCTTGGGCGGGCCGCCCGGCGGCCAGGCGCCGCCGTTTTGCGAGGCGACGTAGAAGTAGCTGAAGAGCAGGTAAGCGAACAACGCCGCCTCGGTGGCGATGAGGGTGATCATTCCCCACCACCCCGACGACAGGCGCCCCTTGCTGCCGACCGGCAGCGCCTCGCCGCGATAGAGTGCCTCGGCTTCGCTCATGGGTTGACATCCACCGTCTGCCCGAGGCGGGCCTCGGGCCAGAGCCAGACGATCGTCGCCAGCAGCGACGCCGCCATGGCGATGCCGAAGATCCACCAGGAGTGCAGCAGCATGCCGACGAAGACGATCACGAGTGCGATGGACAGCAGCAGCGGCGCGAGCGAATCGCCCGGCATGCGCAGGATCACGTCGGGCACGGCATCGAGCGGCGTCGTGCCGATCGTCTCGCGGCCGTCGTCGAGGAGGAATCCCTCGGCGATGGTGCTCTCGCCGGTCTGCCCCGTCATGCGGCTTTCCCACAGCGGATAGCGGCTGCCGACGGTCGGAATGACGGCGAAGTTGTAGGGCGGCGGCGGCGACGACGTGGCCCACTCGAGCGACGGCGCGTTCCACGGGTTCGGGCCGGCGCGCTCGCCGTGGCGCCAGCTGCGCCAGACGTTGACGAGAAAGAGCAGCACGCCGAAGGCGAACAGATAGGCGCCGAGCGTGACGACGAGGTTGATCGTGCCCCAGCCCAGCCCGTCCGAGTAGGTGTAGACGCGGCGCGGCATGCCGAGCAGGCCGAGGATGTGCATCGGGAAAAAGCCCACGTTGAAGCCGATGAACATGGTCCAGAAGGTCCACTTGCCGAGCTTGTCGTTCATGAGGCGCCCGGTGAACTTCGGGAACCAGTAGTGGATGCCGCCGACGACCGGAAAGACGTTGATGCCGATCAGCACGTAGTGCAGGTGGGCGACCACGAAGTAGGTGTCGGTGAGCTGCACGTCGACCGGCACCGCGGCCGTCATGAAACCGGAGACGCCGCCGATCACGAAGACGATGACGAAGCCCGCGAAGAAGAGGAAGGGCGTCGTGAACTGCGGCCGGCCGGTCCAGATTGTCGCCAGCCAGGCGAACACGCCGACCGCGCTCGGGATCACGATCACGAAGCTGGCGGCGCTGAAGAACGACAGCGACAGCGGCGGCAGGCCGGTCGCGAACATGTGGTGGACCCAGACGCCGAAGCCGAGCACCAT
>JALYXU010000022.1 GCA_030946925.1 Pseudomonadota bacterium
GTAGAGCATGGCGCGCGCCAGCGCCACCGCGTCGGCCTCGCCGCTCGCGACGATGGCCTCCGCCTGCTCCGGCTCCGTGATCAGACCGACCGCGATCGTCGGCAGGCCGACCTCGGCCTTGACCCGCTGCGCCAGCGGCACCTGGTAGCCCGGGCCGGCCGGGATGACCTGCGCCGGCGAGACGCCGCCGCTCGAGACGTGGATGGCGGCGCAGCCGCGGGCCGCCAGCGCCTTCGAGAACGCCACCGTGCTGTCGATGTCCCAGCCGCCAGCCACCCAGTCGGTGCCCGAGACGCGGGCCCAGACCGGCTTGTCGGCCGGAAAGGCAGCGCGCACGACGTCGAAGATCTCGAGCGGGAAGCGCATCCGGTTCTCGAGGCTGCCGCCGTAGGCGTCCTCCCGCCGGTTCGCGATCGGCGACAGGAACTCATGCAGCAGGTAGCCGTGCGCGACGTGGATCTCGAGGCCGTCGAAGCCGAGCCGAGCGGCCCGCCGGGCGGTCCGCGCGAAGTCGTCGCGGATCTTCTGCAAACCGGCGGCGTCGAGCGCCCGCGGCGGCTGTTCGCCCGGCGAATGCGGCAGCGCCGAGGGCGCGACCGCCTGCCATGCGCCTGCGTCGCCGAGCCGCACCTGCGCGCCGCCGTCCCACGGGACACGACTCGAGGCCTTCCGTCCGGCATGGGCCAGCTGCATCGCGATCCGGATCGACGAGAGCGGCCGGATCGCGTCGAGCACGCGAGCCAGCGCGGCTTCGTTGGCATCGGAATAGAGGCCGAGATCGCCGGCGGTGATGCGGCCCTCGGCGGAGACCGCGGTCGCCTCGACGATCAGCATGCCGGCACCGGACAGCGCCAGGTGACCGAGGTGGATCAGGTGCCAGTCCAGCGCCGTGCCTTCGCTCGCCGAGTACTGGCACATCGGCGCGATGACGATCCGGTTGGCGAGGCGAAGGGCGCCGATCTGCAGCGGCTGGAAGAGCTGGCTCATGAGCGGGAACGGGGTTGTGGCGTTGTCACGAGTGTCGGCGTTCGACGGCCACGTCGAGACACCGAGGGCAATTTCGGGAAATGCCTAGCGCCCGCCGACCGGCCTCTTCCTAAGATGCTGCGCACGACAACGACACGATCGAGGCCAGGCATGCCTTTGCGCCGCTTCCTCTTCCTGCTGCGCTGCGCCTTCGCGGCAGCCGGACTTCTCCTCGCGGGGTCAGCGGCTCACGCCGCCGACTATCCAGCACCGGTCGAGCGCGACTGGATCGCCCGCGACTTCCGCTTCCACACCGGCGAGGTCATGCCCGAGCTGCGCCTGCACGTGACGACGGTCGGCGCGCCGTCGGGCGAGCCGGTGCTGATCCTGCACGGGACCGCCGGCTCGGCCGCGGGCCTGCTGGTGCCGACATTCGCCGGCGAGCTGTTCGGCCCGGGCCAGCCGCTCGACGCCAGCAAGTACTTCATCATCCTTCCCGACGCCATCGGCACCGGCAAGTCGGCCAAGCCCTCCGACGGACTACGCAGCAAGTTCCCGCACTACGACTACGACGACATGGTCGAGGCCCAGTTCCGGCTTGTCAGCGAAGGCCTCGGCGTCCGTCATCTTCGTCTCGTCCTCGGCAACTCGATGGGCGGCATGCACACGTGGCTGTGGGGCGAGAAGCACCCGCAGTTCATGGACGCGCTGATGCCGATGGCCTGCCAGCCGACCGAAATGGCCGGCCGCAACTGGATGCTGCGGCGCCTCTTCATCGAGTCGATCCGCAACGACCCCGGCTGGCAGGGCGGCAACTACACGACGCAGCCGCGCTCGCTGGCGTTCGCCAACGTCTACTTCGGCGTCGCCACCAGCGGCGGCTCGCAGGCCTACCACCAGGCGGCGCCGACGCGCGAGCTGGCCGACAAGCTGATCGATTCCCGGCTCGCGGCACCCTACCCGCTCGATGCCAACGACACCCTCTACCAGTGGGAGTCGTCGGTCGACTACAACGCGGCGCCGGGCCTGGAGCGCATCGAGGCGATGCTGGTGGCGATCAACGCCGCCGACGACGAGCGCAACCCGCCCGAGCTGATGATCATGGAGCGCGAGATGAAGCGCGTGAAGCACGGCCGCTTCGTCCTGATCCCGGCAAGCACGGAGACGCGCGGACACGGCACCACCGGCCTTGCCAAGTTCATCAGGCAGCCGGTGCAGAGCGTCCTGCGGGAAGCACCGCGGCGGCCGATCTGAGGAACCGTCTCAGCGCCGGCGCGGCGCGCTCCGGCGCGAAACGTCCGCAGCGCTCAAAGCGGCCGCTGCAAGCGCCGATAAGCGCTCAAGTGGCGCACCGCCTTTTTCGCGTCGCCGAGCTGCTCGTGCAGGCGCGCCGCGTTGTAGTGGGCATCGGCCAGGTCGGGGTCGAGGCGAAGGCTCTCGTTGTAGCTGGCGAGGGCTTCGCCCGGACGGCTCTGGTCCTCGAGGGCGATCGCGCGGTTGAAGTGCAGCAGCGCTTCGCCCGGATGGCGACGCAGCGCCTCGTCGTAGAGCGTCACCGCTTCGTCGCAGCGCGAGCCTTCGCAAAGCAGTGCGCCGAGGTTGAGATAGGCATCGGCGTGATCCGGATCGATCGCCAGCACCTTGCGATAGGCTGCTTCGGCGCCGCGCCGGTCGCTGGCTTCGAGCGCTTCACCGCGGCTGAAGGCGGCAACTGCATCGTCGACCACCGATGCCGCTCGCGACGGCCTTCGCTGCAGGAAGGCCACCGTGCCCTTCGCCGGAGCCAGCTCGAAGTCCATCACCAGCTGACCCGATTCGGCCTGCCATTGCGAGCCGCCGTCGCGAACCGCCACGTCGTTGCCGACCGCGGTGATGCGCAGCCCGGTCATCGGCAGCTCCGCCGGCAGTTTCGCGCGCAGGCTGCGCAACGCCGCGACGATCTTCCGCGGCGCGATGCGGGCGTCCTGCAACTCGACGGCAGTGCGCAGCAGTACGACGTCCTGGAAGGTGAAGCGGTATTCGTTGCGCGCGCCACGACCCGGGGCGACGAAGCCGGAAGCGATGAGGCCGCTGACGACGCCGCGCGAAAGGCCCAGCATCTCCTGGATGCTGCGAAAGGTGTAGGTGCTGCTGTCCGCCTGCCCGATCACTTCTTGGCTCGCGCCCGGGCCGGGGCGACCGTCGGTTCGGCCTTGCTCGCCCGCTTCACGCCCTTGCGCTCGCTGCCCGCTGCCTCCACCGCTGCCGGCGGCGCCGCGGCGGCGACGGCTTTTTCGGCTGGCGCGGCCTTGCCCTTGCCGGCGCCGACCTTGCCCAGGCTGGCACGCAGCGCCTCGACCAGATCGATGACCTGGGCACCGCCGCCGGAACCGGTTTCGTGCGGCTCGTTGGCGACGATCTGCTTGCCGGCGATCTTCTCGTCGATCGCGGCGAGGATGCGCTTTTTCTCCTCGTCCTCGAACATGGTCGGATCGTAGGTGTCTTCGGAGATCTGCTCGATCAGCTGCATCGCCAGCTTCAGCTCGGCCGGCGACACCGTCACCTTCTCGATGTCGAGGTCCTTCATCGAACGGACTTCGTCGGCATAGAGCAGCTGCTGCAGCACCAGCCCGTCTTCGGCCGGCCGCACCTGGACCACGTACTGCTTGGCCTTCCAGGCCCACTTGGCGAGCGCGCAGCGGCCGCTCTGGCGCATCGCTTCGATCAGGAGGTTGTAGGGCTTGCCGCCGCGCTTGTCGGGGGCCAGGAAGTAGGCCTTGTCGTAGAAGATCGGATCGATCGCCTTTTCCGGAATGAAGGCGACGATGTCGATGGTGTGGCTGGGGCTTTCCTGCAGCGCCTTCAGCTCGTCGGGCGAGAACAGGACGAACTGATCCTTCTCGAATTCGTAGCCCTTGATCATGTCGGCGCGCTCGACCACCTGCTGGTCCTTCTCCGACACATACTGCTGCTTCAGCCGCGAGCCGTCCTTGGCCAGCATGTTGAAGCGGACCGCGGCGGAGCTTTCGGTCGCGGAGTACAACCGGACCGGGATCGAGACCAGCCCGAAAGAGAGCGAGAGCGAGGCGATCGATCGGGCGGCCATGCGGGCTCCTTGAAGTCAGGGGCGCCGGTGCTTGTAGCACCGGGCGGACGCGGAGCATACGGGCAAGGGTCGTGCCTTGTCACGCCGGTCGTTGCGCGCGGCCTACGCCCTGTAGCCGAGCGTTTCCATGCCGGCGGCGAGCGTCTGCCGGTGCGTCCAGTAGCCCGACCACGGGTCGCTGGTCTCGAAGCTGAGGTACTCGCGCGCCGTCGCGATGCCCCACTGCGCGCCGCTTTTCAAGGCGCCCAGCTGCTGCCACGACACCGGCATCGAGACACCGAGACCGGGCCGGGAGCGCGCCGAAAATGCCGCCGCGGTGGTCTGGCCATGGCCGTTGCGCAGATAGTCGATGAAGATGCGGCCGACCCGGTTGCCGCCGCCGCTCTTGGCGACGAAGCGCTGCGGGATGGTCCGCGCCAGATGCTGCACCACTGCCTGCGAGAAGCGCTTGACGACCGCGTAGCCGAGCTCCGGCGTCAGCGGCGCGACCACGTGCAGGCCCTTGCCGCCGCTCGTTTTCAGCCAGCTCTCGAGCTGCAGCTCCGCCAGCATGGCGCGGACCAGGACCGCGGCCTCCTGCACCTCGACCCAGCCGATGCCCTCGCCCGGGTCGAGGTCGAAGATCACGCGATCCGGCGCGTCGATGCGCGCGGCGGTCGAGTTCCAGGTGTGGAATTCGATCGTGTTCATCTGTGCCGCCGACAGCAGCGCGTCGACGCTGTCGACCGCGAGCAGGGCCGAGTGGCCGGGCCAGAGAGATGCGTCGAGCTCGCGAAGGCCAGGCATTCGCGTCTCCGGGTGCTTCTGGAAAAACAGCTCGCCGGTGATGCCCTCGGGCGCCCGCACCAGCGAGACCGGCCGGTCCTGCAGATGCGGCAGGATCCGGTCGGCGATGCTTTCGTAATAGCGCACCAGGGCGACCTTGGTCAGCCCGGTCGACGGATCGATGACGCGATCGGGGTTGGTGACCTTGACGGCGCGTCGCGGCGCTGTGTCGGCGGATGCAGTCGATGCGGTGGATCCGGTCGAGCCGTCGCCTTTCGGCGCGGTGCCCGCGATCTCACGGGGCAGCTCGCGAACGACCGACTTCGCCGGCTTGTCGAGGCGCAGCCCCTGATAGACCGCGTGGCGGATGTGGCCCTCCGGAGTCCACTCGCGAAACGCCACCTCGGCGACCAGCTGCGGCTTGACCCAGCGCTCGCCGCCGGTACTGCGTCGCGCCCAGCGCCCCGGCTTCACGGTCGCCGCATCGAACAGCGGTTCGGCGACCTCGAGCTTGACCAAGCGGGTGTGCAGGTCCTGGCCGGTCCGCGCATTCCAGCCGGTGCCGACGTTGCCGGCGTAGATGAGCGTCCCTTTCTCGTACGTGCCCAGCAGCAGGCTGCCGACCTCGGCCGCGGCGTTGGCCCGGTCGGTGAAGCCGCAGACCACGAATTCCTGGCGCATCGCGCATTTGAGCTTGAGCCAGGTCTCGGTGCGCGCCGACACATAGGGCGCATCGGGCCGTTTCAGGATGATGCCTTCGAGCTGCATTAGCCTGGCTGCCTCGAGCATCTGCGCCGGCGTCGCGTCGAAGCTCTGGCTGAGCCGCACATGTTCGGTCGGATGCGCCTCGACGATCTCGCGCAGCAGGGCCCGGCGCGACCACAACGGCACCTGGCGCAGATCGCGGCCGCCATGGAACGGCAGGTCGAAGACGAAGTAGTCGATGCTGTCGCTGCTGGCGCTGTCCATCGCGTTCTGCAGCGCGTTGAAGTCGGGAAGCCCGGCCGCGCTCATGACGACGATCTCGCCGTCGAGCCAGGCCGAGTCGATGCCGAGCGCCTCGATGTCGGCGGCGAGCGTCGTCATCTTGGCGGTCCAGTCGTGACCGCCGCGCGTGATGAGACGCGCCTTGCCGTCGGCGATCCTGGCCATCAACCGATAGCCGTCGAACTTGGTCTCGACGACCCATTCGCCGGACGGCGCTGCGCTCGCCAGCGTCGCCAGTTGCGGCGCCAGTTTCGCCGGCAGCTCGGCCCGCACCGCGGCGGTCAGGTCGGCGCCGCGAGTCGGCCCTGGCGACGACCTCGCCACGGCGTCCGCGCGTTTCGGCAACGCCGCTGCGCTGCTCTTCGGCGCTGCCCGCTGCGGCTCTCTTGTCTCGATCAGGCCGAGCGGCCTGGCGAAGACGCTGTCGGGCAG
>JALYXU010000023.1 GCA_030946925.1 Pseudomonadota bacterium
AATCCGCCCGCGCATTCCTCGCGTTCGCTTGATGCCGCAGTTCAATCAATTCGGTTTCGGTCAAAGTCATCACGGCCCTCCGATCGAGCGTGATTCTACTAACTCTTCAACCGTTACAGTCCACTAGGAACTCACACCGTGGCCACTACTTCTTTCACTTCGAACGCGCGTCTCTCGCCTGTCGACTCGGCTGTTGCGGGCAGCCTCAATCCGATCGACTGGCTCGCGCTGGTGCTGATGATCGTGGGCTCCGTCAACTGGGGCCTCGTCGGCGTTGCGAACTTCGACCTCGTCGCGGCCATCCTGGGCCAAGGCTCGATCCCCAGCCGGATCGTTCATGCGCTGGTCGGCTTGGCTGGCCTGTACGGCATCACCATGGCGCTCAAGCTGGGCAAGCGCAGCTAGTCGCCTGAGCACCGTGACGGCGCTGCCGAAGCCGTCGTACCCGGCAGCGCGCTTATGGTCCCTCGGGGGTGTCCACGGAGATGAAGATCACCCTCGGCAACGTCATGGGTGACGAGGTCGACCGTCGGCTTATATTCAACCCATAGCTTGAGCAGAAGCTCCTGCACAAGATGGGCGTTTGAGAGTCGAGGGCTCCGAGCGATGATTCGCAACCGCGAATTGCTGGACGGTCTGCTTCAGCGCACGCGCCTCTGGGTGCAGGAACGCGCGATCCCCCACGAGGACCGCGTCGCCGAGGCGGACGAGATTCCCCCGCCACTGGTGCAGGAGATGCGGGACGCCGGCTTCTTCGGCTGGAGCATTCCCGAGGCCTACGGCGGCGCCGGTCTCAGCACCGAGGAGCTGGTGCTTGGCGCGCTCGAGCTGTCGCAGTGCTCGGTCGCGTTTCGTGCCCGCGTCGGCACCAACACCGGCATCGGCTCGGAAGGCCTCGTCGTCGACGGGACGGAGGCGCAGAAATCGTTCTATCTGCCGCGCCTTGCGAGCGGGGAATGGACCGCCTGCCTCGCCGTCACGGAGCCCGACGCCGGATCCGAAGCGAGCAACGTGAAGACGACCGCGCGCCGGGAGGGCGACCACTACGTGCTCGACGGCGACAAGTGCTACATCACCAACGCACCGATCGCCGACGTCTTCACGGTCACGGCCCGGACCGAGCCGGGCAGCAAGGGCGCCAAGGGGGTGTCGGCCTTTCTTGTCGAGCGCGGCATGACCGGGCTGTCGACGAGCGCGCCCTACCGGAAGATGGGCCAGGCCGGCTCGCCGGTCGGTGCCGTCCACCTCGCCTCGTGCGCGGTTCCTGCCGCCAACCTGATCGGCGGCGTCGAGGGGCACGGCTTTCGCACGGTGATGAAGACGCTGAACAAGCAGCGCATCCACCTGGCCGCACTTTCGACCGGCCCGGCGATCCGGATGCTCGACATGGCCGTCGCCCATTGCAGGACGCGGGTCCAGTTCGGCCAGCCGGTGGCGAACTTCCAGCTGGTGCAGGCCCTGATCGCCGACTGCCGCACCGAGATCTTCGCGGCGCGCTCGATGATCCTCGAGACCGCGCGGCAACGCGACCGCGGCGAGGAGATCGCGCTCGAGGCATCGATGTGCAAGTACTTCGCCACCGAGATGTGCGGCCGCGTTGCCGACCGCTGCGTCCAGATGTTCGGCGGTGCCGGCTACATCGCCGATCACTCGGCGATCGAGCGCTGGTATCGCGACGTCCGGCTGTTCCGGCTCTACGAAGGCACCAGCCAGATCCATCAGCTCAACATCGCCAAGCTGACGCTCGCTGAGTCAAGAGGCGCATGAACATCGGCCGGTTCGCACGCTTCTTCACGCCGCGCTCGATCGCCGTGGTCGGCGCGTCGCAAGACCTGGGCTCGATCAGCGGCCAGCCGATCGCGCATCTGCGGGCGAAGGGCTACGCGGGCGCCGTCTTCCCGGTCAACCCGCGTTACCAGGAGGTGGCCGGCTACCGCTGCTATGCCGACGTCGCCGCCTTGCCGGAGGCGCCGGATGTCGCGGTGATCGCGGTCGGCGCGAAGCGCGTCGCCGACGCGATCGAGGCGCTCGGCCGCAAAGGCTGCAAGTTCGCCGTCATCCTGTCGTCCGGCTTTGCCGAATCGGGCGAGGACGGGGCCCGGGCGCAGCGCACGATCGCCTCGCTGGCGCGTGCCCATGGCATGGCCGTGATCGGCCCGAACTGCCAGGGCTACATGAACATCGCCGAAGGCATCCACGTCGGCTTCGGCGCGCCCTACGGCGCCACCTATCCGGCCGGCGGCCTCTCGCTGACGTCGCAGAGCGGCGCCTTCGGCAACTCGATCGTGATGCTGGCGAGCGCCGAAGGCGTCGGCCTGCACCACTACGTCTCGACCGGCAACGAATCGGTGACGACGTCGCTCGACTTCATGGACGCCATGATCGACGACCCCGGGACGCGCGTGATCGCCGGCTACGTCGAGGGCTTCCAGGACGCCCACCGCGTTCTGGAGATCGGCAGACGCGCCACCGCGGCGGGCAAGCCGATCATCGTCTGGAAGGTCGGCAGCTCCGAGGCCGGCGCCAAGGCGGCGGCCTCTCACACCGCCAACCTCGGTGGCGCCACGGCGCTCTACCGCGCCGCATTCAAGCAGGCCGGGATCGTCGAGGCCAACGACATCGGCGACCTTGCGGATTGCGCCAAGGCATTGCTGCCGGGCTGGCAACCGCGCGGTCCCCGGCTCGCCGTGGTGACTCTGTCCGGCGGTGCCGGCATCGCCATGGCGGATCGGGCCAGCGAGGTCGGCCTGACGTTGCCGCAGCTCGGCGAGGCCACGGCCACTGCCCTGAAGGCGGTGCTGCCCGCGTTCGCCGCGGTGGCCAATCCGCTCGACGTGACCGCCGGCGTGCTCAACGATCCCGATCTGCTGCGCCTGACGCTCGATCGCCTCGCGGCCGACCCGAACATCGACATGATCGCGCTTGCTCTTGCGGCCGCGAGCGGCAAGCTCGCAGCGCAACTCGCCGAGGAGGTCGTTCGCCTGTCGCGCGAGCGCGCGCTCCCCGTCTTCGTCGCCTGGAACGCCGACCCTTCGCTCAACGCCGCGGCCTACGCGATCCTCGATGCCGCCGGCATCCCGCGCTACGCATCGCCGGTGCGTTGCGCGCGCGGCATCGGCGCGCTCTGGTCGTTCACCGCCGCACGTGAGCGCCTGGTCGCGCGGAGGCAGGAACAGCCGCTCCGGCTTCACGTGGCGGATGCGCACGCGCTGCTCGCGGGTCGCACGGCCGATCTCACGGAGACGGATGCGAAAACGCTGCTCTCCGGCTACGGGATTGCGGTGACGCGGGAGACCCTGGCACACGACGCCGACGAAGCGGTACGCGCCGCCGCGTCGATCGGCTTTCCGGTCGTCATGAAGATCCAGTCGAGCGAGATCCCGCACAAGACCGAGGCCGGCGGCGTGCGCATCGATCTCGTCGATGAGGCGGCGGTGCGGAGTGCGTTCGTAGAGATCGTCGCCAGCGCGCGCGCCTACGCGCCGCAGGCATCGATCGATGGCGTTTCGGTGCAGGAAATGGTGCGCGGCGGGGTCGAGCTGATCCTCGGCGTGCAGAACGATCCCCTGTTCGGACCCGCCGTGATGGTCGGTCTCGGCGGCGTCTTCGCCGAAGTCATGAACGACGTGTCGTTTCGCCTCGCGCCGCTGACGCGAAGCGATGCCGAGGCGATGCTGCGCGAGCTGCGCGGCTTCGCCCTGCTCGACGGCGCACGCGGCCGGCCGAAGGCCGACGTCGCGGCCGTCGTCGACACGTTGCTGCGGCTGTCGGCGCTGTCGGTCGATCTGCGCGACCATCTCGCCGAGCTCGACGTCAACCCGCTCGCCGTCCTGCCGGCGGGCCGCGGCGTGCGGGCGCTCGACGCGCTCATCAAGCCACGCCAAGCCGGCACGGCGCCCACCCCGCCGGCAAGCGGCGCAGCCATCCACCCAGGAGACATTGCATGACCTCACGCCAACCCGAAAGCCCGGACCGCCGCCGAGCGCTCGCCTGCATCGCCGGCCTCTGCGCCGTGCCGCGCCTGGCCCTTGCCGACGAGGCCTACCCCAGCAAACCGATCCGGCTCGTCGTTGGCTACGCGCCTGGCGGGTCGGCCGACCTGACCGCGCGGCTCTTCGCCGAGCGGATGCGTGTCGAGCTCGGCCAGATGGTCATCGTCGACAACCGCGCCGGCGCCGGCGGGAATATCGGTGCAGAGATCGTGGCCCACGCTCCGGCCGACGGCTACACGCTGCTTCTCGCCGCCGCCGGGCAGATCGTCGTTAACCCGGGCCTCTACAAGCACATGAGCTTCGATCCGGCGAAAGACCTCGTGCCGATCACGCAGCTGCAGGTCGAGCACAACCTGATGGTCGTCAATCCGAAGATCCCGGTGAAGACGGTCGGCGAATTCATCGCCTATGCAAAGGCCCATCCGGACGGCATCAGCTTCGCTTCGCCGGGGATCGGCTCGCCCGCGCATCTGGCCGGTGAGCTCATGAACAAGATGGCCGGCCTGAAGATGCAGCACATCCCCTATAAGGGTTCGGGCCCGGCGCTGAACGACCTGATTTCGGGCCAGGTGACGATGGCCATCGACAACATGCCGGCGTTGCTGCCGCAAGCCAGGGCCGGCAAGCTTCGCGCTCTGGCCGTTGCCAGCGACAAGCGCGCCGCGGCCGCACCGGAGATTCCGACGATCTCCGAGTCGGGGCTGAAGGGCTATGTCGTGATGGCATGGAAAGGACTGATGGCGCCGATCGGCACGCCGCAGCCGATCCTCGGCAAGCTGCACGCGACGATGATCAAGATCCTCGCCATGCCCGAAGTGCGCGAGAAGATGATCTCGCTCGGCGCCGAACCGGTGGGCAGCACGCCGGCACAGTTCGCCGATCTCATCCACAAGGAAACCGCCGAATGGGCGGCGCTCATCAAGTCGACCGGGACGACGCTCGAATGAAGCCGCCGGCGGCGCTCGATCCCGGAGCGCCCGGAGCCGTGCCGCCGGAGCTCGACGGCTTGCGCGAACGGATGCGCCGCTTCGTCGAGGAGGAATGCATCCCGAGAGAGCACCGCGACCTCGCGCACGACCTCGACCGGCTCGACCAGGTGGCGCACGAGCTGCGCGAGCGAGCCAAGGCCGCCGGTGTGTATGCGCCGCAGCTACCGCGCCAATGGGGTGGCCTGGCGCTGTCGTGGTGTGAGCGCGCCGTCGTCCTCGAAGAGCTCGGTCGGAGCTTCCTCGGGCCGATCGCCGTCAACTGCGCGCCGCCCGATCAGCCGAACATGATCAACCTGCTGCAGCTTGGTACGCCCGAGCAGCAGGCGCGCTACCTGCGGCCGCTCGTGGACGGCCGCATCCGCTCCTGCTTCGCGATGACCGAACCCGCGCCCGGCGCCGGCTCCGACCCGTCGATGCTGACCACGCGCGCCGAGCGGACCGCGAGCGGCTGGACACTGAGCGGACGCAAGTGGTTCATCAGCGGCGCCGTCGGCGCCGCGTTCGCCATCGTCCTGGCGCAGACCGACGACGGCCCGACGCTGTTCGTCGTCGACACGGACAGTGCGGGCTACCACTTGGTGCGCCACATCCCGAGCATCGATGGCTTCCAGATCGGCGGCCACGGCGAGATCGCTTTCGATGCCTGTGCGATCGGCAACGATGCCGTGCTCGGCGAGGTCGGCCTCGGCTTCGCCTACGCGCAGGCACGGCTCGAGCCGGCGCGCATCTCGCATTGCATGCGCTTCATCGGCCGCGCCGTGCGCGCCATGGAAATCGCCCAGCGCTATGTCAAGGAACGACACTCCTTCGGCGCCCCGCTCGCCGACCTGCAGCAGGTGCAGGCGATGGTGGCCGATGCGCACATCGACGTCCACGCCAGCCGGCTGATGACGCGTCATGTCGCCGGCCTGCTCGATGCCGGCGCCGACGTCAAGCATGTCTCGGCGATGACCAAGGTCTTCGTCTCGGAGGCGCTCTACCGGGTCGCCGACCGTGCCGCCCAGATGATGGGCGCGCTCGGGATGTCCGAGGACACGCCGGTCTCGATGATCCTGCGCGAGCTGCGGCCGTTCCGGATCTACGACGGTGCCTCCGAAGTACATCGGGCCACGCTGGCCCGCCGCATCCTCAAGTCCAACCTCAGTCCCTAGCGATGGCCA
>JALYXU010000056.1 GCA_030946925.1 Pseudomonadota bacterium
CGGCGGTCCGCTACAAGGCAGGTAGGCATCGACCGGCACGGCCGAGACCAGCAACGCGGGTGGAGGATCGAGAACTCGAATGTGATCGGCGACCCGGGTGCAGCGCCAGCCCCCCCGAAATGCGGCGGCGCAAGTCACTACCTACGACGCACTGTTCGGCACGGCCGGCGCGTCGATGGCATGGCCAAGAGGCCCAGAGGAGTTTCATGATCGATATCACCGCCCTTATCCTCGCCGACCACGAGTGGTTCCGGTGCCGCTTCACCGCTCTTGACGATGCGCGCAAGGCCGACCTGCATGCTGTCTGGGGGCCGCTGGCGCGCCATCTCGAGACCCATGCTTCGGCGGAAGAGAGCGTGTTCTGTCCGCGGCTTCTCGAGCGTTCCGACGAAGACGCCGAGGAGGCGAATGACGCCCTGCGCGACCACAACAAGATCCGTGATGCCATCGCGGCGGCTGACCGCCACGAGGTCGGCAGCGACGCGTGGCAGAGACACCTGACGTAAACGTCACAGAGCCCAGGCCATCCATGTTGCTTCGATCGCCGCGCCGCCAAGGCCGCCTGGACTGTCACCCTCGCGGTCTTGATGTTCCTCCTGGCCTATTCGATCAGGAAGACCGTCTTCATCTTCCTGCTCGCCGTGTTCTTCTCCTATATGGTGTTTCCCGCGTTGCGCCACCTGTCGCGGTACCCACGCGCTTCCCGCACAGTCGTCGGCTAGTGAAATTGCCTTTTGCCGCGGCATCGACGGCGACAGCTTGATGTCGGTGGTGACTGGCGCGGCGCATCACGTTGCTGTTTACGCGCGGTGTTCGAGGCGCCATGGGTCAATTTGCCGACTTTGAGCGGTTCAGGTCCGCCTGCGCTTCCTGCTTTTGATCGACCGCTGTTTCGCGCTTGTCGACACGATGAGTCCAGTCTGGCATCGACGTGCACTTCGACGCGGCGCACGACCAGGACCGCGCTGACGACGATCTCTTCCATGGTGGGCGGGAGGGCGAAGTCGCTTTTGACGAACAGGATCGCGCCGGAAACGACGCCGCGTCGGAGCCGAAGAGCAGCCCGCCGACGGCGGCGATGGCCGCGGCGACGTAGCCGAACCGGTTGATCTCCGTCACGGGACCGGCGGCCGACGTGACCGTCTTCGCCGCTGCGCTGGCGCGCGTCTTGGTTGCCGTAGACACTACTTCAGTGCGAGGTTGCGCTTTTGCGCGAGACTTCCCACCATTCTCATCGTGTGTCGTGCGGCTTGCCTGTTTGGTAGCACACACACATCGTCGTTCAGCGAGGTGCCCACTGCGCGCGGCGCTTCGCACCTGCGAACCGAGGTATTCGAATGGATCGGTGGCCGATGCACCTTCGATTGGGCTGGAGAGACCTGCTCGGGCGTACCTGGGAGCGGTTCTGGAAGGATCGCGTGCTCGACCAGTCGGCGATGCTTTCGTTCTACTTTCTCTTCTCGATTTTCCCGCTGCTGCTCGTCCTGATCACCTTGCTCGGACTGCTCCTGCAGTCGGGGCATGCGTTCCAGGAGACCTTGCGCCACTACCTTGGGGCTGTCGTGCCTCGGGTGGCCGCCTCCAGACTCATCGACACGACGCTCGGCGAAATCAGCCAGGGCAGCGGCGCCCTCGAGCTCTCCGCCGCGCTGCTCTTTACCTGGTGGTCGGCTTCCCAGGGAATGCTGGCTGTCGTCAGGGGCATCAACAACGCCTACGAGACCGCCGAATCGAGGCCCTGGTGGAAGACCTATCTGGTGGCCTCCGGGTTGACGGTGGCCTGCCTGCTGCTCTTTGCAGGGGCCTTGCTGCTCCTGGTGTACGGCGGGCAGCTGAGCGACCTCGCTGTTCAGCGGTGGGGAAGCAGCGGCTTCGTCGCCTGGATCTGGCGCGTTCTTTCCGGCCTGTTCGTCCTCGGCTGCGTGCTGGCGGCGTTCAACCTGATCTACGTCTGGGGGCCGAACCTCGCGCACCGGAAATGGCACTGGCTGATGCCCGGCACGCTCGCCGGGGTGGCGATCTGGCTGCTGGGATCGTTCGGGCTCAAGCTCTACCTGAGCGTCTTCGACACCCTGACCCTCAGCTACGGTTCGGTGGGGGCGGTCATCGTGCTGCTCATGTGGCTTTTCCTGTCGGGCATCGCTGTCCTCGTCGGAGCCGAGGTGAATTCGATCGTCGAGAACACGGCGGCCTGACGTACGAGGTCGCGCCGGGTGCGCGTCCGGAACGCGAATCGCCGACGGCGGTGGGCGGCTCGCGAGGTCGACGTGAGATTGTCCCAGCGTCACCGGCGATCTCGAGAGATTGCGCGGGAGAGGGTGCGGGAGCGGCTTCGTGGTGCAGCGTACAGACACCTCAGTTCAATGCGGTCATCGTGAAGAGGAGCGGAACTTCGCTTCAATCGCACACTTCACCATCGAGGGTCCACCATGCAAACAGAAACGATGAACGTGACCGGAATGACTTGCGGCGGTTGCGTCGGCAAAGTGACCCAGGCACTGACCGCAGTGCCCGGTGTCGGACACGTGGATGTATCGCTGCCCGGCAAGGCTTCCGTGAACTTCGACGAAAAGCTGACATCGCGGGAGCGACTGCAATCGGCCGTAAAGGGTGCCGGCTACGGTGTCGTGGCCGACGGAACTGCAAGCGCAAGCCATTCCAAGGGTGGGTGCTGCAGCTGATCTCACCTGAACGCGTCGCGGCGCCGCGCGTCAACTTCCCGACTTCCGCCCTCGTGGGGTCCGTCATTCCACGGGGCTGTCGCTCCAATTTTTGGGGTCGGTTCCCGCCAGGGGCAGGCCCGACGTTTTCTCGCGATGGTCGTGCAGCCGCCCGTGCGTGCTGTCCAGGAGATGCGCCAGCTTCTGCGCGGCGCCATGCACCGCCTGCTCCAGCGTCGCTGCGTGCTCCGTCACCGCCACCGGCTGCCGGCCTTCGAGACGAGCCTCCATCATGCAGCGCTGGTCGTGCTGCCCGCTCTTGTCGCCGTTCTCGTCGCTCAGGTGGACCTCCACCCGGGTGACATGTTCGCTGAAGCGCTTCAGCGCGTGCTCGACGCTGGCGGTCACCTGCGCGGCAAGTGCCTCGGTGCCGTCGATGTGGACGTCGGTGTTGAGCTGGATCTTCATGGACTTCTCCTTGGGGTCTTGGGACGCGCGCGCACTCAGTGACGAAAGCTCGCTGCCGCGCCGGTGCGACACGGCATGCGCCCGGCCGGCAGCACATGGACCTCGCCGCCCATCTTCTCGACCAGCGTACCGAGGTCGTCGAGCACGTCGTCCACGCGCGGGTTGCCGAGCACGCCAGGATCGATGCGCCCGGTCGATGCGTCGATCCGACCGGCGACCTCCCGCTCGGCCTCGATCAGCAGCGTGGCCACTCGGCCGGCGACCGCCGCGTGGGCGACCTCAGCCAGGTTCTCGCTGCCCAGGCCCCGTCCCGCGGCGACTGCGTAAGCATCGCTCCAAGCGGCCTGCTGCTCCGCCTGCTGCGGTGCAGCCACGTCCCAGGCGCGCTGCCGCAGCTCGTCATGCGTCAGGGCCTTGGGATCGACCATCACGCCACTGGCCATCAGGAAGGGGTTGTGGCTCAGCTCATGGAACGCGTGGTGATGTTCGGGCAATGCCGCCAGTATCAAAGGCAGGCCTGAGGGACGCGAGTGGTGTTCCAACACGGCACGGTCGACCTCGCGGAAGAAGCGCGCGGCTTCAGGGTCGATTTCGTCCTTCTTCCCGCCCTGGCCGTTGTGCATGGGCCCGTGGCCGGCGCCGAGGCCGCCATGCGACGACACGGTCGTGTGCGGCTCCGTGTGCTTTTCTCCCAGTTCCACAATCATCGTTCGCGGCACGGCGGCAGCCATCGCCACCGCATCAAGCGCGTTGCGATCGCCTTCGAAGAGTTGCACCTTGTGCAGGCTCAGCGCCAGCACCTGATACCGTGCGCTCGACTGGAGGAAATGGCGCAGCGGCTTGGTGTGGAAGCTGTCGGCCACCACGGCCACCTCGGCCATGGACCGCTGCAGCAGGAAAACGCGAAACAGACCCAGCGCGCCCAGCACGGCGAGGCCGTCAAGCGTGTGGTTCCAGAAGTCGTGGTCCCGGGCCAGGGCCTCGAATGGCTCGAGCAGAGATGTGACGGCTTTTGCTTCGTGCTGAGGCCGAAGAGACGTCTCCAGCGCTTTGACCAGGTGGCGAAAGCGAATCTGGTCTTGCTGGTTGTCAGGGTGGGAGCGATGGGTCGGCTGATAGAGAGACAGGCACGGCCGCCCTTCGAAGGATGCGAATTCGTCGAGGCTGGCCTGGGTGAGCCGGTCCGGTGTATGTGCGGTTTTCATGTCGTTTTCTTCGGTGGTGCCCGTCGCAGGCGGCTAAGGCATGGCAAAAGCCCACTGATCGGGGCTGCAACGTCAGAAGTGCCAACTTGTGACGGTCGTCGCAGCTGTGTCGATCAGCGGAGAAGCTGTGGCGCATCCCTCACGAAATGGGACCCTCCGTTCAGCTTTGACCGATCTCAAGCTCAGCGCAAACTCTTTAAGCGGCGAGATTCCACTCTCCTCGGCCTCGTAAAGCCAAGACTTCAAATCCGCGACGAGCTGCTCTTTGGAGATATTCGTGGAAGTCCACAGGCTCTGCAGTTTCTCGCGCATCTGGATCAAGACGGTCAGTTGGGTGCTGATCGAGAGGGCGCGGGCCACGTACGCCTTCGCATGCGGTGGCATCCTGGCTGCATCCCGGTGCAGCCAGGGCTTGGCAAGTCGCATGATCGAAAGGCGGCCGGAATCATCGCCTTTGACAGCAGGACGGCGTAGTTCAACCACGGTGGCGGCGCGCACGCGGCGCGCGTACTTCGCCATCAGCTCAAAGCGATGATTGACGACCGCGGTGAGCGTGGAAGCGTCCACGGTCGCCTGCCGCGGTCCGAAGCGCAGGTGCGGCACGGTCCGGTTCACGCTGGCCAGACGCAGCCCCTCCAACAGCCGGATGTACGCCCAGCCGATGTCGAATTCATAGGGCTTGACCGATAGCTTGGCAGACGCCGGGTAAGTGTGATGGTTGTTGTGCAGCTCCTCGCCGCCGATGAGGATTCCCCAGGGTGAGAAGTTCCGGCTCGCGTCCAGCGATTCGAAATTGCGGTAGCCCCACCAGTGGCCGACGCCATTGACGATGCCTGCGGCCATGATCGGGATCCAAAGCATCTGCACGGCCCAGACCACGGCGCCGACCGCGCCGAAGAGGAACAGGTTCATCATGAGCATGACGCCGACGCCCTGCCAGCTGTGGCGCTCGTAGAGGTGCGTCTCGAGCCAGTCGGCCGGCGTTCCCCTCCCGAACCGCTCGACCGTCGCCGGCGTATGCGCCTCGGCGCGGTAAAGCTCGCTGCCGGTGAGCAAGATAGCCCGGATGCCCCGAGTCTGCGGACTGTGCGGGTCTTCAACGGTTTCGCAGCGCGCATGGTGCTTGCGGTGGACAGCCACCCACTGTTTGGTTTCGATGCCGGTGGTGAGCCATAGCCACAGTCGAAAGAAGTGGCTGACCACCGGATGAAGCGCGAGTGCCCGGTGCGCCTGCGATCGATGCAGGAACACCGTTACCGAAACGATGGTGACGTGGGTCATCAGCAGCGTGTAGGCCACGATCGCCCAGCCGCTGAGGCCCGAAAATCCATGGCCGAGCCACTGGATTTGAGCATCCAGGAAGGTGGTCCAGAAATCGGATGACTGCACGAGCGATGTTCCCGGAAATAAAGGAAGTAATGCGGATCTGCCTGTCTGCAAACGACATTCGACGGCGACGTCTCGCGCGCAAAGGAGCGATCAGATGAGAAGTCTCATCGCTCTTGCATAGTGAGTCTGTGCGGTGCCGCGCCAAGATGGGCTCAGCGCGCCACATCAGACCCAGGACGCAGGTCGATATTCATCTTGCCGACCCTCCATGCGAAAAAGCCGGTCGAATCTCAGGCGCCGATAACTTCGACGAGCCGGTCGGCCCGCTTGGGCAGAAGCCGGTCGCATTCCCGCTTCACAACCCCGTAGCACTCGCAGCTGGACGCCTCCAGAATTGCGCGGTCCAGCAGTTTGATGCGTCCATCCCGATAGCTGATGGCTCCCGATGCCTGCACGGCTGTCGCCGTCACGGTGACTTCACCTCCGCTGACTCCGAGCATCTTGGCAATGAGCTTTTGCGTCATGACCATCGCATCGCCCTGCAGGCGGTCGAAGCTGAGGAGGAGCCACCGGCAGAACTGCTGGTTGAGGCTGTGATGCTTGTTGCACGCCGCCGTCTGGGTCATTTGTGTCAGGAGCGATTGCGTGTACAGCAGCAGAAGACGAAGCGTCGCGCCGCCGCGAGCGACCTCGGCCTCCAGCGCGCTTGCCGGGAGGCGGTAGCCCTTGCCCGCACTTTGCACGACCGCACGGATCGTCGACGAGTTGCCACCCATGAACAAGGTCACGCCCACCAAGCCATCGTTGCCGATGAGGGCGATCTCCGCCGATTCCCCGTCTTCCATCACATAGAGCAGGGAGACGATCGCTGTGACAGGAAAGTAGGCATAGGGCAGTTCGGCCCCGGGTTCGCAAATGACCTGGCCCAGTTCCATGTCCACCCACTCGAGGTTCTGCGCCCAGCGCCTGTATTCGGCTTCGGGCATCGCAGCGAGCAGATGGTTCTCGGGCCGGCCGCTCCGATCATCCGGTGGTCGGACCGCACGTGCGCCCATCATTCGGCGACGAACCAGTCGGTTCCTGCTGCAGGCAGGGCAAAGAAGGCCTCGCAGACGACGAGATCGTCCGAATCCCGACGCGACGGCCACACGTCTGGCGCAGACAGCCACGTCGCCAGGCCCGAAACATCGAAGCCTTGCCCGGGTCCGCTTCCTAGGTCCTGCAGCGTCCGCGCAGACGACAGGTCGTCCGTATCGCAGTGTCGCGACGAGTACGGTGTCGCCTCCAGGGCGCAGGCGGGCTTGAGGCGCTCGACGCTGCGCCAGGCTTGCGGCCGGGATACGCGCACGTCGGCCACGAACTTCGCGAGCGACGAAAATTCGACTCGCGCCAATATCTGGTCTTTGTACATTCTGAAAGCTCCTTCGTCGGGATCCTGCGAGGCAACGCCGGCAGCGTTCTGTCGAGGCTCGTCCGAGGCAAGGCTGACAGGTCTTCCGTGCATCGTCGGTGCGCCACCGCACGATGACGCCGCCGACCTCGAGCGCATCCCCATTTCCCAGGAGGGTGGCTCTGGTCCC
This sequence comes from Pseudomonadota bacterium, assembly GCA_030946925.1. Taxonomy (GTDB): domain Bacteria; phylum Pseudomonadota; class Gammaproteobacteria; order Burkholderiales; family Burkholderiaceae_C; genus Schlegelella_A. Next base: position 7,243 of record JALYXU010000056.1, read on the forward strand.
GGCGACCGGCCGAAAGCGACCGGGTTAATCACCCTGCCATGTTCGCTGCCAGGATGGAGCATCCGGATTCGGCGCGGAATGTTTCGGAACCCGTCCTCGCAAGGCGTGGCTCAAGTGCCAGGTCCCGGTTTCACACCCGTGCCGCCCGCCGTGCGGCAAGAGTTCAAGGGACGGCAAACATGAACCTGCTCGTGCTCGACGCCACCAAGGCGTTGATCGCCGCTTTTGCCTTAGGAACGCCGCCTCGCGAATGCGCGCGATGCTTGCCAAACGATCAGCAACAGAATGAGACCGAAGACGCAGATCGCTGCGATGGCGAGCGACTTTGCGTACCGGATCAGCCATGGGGTAGCGTTTTCGCCATCGAGGATCGCCGCGGTCTGCGAGTCGCTCAAGTCGCTTTTGACACCACCGAACTGCGTACGCACGAAGTTGGCAACCGAGGCGATCTGCCCATCGTCCAGGGCCGAGCGAAACGGCGGCATGAGCGCATGTCGATTGCCGACGGTGCGATCGACACCGTGCGCGATCACCTGTACCAGTGTCGCGGCGCTGGCGTTGCCGACGCTGTTGACCAGATGCAGCGACGGATGCTCCAGGCCGGCAGATCCATTGCCATCGACCCCGTGACACGATGCGCACGCGCTTTGGTAAAGCACGTCGCCTTGACGCGTGCTGTGACCGAGCTGCGCTTGCCAGTCGGACAGCTCCGTCGGGCTCTCGATCGCGGCTACGGCAACCGGCGCGGTACCCGTGTCGCTGCGAACCGGTTGCTGCGACGCCACCAGCGGTACCGCGCGCAAGTAGGCGACGACGGCATCGATGTCGCCCGTCGTCAGCTTGCTCAGGCTACGCGAGACGACGGTGCCCATGCCGCCTGCGGCCACCGCAAGATCGATGTGACCCGTGCGCAGGAAGGTCGCCAGCTTCTCATCGCTCCAGCCGCCGATTCCGGTCGCGTCGGGCGTGATGTTCGGTGCCCACCACCCGCCCACCATCGCTCCTGCCAGATGCCGATCGCTTCGCTGCTGCATGAAGGTGCCACGCGGCGAGTGGCATGCCGAGCAGTGACCGAGCGTCTCGACCAGCAGGCGACCCCGTAGCCGCTGCTCGCCGCTGACCGATACGGCCCCTGTCGGTTGCCCCTGGGTCAAGAAGAAGGCATTCCAAGGTGCCATTGCCGCGCGAAAGAACGGAAAGGGCAGGTCGCTCGCCGGCGGTCGGTTCGAGACAGCAGGCACGGCGAGCATGACGTAGGCATAGAGTGCGCGCACGTCGGAGTCGCTGAGACCCGTGTACGCCGTATAGGGCATGGCCGGATACAGATGTCCGTCGGGCGCGCGACCCTTGCGCAGCGCGTCGGAGAACTGCTCGAGCGTCCACGATCCGATGCCGGTGGATCGATCGGGCGTGATGTTGCTGGCATAGATGGAGCCGATCGGCGTCGGGACCGGGTCGCCGCCCTTGAGCAGGGGGCCGTGACAGCCAGCGCAGTCACCCGCCGCAGCCAGGTAGCGACCCTGTTCGACGAGGGCCGGATCTGCAGTGACCGGGGGTGCGTTGGCGGCGACCGCCAGCTGCGCAAGCGACAGCGCGATGAGGAGAACCACGCTTCGCACGGTCAAACCTCAGTCGCGATGTGTCGGCCGGCGCGGACGGCCAAGGCCATCCCGGTCAACGTCGGATTGACACAGGAGACTGACGGAAATACGCCCGTCGTCACCAGGAAGAGGTTGTCGTGGTCGTGGCACCGCAGATCCTTGTCGACGACAGAATCAGAGGGGTCGGACCCCATGATCACCGTGCCCATGATGTGGTGCTGGTTGTACCAATGGGCGCCCGGGATTTCCTGCGGCACCGCATTCATGGCCTGCAACCAGTTCGAGTAATCGTCGATGGTGCGGGGCAAGGCGGCCTTCGCGTAGTCCTTCAGCCGGTAGTGAACCCGGATGCCGGGTTGGCCAATGCTGTCCTTGAACGAAGGGTTCACGCTGACCATGTTGGAAGGATCGGGCAGGTCCTCGAGCAGCAGCTGGATTCCCATGTACTGCGACGAGCGCAGGCGCAACTCTTTATCCAGCGTGGCGCCGATCCTGCCGCCCTCCTTGAACAGCGCCGACGCCATTGCCGGGCCGGCGTTGTGGTTCATGAACTGATAGAAGCCACCCGACACCGTCGTGCGATCGGCGCGCAGGCGATGCTGAAGATTCGCCCCGTGCAGATACTGGCCGCGCCCGACCCAGAGTGGCTCGTCGGCGAAGAAGCCCATTGACAGCGTCGGATGCATCATGAGATTCCTGCCGACCATGCCGGAGCGGTTGGCCAGCCCGTTCATGAGCAGCAGCTTCGGCGTCTCGAAGCCGTGGGCAGCGATTACGTAGGCCTTGGCGCTGAGCCTGCTGCGGACGCCTTTCGGATCCAGGAAGGAGACGGCGGTGATCCGACCTCTGCTGTCGGTTTCGAGCTTGTCGACGACGGCGCCGGTCCGAAGCTTCGCACCGGCCATCTGCGCGGCCTCCAGGTCGTGCAGACCGGAGTGCTTCGCGCCGATCGGGCAGTTGGGATTGCAGATGTTGTTACCGATGCATGCGGGCCGTCCGGCGTAGGGCCTGGATAGCCGCACATTGGGTGCGTGGTCGACGCGATAGCCGCGCTGTGCCGCGCGCATCTGGAATCGCTGCAAGGCGTACGGCTTTGCCTCGGGCGGCACTGGATATGGCTTTGACCGAGGAGGATAGGGACTGCCCCGATTGAGACCGGAATAGTCCGTCTCGTCCGCCCCATTGACGCCGACCTGATATTCAGCGGCCGTGTAGAACGGTTCAAGGTCGGCGTATGAAAGAGGCCAGTCGCGGCCGATGCCGAACAGCGTCTTCATTTTCATTTCTTCGGGCAGGAATCGCCAAGCCACGCCCGTCCAGTGGCGCGAGGTTCCGCCTGCGACGCGCAACGTGCCGGGGACCCAGCCGACATCGGCGTCGAAGTCCAGGTAGCCCGGGGTATAGGAATTGGGGGCATAGGGTATGTCGCCAAACGGGGCGTTGAGATTGCCCTTGCGCGGGCTGACCCGAAAGTTCTCAGTGATCTTCCAGTCGGGCACGACCGGGCCGGCCTCCAGGATGATGACGCTCTTGCCGGCCTTGGCGAGTTGCAGAGCCGCAAGCGAGCCCAGTGATCCGGACCCTACGACGATGACATCGGCATCATGATCTGCCATGTGTACGCACCCCTTTTCCTTGCCTGTTGAGGCGCGATGCCGCTCGACCCAGGCTCCCCCTGAAAAGCATCAGGTGGTCCCAGGCTTCGCGAGTCGCGCCGCGTCGATGCTGGTGTGATCGGCGGTGGCGTACGCCTTCCATGTCGAGTCGGGCGTCAGGATTTGGGCGGGCCCGCCGGGATGAAACGTCCACCGGGTAATGCCTTCAGGCATGGCCGGTGCGACAACACCGGGCGGTGCCGCACCCCACCATCCGGCATTGGCGCCAGGGTAGGTAGGCCGCGGCACCTCGTGCACGATCTTCGACCAGCTCTGCGCTTCGAGGTAGGTCGCGAAGGCAGCGTCGTCCTTCAGGACGAAGTCGGATGGCTTTCCGACGTAGCCGAGGTACCAGGGCCGGGCGATTGCCAATGCGAACTGAACCTGGCTGTCGCTGAGGGCGGCCAGCATTTGATCCCGCGAGCCACCCGTTCGGTGGAACGCCTCCACGAGATCGCCGAGCTGCGAAGCGAATCCCGAAACCCTTGTGCCGAGCAACATCTTGACCCGCTGTGCGATGCCGGCCGACAGCGTCGAGTCGCCTGTGATCACGCGGCTGACGTCGAGAAACGAGTCGTCCTCGCCCGCTGCATTGACCGCCAGCGGCATCAGGAGCCCGATGGGCACCAACGAGGCGAGACCCAGGAGGAGACGTCGACGCGTGATATCGGCTTTTCGATCGAGTTCCATGCCGCCAGCTTTCGGAGAAGGTGCAACGAGGTGGCTGCCGCAGCCAGTCTGCCCCCTTACGGACTGACACGGTGCTCCCCAAGACACTTGCCGTCTGTGCGCCACCGCACTGTCCGACAGTTGGCGGTGACGCCTTGAAGGGATTCGACAAGCCGGCCGTCGCGCAAGTGCCGCCCTGGGGCAATCGTACTTTTGGCGCAGATTGACACGCCGGCCTTCAAGAGGCTCAATGAAATCAAGAAGTTGCGCGAAGCGGCGCGAGGCCCAGTGACATGAATCGCAAGTGCTTATCGTGCAACGGCTTTTCGCAGCGAAGCGCACCAAATAGCGCACCAAATTACTGAGATGGACCCGACGCCTCCCTCCGGGGAGACTACCTGCTCGTTCTTCAACGATCGGCATGGAGGCCCATCATGGAAATCGACGCTCTCGGTATCGATCTGGCCAAGCGTGTATTCCAGTTGCACGGCGCAACGCGGACTGGCGTTCTCGTTCATCG
>JALYXU010000080.1 GCA_030946925.1 Pseudomonadota bacterium
ATGCGGCCGGCATCGACGTCGTAGAAACGGAACATCAGGCGCGCCAGCGTGCTCTTGCCGGAGCCCGAGGGACCGACCACCGCGACCGTCTTGCCGGCCGGGATCTCGAAGCTGACGCCGTGCAGGATCTCGCGGTCGGCGTCGTAGCCGAAGCGGACGTCGTCGAAGCGCACCGCGCCCCCGGGCGAGCCCGCCCCGGCGCCGTGCACGACCAGCGGCTGGGCGCCAGGCGCATCGGCGATCTCGCGGCTCTGGCCGAGCAACGCGAACATCTTTTCCATGTCGATCATCGACTGCTTGATCTCGCGGTAGATGACGCCCAGGAAGTTGAGCGGGATGTAGAGCTGGATCATCAGCGCATTGACCAGGACCAGGTCGCCGAGCGTCATGGTTCCGGCGACGACGCCGACCGTCGCCCGCCAGACCAGCAGCGTCACCGCGGCGGCGATGATCAGGCTCTGGCCGAGATTGAGCAGCGACAGCGAGGCCTGCGACTTGACCGACGCCTTCTCGAGGCGCTGCAGGTTGTCGTCGTAGCGGGCTTGCTCGAACGGCTCGTTCGAGAAGTACTTGACCGTCTCGTAGTTGAGCAGCGCGTCGAGCGCCTTGGTGTTGGCCTTCGAGTCCTGCTCGTTCATGGCCCGCCGGTACACGGTGCGCCATTCGGTGATGGTCACGGTGAAGCCGATGTAGAGGACCAGCGCGCCGAAGGTGATCGCCGCGAACCAGCCGTCGAACTTGGCCGACAGCAGCACGATCACCATCGTGATCTCGACCAGGGTCGGCACGATGTTGTAGATCGTGTAGTTCAACAGCGACTGGATCGAGCGCGAGCCGCGCTCGATGTCGCGCGAGACGCCGCCGGTCTGGCGCTCGAGGTGAAAGCGCAGGGAGAGCGCCAGCAGATGCTCGAACGCCTCGAGCGAGACGCGCCGGGCGATCCGCGCCGCGACCGGATAGAAGAGGAACTCGCGTGCCTCGGTGAACAGCGTGATCGACACGCGCAAGGCGCCATAGCCGATCAGGATTGCCACCGGCACGACCAGCACGCTACGCGGATCGCCGGGCTTCAGCGCCAGCGCGTCGACGAGTTGCTTCAGCACCAGCGGCACGCCGATGTTCGCGAGCTTGGCACCGACCAGGAAGAGCAGCGCGATCAGGACCCGCCAGCGCCATTGCCAGACGTAGGGTGCGAGCTTGCGCAGCGTCCGCCAATCGGATTTCGGCTGGCCCTCGGTCGACGGCGACGCGGCCGAGGTGGGCGGTGGGGACAGTGCGGCACGGCGCATGGAGCGTGGCTTCGGAAGAATGGTGAAAGAATCGATGGCCATGACGATGCCACCCGGCAATATGCCCGAGAACCGTGACGCCAGCTGCGAGCCGGATGCGTCGTCGGCCGAGCCGCTGGCGCTGCCGAACGATCGTCAGCTGGTCATGCGGGTGATGCCCATGCCGGCCGATGCCAATGGCAACGGCGACATCTTCGGTGGCTGGATCATGGCCCAGGTCGACCTTGCCGGTGCCGTCCTGCCGGCCAGGATTGCGAAGGGCCGCATCGCCACCGTCGCCGTCAACCAGTTCGTCTTCAAGCAGCCGGTGTCGATGGGCGACCTGCTCAGCTTCTATGCCAAGGTCGAGCGGATCGGCAGGACCTCGATCACGGTCAACGTCGAGGTCTACGCCGAGCGCAACCCGGCCAATCTGCACGTCGTCAAGGTCACCGAGGCAAATCTGACGTACGTTGCGATCGATCGCGACGGCCGGCCGCGCCAGCTCGCCGCCGGCTGATCGTCGATCGCTCCGATTCAGAACTTCGAGAAGTCGGGCTTTCGCTTCTGGAAGAAGGCACTGAATGCCTCCTTGGCCTCCGGGCTCTGCAGGCGCGACGCGAAGACCGCCGCTTCGGCGCCGATCGTCTCGGTGACCGCAGCGCTCCTGCCGCGCCGCATCAGGCGCTTCGTCTCGCGCACGGCGCCGGGCGGCAGCATGTTGAAGCGCTCGGCGATCCGCCGGGCATGCGCCACGACCTCGGTCGCCGGCAGGACCGCACTGGCGATGCCCATCTCGACCGCGTCGGCGCCGGTGAACGGGTCGCCGAGCAGCAGCTTCTCGGCAGCGCGAACGTTCCCCACCAGCTGAGGCACGATCAGGCTCGAGCCGAATTCCGGAACGAGGCCGAGGCCGACGAACGGCATCGCCAGGCGCGCCTCGTCGCTGACGTAGACGAAGTCGCAGTGCAGCAGCATGGTCGTGCCGATGCCGATCGCGGCGCCGGTGACTGCCGCGACGACCGGCTTGTCGCATGCCATCAGCGCCTTCATGAAGACGAAGGCCGGCGACTCGGTCGAGCCGGGCGGCCGCGTCATGAAATCGTCGATGTCGTTGCCGGAGGTGAAGATGCCGGGCTGGCCGGTGATGAGCACGGCGCGCACCGCGTTATCCGCCGTCGCCGCATCGAGCGCTGCGGCCATCTGCGCGTACATCGCCTGCGTGATGGCGTTCTTCTTCTCCGGGCGGGCGATCTCGATCGTCGCCACGCCGTCGAGGGTTGCTGTCTTGATGCTCATGGGATGTCCTTTGCGGCGCTCAGACGCGCTCGAAGATGCCGGCCGCGCCCTGGCCGGTGCCGACGCACATCGTCACCATGCCGTACTTCAGGTTGTGCCGGTGCAGCGCGTGGATCACCGTCGCCGAGCGGATCGCACCGGTCGCGCCGAGCGGGTGGCCGAGCGCGATCGCGCCACCCATCGGGTTGACCTTGCCCGGATCGAGCCCGACCGTCTGCATGACGGCCAGGGACTGCGCTGCGAAGGCCTCATTCAGCTCGATCCAGCCGATGTCGTCGAGGCGCAGGCCGGCATAGCGCAGGGCCGCGGGAATCGCCTCGATCGGGCCGATGCCCATGATCTCGGGCGGCACGCCGCGGCTGGCGAAGCTGACGAAGCGCGCCAGCGGCTTGAGGCCGAACTGCTGCACCGCTTTCTCGCTCGCAAGGATCAGCGCGCCGGCGCCGTCGCTGGTCTGCGAGCTGTTGCCGGCGGTGACGCTGCCCATTCCGGTCGGCTTGCCCGCCGGGTCGCGCGGCGCCGCGAACACCGGGCGCAGCTTGGCGAGGCCTTCGAGCGAGGTGTCCTTGCGTGGACCTTCGTCGAGCGTGACGGTACGGGTCCGTGTCGCCTGGATGCCGGCCGCGCCTGCTTCCGACAGATCCGGAACACGCTCGACCACCTCGATCGGGGTCATCTCGTCGCTGAACTCGCCCGCGGCCTGCGCCTTCAGGGCGCGCAGGTGCGATTCGAGCGC
>JALYXU010000088.1 GCA_030946925.1 Pseudomonadota bacterium
GTGCTGCAGGAAGGCATCAACGAGCCGGGCGGCATGAGCAGCTGGATCGCCGCGGCGACGTCGTACTCGACGAACAACCGGATCATGGTGCCGTTCTACGTCTACTACTCGATGTTCGGCTTCCAGCGCGTCGGCGACTTGGCCTGGGCCGCCGGCGACATGCAGGCGCGCGGCTTCCTGCTCGGCGGCACGTCGGGCCGCACGACCCTGAACGGCGAGGGCCTGCAGCACGAGGACGGCCACAGCCACATCCTCGCCAGCACGATCCCGAACTGCATCAGCTACGACCCGACCTTCGCGCACGAGGTCGGCGTGATCCTGCACCACGGCCTGGTGCGGATGGTCGAGCAGCAGGACAACGTCTATTTCTACCTGACCCTGCTCAACGAGAACTACCCCCAGCCCGGCCTGCGTCTCGGCAGCGAGGCCGAGATCATCAAGGGCATGTACCTGCTGCAGGAAGGTGCGAAGAAGGCGCCGCGCGTCAACCTGCTCGGCAGCGGCACGATCCTGCGCGAGAGCATCGCCGCACGCGACCTGCTCGACGCCGACTGGGGCATCGCGGCCAACGTCTGGAGCTGCCCGAGCTTCAACCAGATGGCGCGCGACGGCCAGGCCGTGGAGCGCTGGAACCTGCTGCACCCGACCGAGAAGCCCCGCCTGTCGTTCGTGGCGCAGCAGCTCGACAAGTACGCAGGTCCGGTGATCGCATCGACGGACTACATGAAGAACTATGCCGAGCAGATTCGCGCCTTCCTGCCGAAAGGACGGACGTACAAGGTGCTCGGCACCGACGGCTTCGGCAGGAGCGACTTTCGCACCAGGCTGCGTCAGCACTTCGAGATCGACCGGCACTACATCGTCGTCGCGGCGCTGAAGGCCCTGGCCGAGGAAGGCAGCGTGCCGACCGCGAAGGTCGCCGAGGCGATCGAAAGGTACGCGATCGATGCCGACAAGATCAATCCGCTCGACGCCTGAGGACCCGCGATGGCCACCGTGGAAGTGAAGGTTCCGGACATCGGCGACTTCAAGGATGTCGAGGTGATCGAGGTCCTGGTCAAGCCGGGCGACACCATCAAGGTGGAGCAATCGCTCGTCACCGTCGAGAGCGACAAGGCGTCGATGGAGATTCCGTCCAGCGCGGGCGGCGTGGTCAAGGCGCTGGTCGTCAAGCTCGGGGACAAGATCAGCGAGGGCTCGCTGTTGCTGGTGCTGGAGGGCGAGGGCAGTGCGGCGGCGCCGCGACCCTCACCCCAGCCCTCTCCCGCTCGCGCGGGCGAGGGAGCCGCGCAGCCTTCTTCTCCTTCTCCCGCCCCGGCGGCAGAGGGCCGGGGTGAGGGTCGGCTGGTCGAAGTGACCGTCCCGGACATCGGCGACTTCGACGAAGTCGCAGTCATCGAGGTGCTCGTGAAGGTCGGCGATGCCGTCGCCGTCGAGCAAAGCCTGATCACGGTCGAAAGCGACAAGGCGTCGATGGAAATCCCATCGGCGCAAGCCGGCGTGATCAAGGAGCTGAAGGTCAAGGTCGGCGACAAGGTTGCCAAGGGCAGCGTCATCGCCAGTCTCGAGGCCACGGGCACATCTGCCGTCGCGGCATCGGCGGCGCCGCCTGCCGCCGCATCGGCTCCGGTTGCAACGAAGTCGCTCGGGATCGGTGCGCCCTCGGCAGCAGTGGCAGCGAGCCCGGTGGCCGAGAAGCCGGTTCCGACCGCGGCTCTTCCTGCGCACGAGCCGAGCGCACCGCAAGGGACGCTGCCGCATGCCTCGCCGACGATCAGGAAGCTCGCGCGCGAGCTCGGCGTTCCGTTGCCCGAGGTCAAGGGCAGTGGCCCGAAAGGCCGCATCACGCAGGACGACATTCAGTCGTTCGTCAAGGCGGTCATGGCCGGCAGCCAGCGGACGAAGGCGCAGGCGGCGAGCGCTCCGGCGGCGTCGTCCTCGACTGGCGGCTTCCCGGGCCTGCCGGCGTGGCCGCAAGTCGACTTCGCCAAGTTCGGACCGATCGAGAAGAAGGATCTGTCTCGCATCAAGAAGATCAGCGGCCCGGCGCTGCAGCGCAACTGGATCACGATTCCGCACGTCACCAACCACGACGATGCGGACATCACCGATCTCGAGGCATTCCGGGTTCTGACGAACAAGGAAAACGAGAAGACAGGCGCCAAGGTGACGATGCTCGCCTTCCTCGTCAAGGCCTGTGTCGCGGCGTTGCAAAAGTTCCCCGACTTCAACGCCAGTCTCGAAGGCGACCATCTGGTCCTGAAGAAATATTTCCACATCGGCTTTGCCGCCGACACACCGAACGGCCTGGTCGTGCCCGTCATCAAGGACGCTGACAAGAAGGGTGTGCTGCAGATCTCGGCCGAGATGGGCGAGCTGGCCAAGAAGGCCCGTGACGGCAAGCTCTCGCCGGCCGATATGAGCGGTGGCTGCTTCTCGATCTCCTCGCTCGGCGGCATCGGCGGCCGCTACTTCACGCCGATCGTCAACGCGCCCGAGGTGGCCATCCTCGGCGTCTGCCGCAGCCTGATGCAGCCGGTCTGGGACGGCAAGGCGTTCCAGCCGCGGCTGCTGCTGCCCCTCTCGCTCAGCTGGGACCACCGCGTCGTCGACGGCGCGTCGGCGGCGCGCTTCAACGCCTTCCTGATCGAGGTGCTCGGCGACTTCCGGCGGGTGCTGCTATGACGGTCGAGGTCATGGTGCCCGACATCGGCGACTTCAAGGACGTCGGCGTCATCGAGATACTGGTCAAGCCTGGAGACACCGTCTCCCTCGAACAAAGCCTGATCACGATCGAGAGCGACAAGGCATCGATGGAGATTCCGTCGTCGCATGCCGGGGTCGTGAAGGAGCTGAAGGTCAAGGTCGGCGACACGGTCAATGAGGGGTCGGTGATCCTGTCGTTGGCGGGGGCCGAGGCGGCGGCGAGCCCACCCTCATCCCAGCCCTCTCCCGCCAAGGCTGGAGAGGGAGCCGGAACGTCTTCTCCCTCTCCCGTGCCAACGGGAGAGGGCCGGGGTGAGGGCGCCCTTTCCGGCGACCAGACCTGCGACCTGCTGGTCCTCGGTGCCGGGCCTGGCGGCTATTCCGCGGCATTTCGCGCCGCCGACCTCGGTCTGAAGGTGATGCTGGTCGAGCGTTACCCGACGCTCGGCGGCGTCTGCCTGAACGTCGGCTGCATCCCGTCGAAGGCGATGCTGCACGTGGCCGCGGTGATGGACGAGGTCGCGCACTTCGGCGCCGTCGGCGTCGAATTCGGAGCGGCAAAGGTCGACCGGCCGAAGCTGGTCGCGCACAAGAACAAGATCGTCGGCAAGCTGACCGGCGGCCTGGCGCAAATGGCGAAGATGCGCAAGGTCACGGTTGTCACCGGCAGCGGACGTTTCAGCGATTCGCATCACGTGACGGTCGACCTCGCCGACGGCAAGTCGACGACGATCGGCTTCCAGCGGGCGGTGATCGCCTGCGGCTCGGAAGCGGTGAAGCTGCCGTTCATGCCGAAGGACGACTCGCGCGTCGTCACCTCGACCGGCGCCCTCGAATTGCCGAGCCAGCCGAAGCGGATGCTGATCGTCGGCGGCGGCATCATCGGCTTGGAGATGGCCACGGTCTATTCGACGCTCGGCGCCCGCCTCGATGTCGTCGAGATGCTCGACGGTCTGATGCAAGGCGCCGATCGCGACCTTGTGCGGGTCTGGCAAAAGCTCAACGCGCCGCGCTTCGACAACATCATGCTGAAGACCAGGACGGTCAGCGCCGAGGCGCGCGCCGACGGCATCCTGGTCCGCTTCGACGGCGAGGGCGCGCTGAAGGAGCAGCTCTACGACCTCGTGCTGCAGGCGGTCGGCCGTGTTCCGAACGGCAACCGCGTCGGCGCCGACGCGGCCGGTGTCGCGGTCAGCGAACGCGGCTTCATCGCAGTGGACATTCAGATGCGGACCAACGTGCCGCACATCTTCGCGGTCGGCGACATCGTCGGCCAGCCGATGCTCGAGCACAAGGCAGTGCACGAGGCGCACGTCGCGGCCGAGGTCGCGGCCGGCGAACAACTCGGCGACAGGGAGCTCGCCAAGACCGCTTTCGACGCGCGCGTGATTCCGAGCGTCGCCTACACCGATCCGGAGATCGCCTGGGTCGGCATCACCGAGGACGAAGCCAAGGCGCGCGGGGTCAAGGTGAAGAAGGGCCTGTTCCCGTGGACGGCGTCGGGCCGGGCGATCGCCAACGGCCGCGACGAAGGCTTCACGAAGCTCCTGTTCGACGAAGCGACGCACGTGATCGTCGGCGGCGGCATCGTCGGCACCCACGCCGGCGACATGATCGGCGAGATCGCCTTGGCGATCGAGATGGGCGCCGACGCGGTCGACATCGGCAAGACCATCCATCCCCATCCGACGCTCGGCGAATCGATCGGCCTGGCTGCCGAGGCGTTCGAAGGGACCTGCACCGACCTGCCGCCGGCACGGCGCTGAGCGTCGTTGCCGGTGCGCGCGAAGAAAGCGGCCGCCGCACTCGCCGGTCAGGCGATGTCGGCGGTGTGCACGGCGAAGCGGCCCTCGCGGCGATCAGCGTAGTAAAGCTCCAGTGTCTTCTTCGTGGTCCGAAATGCGATCTCGTGCCACGGCAACTCCGCCTCGGCGAACAACTGCGCCTCGAGCGATTCCGGTCCCGGCGCGAAATCGGTGTCGAGAAGCCGGGCCCGATAGAACCAGTGGACCTGGCCCACGCGCACCACGTTGAGCAGTGTGAACAGGCCCTCGAGCTCGACATGCGCGCCGGCCTCTTCGATGGTCTCGCGCAATGCGCCTTGCTCGGTGGTCTCGCCGAGCTCCATGAACCCGGCAGGCAGCGTCCAGAGGCCGCGCCGCGGCTCGATGGCACGGCGACAGAGCAGCACCTTGTCCTGCCACCACGGCAGCGTGCCGACGACGTTAAGCGGGTTCTCGTAATGGATGGTCGCGCAGATCGGGCAGACGGCCCGTTCGCGGTTGTCGCCGGCGGGCGTTTCGTAGGCCACTGCGGCGCCGCAGGCTCGGCAATGCTTGATGCTGCGCGCGGTGCTCATGGCCGGCAAGTGTAGACAGGCACATGGCATGATTCAGCGATGAGCCATGTCATTTCCGCACCCCCGATGGCGGTCGTTCCCGTTGCCGGCAGGGCCGGCGCCACGTTCCCGGTGCACCGCATCTACTGCGTCGGCCGCAACTATGTGGAGCACGCCATCGAGATGGGCTTCACCGGTCGCGAGCCGCCGTTCTTTTTCATGAAGCCGGCCGATGCGATCCTCGCCGTTGCCGAGGGCGAGACCGGCCGCATGCCGTATCCGAGCCTGACCAAGAGCCTGCACCACGAGGTCGAGCTGGTGGCGGCCATCGGCGTCGGCGGTCGCGACATCAAGGCGAGCGACGCGATGCGGCACGTCTGGGGCTACGCCGTCGGTCTCGACATGACCCGCCGCGACCTGCAGGGTGAGGCGAAGAAGCTCGGCCGGCCCTGGGACATCGGCAAGGGATTCGAGTTCTCGGCGCCGATCGGGCCGGTCCGCGCCGCCGCCGATTGCGCGGTCGCCGCCGAGACGAAGATCGTCCTCGAGGTCAACGGCGCGGTCCGGCAGCAAAGCACCATCGGCAAGCTGATCTGGAGCATCGCCGAGATCATCGAGCACCTCTCGGCGGCCTGGACGCTGGCGCCCGGCGACCTCATCTTCACCGGCACGCCGGAAGGCGTCGCCGCGGTCGGGATCGGCGACACGCTGAACGCGCGCATCGACGGTGTCGGCAGCCTGCAGGTGGAACTCGTCGGTCGTTGATGGCTCGGCCGATGCGCCTGTACAGCTACCACCGCTCGTCGGCGTCGTACCGGGTCCGGATCGCCCTGGCGCTGAAAGGTCTGAGCGCCGACTACGTCGCCGTGCACCTGGTGAAAAACGAGCAGCTCGCCGAGGCGTTTCGGGCCGTCGCCGCCTCGCAGCTGGTGCCGGCGCTCGCCGTCGACACGCCGCCCGGTGAGACGGTCCTGACGCAGTCGCTGGCCATCCTCGAATACCTCGAGGAAACGCACCCGGAGCCGCCGCTGCTGCCGGACGATGCGCTGGGCCGGGCCCGGGTTCGCTCGATCGCGCTCGACATCGCCTGCGAAATCCACCCGCTCGACAACCTGCGGGTCCTTCGCTATCTGGTCAAGGACATGGGCGTGTCGGAAGAGGAGAAGGACCGCTGGTACCGACACTGGGTCGAGACCGGGCTCGAGACGGTCGAGCGGGCGCTGGCCGGACATCCGTCGACCGGACGTTTCTGTCATGGCGAGAGGCCCGGCTATGCCGACTGCCTGCTGGTGCCGCAGATCCACAACGCCCAGCGCATGAATTGCCGGCTCGACCATGTGCCGACGGTGATGCGCGTCTTCGCGAACTGCATGGCCGAGGCCGCCTTCGCCTCGACGCAGGCGTCGGCCTGTCCGGACGCGGCTTGAGCCCTCCGGTCGGCTGGCTCGTTCCCGGCGGCTGGCTTGGCTCGGGGTCTGCAGACGCACGCGTCGGCGCGCTGATGACGACGCGCCGCGGTGGCCGGAGTGTCGGACCTTACGCATCGATGAATCTCGGTGCCGGGGTCGGCGACGCCCCCCACAGCGTCGCCGCGAACCGGGCCTTGTTTGCCGCTGCCTGTGGCGCCGCGCCGGTCTATCTCCGGCAGCTGCACGGCACATGTGTCGTTCAAGTCGGTTCGGCGGACGCCGCGCCGGCCGCGCCGATGCACGACGCCGACGCCAGCGTCACCACGGAACCCGGCGTCGCCTGCACCGTGCTTGTCGCCGACTGCCTGCCGGTTCTCTTCGCCGCGCCGGCGGGACGGGCTGTCGCGGCCGCGCACGCCGGCTGGCGAGGCCTGGCCGCGGGCGTCCTCGAGGCGACCGTCGCCGCACTGTGCACCGCGGCGCGCTGCGAGCCTGCCGAACTGCAGGCCTGGCTGGGTGCGTGCATCGGCCCGGACGCGTTCGAGGTCGGCGTCGATGTCGTGCAGGCCTTCGGTGTCGATGCCGGCGCCGCGGCTCCGTTCGGCTTCAGGCCGATTCGCCCCGGCAAGTGGCTGGCCGACTTGCCGGCGCTCGCGCGAGCCCGGCTCGAAGCGGCCGGTGTGCGGCAAGTCGGCGGCGGCGAATGGTGCACCGTCGCCGATGCCTCGCGCTTTTTCTCGTTCCGCCGCGACGGCAGCACCGGCCGCATGGCGGCGGCCGTCTGGATCGACCGGCGAGCGCGTGGCTGAGGCTGCTCGCAAGCCGCTCAAAGGCGATAATCAGGACATGAAAAGGACCACCCATTCCGAGCCCGCGCGGGTCGCGCCCCCCAGCCCTCCGGCAGACGTCCCGAGCACGATGCAGAGCGACTATCTCGCCGAGGCGGTCGCGCTCTGGAACCGCTTGCTGCAACCTGCGGCCGTGGCGCCACCCGTGCCCGATCGGCGCTTCGCCGCGGTCGACTGGGCAGCCAGCCCGGCCAGTGCGTTCACCGCGGAGCTCTACCTGCTCAACGCGCGAACCATGCTGCGGCTGGTCGAGCAGATGCCGACCGACGAGAAGACCCGGGCCAGGGTCCGCTTCGCCGTCCTGCAAGCGATCGATGCGGCCGCGCCCAGCAACTATCTTGCTTTCAACCCGGAAGCCCAGCGCAAGGCGATCGAGAGCCAGGGCGCGAGCATCACGCAGGGCTTGCGTCAGCTCTGGAACGACGTGCAGCAAGGCCACCTGTCGCAAAGCGACGAGAGTGCCTTCGAGGTCGGCCGCAACGTCGCGACGACCGAGGGCGCGGTGGTGTTCGAGAACGAGCTGTTCCAGCTGCTCGAATACAAGCCGCTGACCGCCAAGGTGTTCGCGCGACCGTTCCTGTTCGTGCCGCCCTGCATCAACAAGTTCTACATCCTGGATCTGCAGCCCGACAACTCGTTGATCCGCTACACCGTCGCCGAAGGCCACCGCGTCTTTGTCCTCAGCTGGAAGAACGCCGGCGAGGACATCGCACAGCGGACCTGGGACGACTACATCGAGGACGCGACGATCCGCGCCATCGACCTGGTCCAGGAAATCAGCGGCAGCGAGCAAGTCAACATGCTCGGCTTCTGCATCGGCGGGACGATCCTGGCGACGGCGCTGGCGGTGCTGGCGGCGCGGGGCAGGAAGCCGGCGGCCAGCCTGACGCTGCTGACCACCTTCCTCGACTTCAGCGACACCGGTGTCCTCGATCTCTTCATCGACGAGCCGATGGTCCGCATGCGCGAGCTGACGATCGGCGCCGAGAGCATCGGCGGCGGCCGGCTTCTGAAGGGCCAGGAGCTGGCGACGACGTTCAGCTTCCTGCGCCCGAACGACCTGGTCTGGAACTATGTCGTCGGCAACTATCTGAAAGGCGAAACGCCGCCGCCCTTCGACCTGCTGTACTGGAACGCCGACGGCACCAACCTGCCCGGGCCGATGTATTGCTGGTACCTGCGCAACACCTATCTCGAGAACAAGCTGAAAGTGAAGGACGCGCTGACCGTGTGCGGCGAGAAGCTCGATCTCGGTCGCATCGATGCGCCGAGCTACATCTACGGCTCGCGTGACGACCACATCGTGCCTTGGAAGGGCACTTACGAAAGCACGAATGTGCTGAAGGGCAATTGCCGCTTCGTCCTCGGCGCCTCCGGTCATATCGCCGGCGTCATCAACGCGCCGTCGAAGAACAAGCGCAGCCACTGGATCGGCAAGAGCGTCGGCAAGAGCGCGGTGTTGCCGGAGTCTGCCGATGCATGGCTGGCAGCTGCGGAAGAACGCCCGGGCAGCTGGTGGCCGGATTGGGCAGCGTGGCTGCGGCCGTTCGGCGGCAAGCAGATCGCCGCACCGAAAGTGCCGGGCAGCCGCAAATGGAAGCCGATCGAGCCTGCGCCCGGTCGCTACGTCAAGGAAAAGGCCTGACAGGCCGTCACCGGTGGCGGCCGGAGCGCCGTTGCCTCATTCGCATCGACAGGAGAGATTCATGAACGACATCGTCATCGTCGCCGCCGCCCGCACCGCAGTCGGCAAGTTCGGCGGCAGCCTCGCCAAGATCCCGGCCCCGGAGCTCGGTGCCGCCGTCATCGTCAGCCTGCTCGAGCGAGCGCGCCTCAGCGGCGACCAGATCGGCGAGGTCATCCTCGGTCAGGTCTTGACCGGAGGCTCGGGCCAGAACCCGGCCCGCCAGTCGGTGATCAAGAGCGGCCTGCCGCAAAGCGTGCCCGGCTTGACGATCAACGCCGTCTGCGGCTCCGGCCTGAAGGCGGTGATGCTGGCCGCGCAGGCGATCCGGGACGGCGACTACGAGATCGGCATCGCCGGCGGCCAGGAAAGCATGAGCCTGTCGCCGCACGTGTTGATGGGATCGCGCGACGGCCAGCGCATGGGCGACTGGAAGCTCACCGACACCATGCTGACCGATGGCCTGATCGACGTCTACAACAAGTACCACATGGGCATCACGGCCGAGAACGTCGCCAAGAAATTCGAGATCAGCCGCGACAAGCAGGATGCGCTGGCCCTGGCATCGCAGCAGAAGGCAGCGGCGGCTCAGGAGGGCGGTCGCTTCAAGGACGAGATCGTGCCGTTCTCGGTGGCCCAGAAGAAGGGTGACCCCATCGTTTTCTCGGCCGACGAATTCATCAACCGGAAGACCAGCGCCGACGCGCTCGCCGGGCTGAGGCCGGCGTTCGACAAGGCTGGCTCGGTGACGGCGGGCAACGCTTCGGGCCTCAACGACGGCGCCGCCGGTGTCGTCGTCATGACGGCCAAGCGGGCCGAGCAGCTCGGCCTGACGCCGCTGGCGCGGATCGCCAGCTATGCGACGGTCGGCGTCGACCCGGCGCTCATGGGCATGGGCCCGGTGCCCGCCTCGCAAAAAGCACTGCAGCGCGCCGGCTGGAAGGCGCAGGACCTCGATCTGCTCGAGATCAACGAGGCGTTCGCCGCGCAAGCCTGCGCCGTCAACAACGAGATGGGCTGGGACACCGCCAAGGTCAACGTCAACGGCGGCGCGATCGCGATCGGCCACCCGATCGGTGCCTCGGGCTGCCGCATCCTGGTGACGCTGCTGCACGAGATGGGCAAGCGCAACGCGAAGAAGGGCATCGCCTCGCTCTGCATCGGCGGTGGCATGGGCGTGGCGATGTGCGTGGAGAGATGAACCAGAAGAAGGTCGCGTACGTCACGGGGGGGATGGGCGGCATCGGCACGATGCTGTGCCAGCGCCTGCACCGCGACGGCTTCACGGTGATCGCCGGCTGCGGACCGAGCCGCGACCATGCGAAGTGGCTGACCGAGCAGGCCGCACAGGGCTTCAGCTTTCATGCGTCGGTGGGCAACGTCGGCGACTGGGCCTCGACGGTCGACGCCTTCAGCGCCGTGAAGGCGAGCCATGGCGTCATCGACGTCCTCGTCAACAACGCCGGCATCACCCGGGACGGACTGTTCCGGAAGATGACCCGGGCCGACTGGGACGCGGTCATCGAGACCAACCTGACCAGCCTCTTCAACGTCACCAAGCAGGTCATCGACGACATGGTCGAGCAGGGTTGGGGCCGGATCATCAACATCA
The DNA here is from genome assembly GCA_030946925.1 of Pseudomonadota bacterium. Taxonomy (GTDB): domain Bacteria; phylum Pseudomonadota; class Gammaproteobacteria; order Burkholderiales; family Burkholderiaceae_C; genus Schlegelella_A. Next base: position 10,598 of record JALYXU010000088.1, read on the forward strand.
GCTCCGTCAATGGCGAAAAAGGCCAGTTCGGGCAGACCAACTACTCCGCGGCCAAGGCCGGCATGCACGGCTTCACCATGGCGCTGGCTCAGGAAGTGGCGAGCAAGGGTGTCACGGTCAACACGGTCAGCCCCGGCTACATCGCCACCGACATGGTCAAGCAGATCCGCCGCGAAGTGCTCGACAAGATCGTCGCCGGAATCCCGGTCAGGCGACTCGGAACGCCGCAGGACATCGCCTCGATGGTCGCATGGGTGGCCTCCGAAGAATCGGGTTTTGCGACCGGCGCCGACTTCTCGATCAACGGCGGCCTGCACATGGGCTGAGCGGTCGGTATCGCCAGGCATCCCGTGCTACGGATCAGTCATGTCAACCAACAGCCAGCCAATGACCGAATCCACTCTCAAGAGCCGCGAAGGGCAGAACGATCCGCAGCAACGTCGTGGGCGCCGATCGCCAAGGCGCAGACCGTCCCGCAGGTGTTCTTCAACGGCCAGCTCGTCGGCGACTCCGACGCGCTGGAAGTCTTCCTGAAGAATCGAAAGTAGGCCGCCGCGCCAGTGCCCTGAACGGCTTGCCGTGCCGTGTCTGTCGGGCTAGGGACAGCGTTCGATCGCCTGGTGCGCCGCGGCGTCGAGGCTTCGGTCGCTGCCATCCCAGGCAATGCGAAGCGCAGATGAGGCGATGTCGGCGTAGTTGCGGAGCAGCGAGCGCTGGTACACCGGGTCGTAATGCCGCAGCAGCAGGTCGCGAACGACCTGCGCCGAGTTGCCTGCCTGGGCCTGGCCCTGCCATGCATCGACGAGCTCGTTGCCCAGCAGCACGCGGAGCGCATCGAGCCGCGCCGTGAATGCGGGCGTGTCGCTGACGAAGAACGCATAGTCCGCGAGCAGCAGCGCAACCCGGGCGTCGAGCGCGAGCTCCAGCCAGACGCACGGCGCCGACCGCATCTGCGCAACCAGCGGCTCGGCGACGCGAAGATCGCCCACCTTCCTGCTCTCGCTTTCGACGAACACCGGGCGTGCCGGGTCGAACTGGCGCAGGGCGTTCCAGAGCGCGCTGTCGAACGCCTTTTGCGTCGGCTGCGCGGTGCCGGGAACCAGACCGAGCACCGAACCGCGGTGGTTGGCCAGGCCTTCGAGATCGAGGACCTGGGCGCCTTGATCGCGGAGCGCCTGAAGCAGGCGACTCTTGCCGGATCCGGTCGGGCCGCAGACGACCCGCCACTGCAGCAATGCCGGCAAGCGCTCGAGATCGGCGACGATGGCGCGCCGATATTGCCGATAGCCGCCTTCGAGCAGGTGCACCCGGAACCCGATCTGGCCGAGCACCGCGGCCAGCGAGCTGCTGCGCTGCCCGCCGCGCCAGCAATAGACGAGCGGCGACCAGTCCCTCGGCAGCTCGAGCACATGGCGCTCGATATGCATCGCGATGTTGCGGGCGACCAGTGCAGCGCCGTGCTTGCGTGCCGCGAACGGAGCGACCTGCTTGTATTCGGTTCCGACCAGCGCGCGCTCGGCGTCGTCGAGGGACGGCCAGTTGACGGCGCCCGGCAGATGATCGAGGGCGAACTCCGATGGCGAGCGGGCGTCGATGATCGACGAAAAGTTTCGCAGCCCGGAGATCGCCTCGGCCGCCGAGATGGTGCTCAGCGGCACGCCGGCCGGCCGCCGGGCCGCCCCAAGGCCGGCCGCGCCCCCCTGGGGGGCAGCGAACGAAGCGAGCGTGGGGGCATCTTCACCTATGCGGCGATCGCGTCCAGCATCTCGGTCTCGATCTGCAACTGCAGCTTGTTCTGCTGCAGCGCCGAGCCGTCGATGAGGAAGGTGTCTTCGACGCGCTCGCCGAGCGTCGTGATCTTGGCCAGCTGCAGGTTGATGTTGTGATGCGCGAGGACCCGCGAGATCGCGTAGAGCAGCCCGGAGCGATCGCTGGCCGAGACCGCCAGCAGCCAGCTCTGGGCCCGTTCATCGGGCCGCAGAGTGACCCGCGGCGTGACCGGAAACGAGCGCACGCGGCGCGAGATCCGGCCCCGGCTCGGTTCCGGCAACGGCCCGGTCGCCTTCAGCGCCAGGGTCAGCTGCGTCTCGACGTAGGCGATCAGGTCGCGGTAGTGCGCATCCAGGTGCGGGCTGACGACGAGAAAGGTGTCGAGCGCATAGCCGCTCGTCGTCGTGTGCACCTTGGCATCGAGGATGTTGAAGTTGGCGCCATCGAAGTAACCGCAGGTGCGGGCGAACAGATCCTGCCGGTCGGGCGCGTAGACCAGCACCTGCAGGCCCTCGCCGAGCGGGCTGACGCGGGCCCGCACGACCGGCTCCGGCGCATCGACGAAGTCGAGCAGCATGCGGGTGTGCCAGGCGATCTCGTTGGCTTCGTGGCGGGCGAAGTAGCTGAGTGCGAGCGTGCTCCATAGCGGCACCTCCACGGTCCCCGGCAGCAACGCCAGATTGAGCAGGAGGCGGGCCTCGAGCTTAGTCGCCTCGATCTCGGCATCGAGGTTCGGCCGGGCGCCGCCCAGGGCGCGCAGGGTCAGCCGGTAGAGGTCTTCGAGCAGCTTGCCCTTCCAGGCGTTCCACACTCTCGGACTGGTGCCGCGAATGTCGGCCACCGTAAGCAGATAGAGAGCGGTGAGGCGCCGCTCGCTGCCGATCCTCGCCGCGAACGCATCGATCACGTCGGGGTCCGAAAGATCTTCCTTCTGCGCGATTCGCGACATCGTCAGGTGCTGACCGACCAGGAATTCGATCAGCGCGGCGTCGTCCCCCTCGATGCCGCGTTCGCGGCAAAAGCGCCGCACCTCGCGTTCGCCGAGCAGCGAATGGTCGCCGCCGCGGCCCTTGGCCACATCATGGAACAGTGCCGCGATGTAGAGCACCCACGGTCGATCGAAGGTCGAGGCGAGCTGCGAACAGAACGGGTACTCGTGGGCGTGCTCGGGGATCAGGAAGCGGCGGACGTTGCGCAGCACGATCAGGATGTGCTGATCGACCGTGTAGACGTGGAACAGGTCGTGCTGCATCTGGCCGACGATGCGGCGAAAGACCCAGAGGTAGCGACCGAGCACGCTGGTCTCGTTCATGAGACGGAACGCGTGGGTCTGGCCCCTGCCGGCCTTCAGGATCCTCATGAAGGTCGCGTGGTTGGCAGGATCGCGCCGAAACGTCGCATCCATCAAGTGGCGGGCGTTGTAGAGCGCGCGCAAGGTTCGGGCCGAAAGCCCCTTCGGCCCGATCGCCTGCTGGTAGACCATGAAGGTCTCGAGGATCGCGCGCGGGTCGCGCTCGTACAGGTCGTCGCTGACCACTTCGAGCATGCCGCCCTTTTCGAGGAACTTCTCGTTGATCGGCCGCATCGGCGCGTCCTGCAGGCCGTTCAGTCGCTCCTCGATGTTGAGCATGACGATCTGGTTGAGCTGCGTCACCGCCTTGGCGGCCCAGTAGTAGCGGCGCATCAGCCGCTCCGATGCGCGCTGTCCGTGCGCCGCCCGATAGCCGAAGCTCTCGGCGACTGCAGTCTGCAGATCGAACGCGAGCCGGTCTTCGCGGCGCCTGGCGATGACGTGCAGCCGCGCCCGGATCAGCTTCAGCACGCCCTCGTTGCGTTGCAGCTGGCGAACCTCGAAGGGCGTGATCAGGCCGTGGTTGGCCAGCTGTTGCCAGGTCCGGCCCAGGCCGGCGGCGCGGGCCACCCAGATCGCGATCTGCAGATCGCGCAGGCCGCCCGGGCTTTCCTTGCAGTTGGGTTCGAGCGAGTAGGGCGTGTTCTCGTATTTCTGATGCCGCTGCCACATCTCGAAGGTTTTCGCACGGAGGAACGCCTTGGCATCCATCGCTGCGCCGGCCGCCTTCTGGAAATCGGAGAAGAGCTTCGACTCGCCAGCCAGATAGCGCGCTTCCAGAAGCGCCGTCTGCACGGTCACGTCGGATCTCGCGAGCATCACGCATTCATCGATGGTTCGAACGCTCGAGCCGATCTCGAGGCCGACATCCCAGCAGTCGGTGATGAAGCGCTCGGTGGCTTCGCGAATGCGCTCGATGCCGGCGCTGCCTTCAATCGGCAGGAGCACCAGCACGTCGACATCGGAATAGGGGAACAGCTCGCCGCGGCCGTAGCCGCCGACTGCGACCAGGGCTGCCTCGGCAGGCAGGCCGGCGCCGGTCCAGAGCGAGAGCAGCGTCGCGTCGACTTCGGCGGCGAGCGAGCGCACCAGCGAAAGAGCGGCACGCGCGGTCGGCCGCGCCTGTGCAAAGCGCTGCAGGAGCGCCGCCTTGCCGTCGCGATAGCGGATGCGGATGTCGGCCGTCGCCGGCAGCGTCGCCGGCGACGGTTCGATCGCGATCATGTCCCGACCCGTTCGGTCAGTGCGCGGTGACGAACGCCGGTGGCGGCGGCGAGCCCGCCGACAGCGTCATCACCTCGTAGCCGGTCTCGGTGACGAGGACGGTGTGCTCCCACTGCGCCGACAACGACCGGTCCCGGGTGACGATGGTCCAGCCATCGCCGGTCTCCCGGATCTCGCGCTTGCCTGCATTGATCATCGGCTCGACCGTGAACATCATGCCGGGCTTGAGCTCGTCGAGGGTGCCGGCGCGACCGTAGTGCAGTACCTGCGGCTCCTCATGGAAGCGTTCGCCGATGCCATGGCCGCAGAACTCGCGGACGATCGAAAAGCCCTGGCCTTCGGCGAAGGTCTGGATGGCGTTGCCGATGTCGCCGAGATGGGCGCCCGGCTTGACCCGGACGATGCCTCTCCACATCGCCTCGTACGTGACCGCCACCAGGCGCCGGGCTGCGATCGAGCCTTCGCCGACGATGAACATGCGACTGGTGTCGCCGTGCCAGCCGTCCTTGATGACGGTGACATCGATGTTGACGATGTCGCCGTTCTTCAGCGGCCGGTCGTTCGGAATGCCGTGGCACACCTGATGGTTGATCGAGGTGCAGATCGATTTCGGGTAGGGCGTGTAGCCGGGCGGCGCGTAGTTGAGCGGTGCCGGCACCGCGCCCTGCCCGTTGACGATGAGATCGTGCGCGAGCTTGTCGAGCGCGTCGGTGGTCACGCCCGGCTTGACGTGCGCGCCGAGCATGTCGAGCACCTCGGATGCCAGCCGGCCGGCGACGCGCATGCCCTCGACATCGGCTGGGCTCTTCAACGAAATCGTCATGGCCGCAATTATCGCATCGGCGCTCTAGAATCTCGGGTTTCCACGGGGGTTTCCCGCCCCGCGCGATGGCCATCGGCAAGCATCTGAATCACTTCGAGGGCGGCAACGCGCTCTCCGAATTCCGCGCTGCGGCACTGCTCGAGAAGCTGCGCAGTGCCGCCCCGAAGGTCGTCTCGGTCCGGGCCCGCTACCTGCACGTGGTCTGGAGCGACGCGCCGCTCGGCCGCAGCGACCTCGGCCGGGCCGAGGCCCTGCTTCGCTACGGCGAGCCGTTTCGAGCTGCCGCCGTCGACCTGACGCTTGTCGTCGCACCGCGGCTCGGCACGGTCTCGCCATGGGCTTCGAAAGCGACCGACATCGGCCGCAACTGCGGCTTGCCGGTGCACCGGATCGAGCGCGTCACCGAATTCCAGCTTCGTTTGCAGCGCGGGCCCATGCACGGCGCCAAGCCCTTGACCGAGGCCGAGCATGCGGCGGTGGCCATGCTGCTGCACGACCGGATGACCGAAAGCGTGATGCCGCATCGCGACGAGATCGCGCACCTGTTCGATGTGAAAGCGGCCGAGCCGCTGGTCCACATCGACGTGCGCGACAACGGCGAGGCACTGGCAAAAGCCAACCGAAGCCTCGGCCTGGCCCTGTCCGCCGAGGAGCTCGACTACCTGCACAGCGCCTTTCGCGGGCTCGGCCGCGGTCCCAGCGATGTCGAGCTGATGATGTTCGCGCAGGCCAACAGCGAGCACTGCCGGCACAAGATCTTCAACGCCGGGTTCACGATCGACGGCGAGGCGCAGCAGCGCTCGATGTTCGCGATGATCCGCAACACCCATGCGCTGGCGCCGCAGCACACCATCGTCGCGTACAGCGACAACGCCTCGGTGATGAGCGGTGGCGAGATCGAGCTGTGGCTGCCTGCCGAGCAGTCGAGCGCTTCGCCTTATGGCGCTCGACGCGACACGGTGCACGTGCTCATGAAGGTCGAGACGCACAACCATCCGACCGCGATCTCGCCGTTCGCCGGTGCGTCGACCGGAGCCGGCGGCGAGATTCGCGACGAAGGCGCGACCGGCCGCGGCTCGAGGCCGAAGGCGGGACTGACCGGCTTCAGTGTCTCGAACCTGCATCTGCCGAGCCTGCCAGGCGTGCCGTCGCTCTCCGGCGCGGCGCGACCCGAGCCGTGGGAGCGGGACCCCTGCGGCAAGCCGGCGCACATCGCCAGCGCGCTGCAGATCATGATCGACGGTCCGCTCGGCGCCGCCGCCTTCAACAACGAGTTCGGCCGGCCCGGCCTCAACGGCTACTTCCGGGTCTTCGAGCAGACGCTCGGCGGACGGCGGCGCGGCTATCACAAGCCGATCATGATCGCCGGCGGGCTCGGCTCGATCGCGGCGACGCAGACACGGAAGATCGCCTTCCCGGCCGGCACGCTGCTGGTGCAGATCGGCGGCCCGGGCATGCGGATCGGCATGGGCGGCGGCGCGGCCAGCTCGATGGCCGCCGGCGCCAACAGCGCCGAGCTCGACTTCGACTCGGTGCAGCGCGGCAATCCCGAGATCCAGCGCCGCGCCCAGGAGGTCATCAACCACTGCGCAGCCATGGCCGAGGCCAGTCCGATCCTGGCGATCCACGACGTCGGCGCCGGCGGCATCTCGAATGCGTTCCCCGAATTGATCGATGGGGCAGGGCGCGGCGCGCGCTTCGACCTGCGCAAGGTGCCGGTCGAGGAGAGCGGACTGGCGCCGAAGGAGATCTGGTGCAACGAGAGCCAGGAGCGCTACGTCGCGGCGATCGCGCCGGACGCCTTGCCTCTGTTCGCCGCCGTCTGCGAGCGCGAGCGCTGCCCGTACGCGATCGTCGGCGTGGCGACCGAGGCGCGGCAGCTGGTCGTCGGCACGCTCGATCTCGACACGCGAGCTTCGATCGACACGCACGCAGCTGCCGTCATCGACATGCCGCTCGAGGTGCTGCTCGGCAAGCCGCCCAAGTTGCACCGCGACGTTCGCCGCAGTGCGGTCGAGCTGCCTGCGCTCGATCTCGGCGGCGTCGACCTGAAGACGGTCGCCTTCGACGTTCTCCGCCATCCGACGGTCGCCAGCAAGCGGTTCCTGATCACCATCGGCGACCGCACTGTCGGCGGCTTGAGCAGCCGCGACCAGATGGTCGGGCCGTGGCAGGTGCCGGTCGCCGACTGTGCGATCACGCTTGCCGACTTCAGCGGCTTTCGCGGCGAGGCGATGGCGATGGGCGAGCGCACGCCACTGGCTGCCGTCGACGCGCCCGCCTCCGGACGCATGGCGGTCGGCGAGGCCATCACCAACTTGCTGGCGGCGCCGATCGAGCTCGATCGCGTCAAGCTCAGCTGCAACTGGATGGCGGCATGCGGCGGCGACCCGGAAGCCGCGGGAGCCAACGGGTGGGCCGGCGACGACGCCGCGCTCTACGACACCGTCAAGGCGATCGGCATGGAGCTTTGCCCCGCACTCGGCATCAGCGTGCCGGTCGGCAAGGACAGCTTGTCGATGCGGACCCGCTGGCGCGACGGCGGCGTCGACAAGGAGGTGAGCGCACCGGTCAGCCTCGTCGTCAGCGCCTTCGCCACGCTCGACGACGTGCGACCGGCCTGGACGCCGCAGCTGGCCCATGGCGACACCACGCTGGTGCTGGTCGACCTGGGCAAGGGCCGGATGCGGATGGGCGGCTCGATGCTGGCGCAGGTGCTCGGCCAGTTCGGCAACGAGGTGCCCGATCTCGACCAGCCCGCCGATCTGCTGGCGCTGGTTGCGGCCACGGGCGAGCTGCGCCGTGCCGGCGTCGTCCTTGCGTACCACGACCGCAGCGATGGCGGCCTCTGGGCCAGCGTCTGCGAGATGGCCTTCGCCGGTCACGTCGGCGTCAGCTTGAACATCGACCTGCTCGTCACCGAAAGCGACGGCATCGCCGACAGCCGGGCCGAGTACGGCGACGCCAAGAACTGGGCGGCGCAGGTCAGCGGCCGCCGCGACGAGCTCAGCCTGAAGGCGCTTTTCA
>JALYXU010000091.1 GCA_030946925.1 Pseudomonadota bacterium
CGATAGTTGAAGGCCACCATCTCCCCGAGCTGCGGGTCGCCCGAGAGCTTGCGCACGGCCGCGCCGTGGGCGACCAGGCAGTAGTAGCAGCGGTTCTGGGAACTCACCGCGACCGCGATCATCTCGCGCTCCAGCTTGGTCAAGCCCGAGGGACCGAGCATTAATTCATCATAGGCACGAATGAACGTGCGGAGCTTCTCCGGCCGCAGCAGCCAGGCACGCAGCACGTTGGGCACGAAGCCCAGCTTGTCGCGGCACTTCTGGAAGTAAGGCTGCAGGTCTTCGGGCAGACTGCCCTCGTCCGCGTCGCGGAGCCGGGTCACGTGGGCTGGTTGCGGCATCGGGCGATCCTCGCAGCTAATCTTGCAACTGCCGCGCCTTCTCGCGCAGCATGAACTTCTGCATCTTGCCCGTGCTCGTCTTGGGCAGCGGGCCGAACACCACCGTACGCGGCACCTTATAGCGGGCGAGGTGCTCGCGGCAGTGCGCGATCAACTCCTCTGCCGTCGCCGCCATGCCATCTTTCAGGGTGACGAAGGCACAGGGCGTCTCGCCCCATTTCTCGTCCGGGCGGGCGACGACGGCGGCTTCCAGCACGGCCGGATGGCGGTAGAGCGCGCCCTCGACCTCGATGGTGCTGATGTTCTCGCCGCCGGAGATGATGATGTCCTTGCTCCGGTCCATGATCTTGACGTAGCGATCGGCCTCGAGCACGGCCAGGTCGCCGGTATGAAACCAGCCGCCGGCAAACGCCTCCTCGGTGGCCTTCGCGTTCTTCAGATAGCCGTTCATGACGATGTTGCCGCGGACCATGATCTCGCCCATCGTCGCCGCATCGGCCGGCACTTCGCGCATCGTCTGCGGGTCCATCACGGTCATGCCTTCTTCGAGCGCGTAGCGAACGCCCTGGCGGCCATTCAGACGGGTCTGCTCGGCCAGCGATGCGTCGGCCCAGGCCGGCCGGCGCACCGCGACGGCAGCCGGCCCGTAGGACTCGGTGAGGCCGTAGACATGGGTGATGTCGAAGCCGATCCTGGCCATGCCTTCGATCATCGTCGCCGGCGGTGCCGCGCCGGCCACCATCGCCCGGACCCGGCCGATGCCCTGGCGCATCGCCTCCGGCGCCGCGATCAGCAGGTCGTGGACGATCGGCGCGGCGCAGTAGTGGTCGACGCGTTCGCTGCGCATTGCGTCGAGGATTGCCTTCGCTTCGACCTTGCGCAGGCAGACTTGGGTGCCGCCGAGCATCGCCACCGTCCACGGGAAGCACCAGCCGTTGCAATGGAACATCGGCAACGTCCACAGGTAGCGCGGGAAGTGCGGCATCGTCCAGGTGGCGGCGTTGCAGACGGCGTTCAGGTAGGCGCCGCGGTGATGGGTCACCACGCCCTTCGGGTCGCCGGTGGTCCCGGAGGTGTAGGAGACGGCGATCGCGTCCCACTCGTCGCGAGGGCCGGCGAGATGGTCGAGCGGCGGGTGCGCCGCCAGCAGCGCTTCGTACTCGTGCGCGCCGAGGCGCTCGCCGGCGCCCGTGAACTCGCTGTCGCACACGTCGATGACCACGGGCGCGCGGTCATGGCGCTCGCGCAGCAGGCGCAGGGCCTCGGCCATGGTCGGCGCCAGCTCGCGGTCGGTGATGAGCACGGCGGTCTCGCAGTGGTTCATCTGCCAGGACAGCAGCGAGGCGTCGAGGCGCGTGTTCAGCGTGTTGAGCACGGCGTTGAGGGCCGGCACCGCGTAGTGCGCCTCGACCATCTCCGGCGTGTTGTGCAGCATCGCGCTGACGGTCGTGCCGCGGCCGACGCCGAACGAGGCCAAGGCCGCCGCGAGGCGTGCCGCGCGGTCCCGCGTCTGCCGCCAGGTGTAGCGCCTGGCGCCGTGGACCACCGCCTCGAGGTCGGCGAAGACCTCGGCGCTTCGCTCGACGAAGCTGCTCGGCGAGAGGGCGACGAAATTCGCGGCGGTCTTGCCGAGGCCTTCTTCGTAGATGCTCATGTGGCTGCCCTTTCTGTCAGGACGCCGCGGCCGCAAGCGCCTGATCGATGTCCCAGAGGATGTCGTCGATGTGCTCGAGGCCGACCGACATGCGCACCATGTCCGGCTTGACGCCCGCCGCCAGTTGCTGCGTTTCGTCCAGCTGGCGGTGCGTTGTCGAGGCCGGATGGATGATGAGCGTTCGGGTGTCGCCGATGTTGGCGACGTGGCTCATGAACTGCGCCGCGTCGATGAAGCGACTGCCCGCGACGAGGCCGCCGGCAAGGCCGAACGAGAGCAGGCCGGAGGCCCCCGGCGCAGAGCCGACGCTGCGCATCTGCCGTGTCACCAGGCCATGCTGGGGGTGATCTTCGAGACCCGGATAGTTGACCCATCTCACCTGCCGGTGACCACGCAGGAAGCGGGCGACTGCGAGCGCATTGCTGCAGTGCCGCTCCATTCGCAACGGCAAGGTCTCGACTCCTTGGAGGATCTGCCATGCACTCGTCGGCGACAGCGCCGCACCGTAGACGCGAAGCG
>JALYXU010000101.1 GCA_030946925.1 Pseudomonadota bacterium
ACTCGCGCACCAGATAGCTGCCAGGAATCCAGACCGGCAGGCTGACGATTTGTCGCGTGGCCGGCCGCGGCAGTGTCAGCTCGACCGAGAAGGTGTGCGCCCGCGTGTCGGAGACGTCGATGGCGTAACGAATCATCGGCCAATTGTCGCCGGCCGATTGCCCTCGGCGGCGTCCCGCTGTCATCCACGAGCGACGCCACGACGATGCCGATTCACCCGGCCCGGCGCGCTACCGCCTCGCGGGCGGTGCGCCGTCTCAGCGGCTCAACCCTTGGCTCGGCTGGCGAGAAGCTGCTTTTCGATCTGCTCGGGGCCGAGGGCGCCGGCCTGGTGCTTGCCATCTTCGAAGACAAGGCCGGGCGTGCCGTTGATCTTGTACTTGTGGCCGAGCGCGACGTTGCGCTGCAGTGCCGCGACGTCGCATTCCGGACTGCCGCTGACCTGGGTGCCCTTGATCATCCAGTCGCGCCAGGCCTTGGTGTTGTCCTTCGCGCACCAGATCGCCTTTGACTTGTCGGCGGAATCGCCACCGAGGATCGGGTACAGGAAGGTGTAGACGGTGACGTCTTTGACGGCCTGCAGGTCGCGCTCGAACTTCTTGCAGTAGCCGCAGTTCGGATCGGCGAAGACGACCAGCTTGCGTTCGCCGGTGCCCTGCTTCCAGACGATCGCGTCCTTCAGCGGCAAGGTCTTGAAATCGATCGCGGTGAGCTTGGCGACGCGCGCCTCGGTGAGGTTGACGCGCGTCTTCGTTTCGATCAGCTGGCCTTCGATCAGGTAGCTGCCCTGCTCGTCGGTGTAGAGAATGTCGCTGCCGATCCGGATCTCGTAGATGCCGGGCAGCGCGGTCTTGGAGATCTCGTCGATCTTCGGAAAATCGGGCAGGCGCTCGGCGAGGTTCTTGCGGATCGCCGCGTCGTCGGCAAAGGCCGTCGGCAACAGGCAGGCGGCGAGAACGAAGGCGGCGAGATGGCGGAGGGTGGCTGTCATGGTGTGCATCAGGAGTCGAGCGCCCTGGCCGTCAGCCAGCGCTTGAGTGGCCGAAGCCGATTGACGAGAGTCAGGCCATTGTTGCGGAGTTCGCGGAACGGGGTCGCGTCGTCGGCGAACAAACGCTGCAATCCGTCGGTAATGCGCAGCATGGCCCAGGTCGGCCCGGCGCGCTGCCGTACGTAGCGCCGAAGCAACCGTTCATCGCCGACGCCGCGCCAGGCCTCGCGTTGGCCGATCACGTCGACCAGCGCAGCGACGTCGGCCAAGCCGAGGTTGAGGCCCTGCCCTGCCAGCGGATGGACGACGTGCGCGGCATCGCCGAGCAGCACCCAGCCCGGCCCGCACCGGGTTGCAGCTCCGCCGAAGGCGAGCGGCCAGGCGGCGCGTTCCGAGGCCAGCGTCAGCGTGCCGGCGCCGCCGCCGGTGGCCTCTTCCAACGCCTTCGCGAATGCGTCGGCGTCGGCTGCAAGGAGCTCGGCGGCGCGATCGTCGGCGAGCGACCAGACCAGGCTGTAGGAGCGGCCGAGCTCGGGACGGTCGAAGGGCAGCAGCGCCAGCACGGCACCGGCACCGAACCATTGCCGCGCGACGTTGCGGTGCGGCCGCGATGCGAGCAGCCGCGCCGAGATCGCGCGCTGTCCGTAGGCGTGGTGCTCGAAGCCCGCGCCGAGCGCCTTCAGCGACGCGGCAGCCCGGCCTTCGCAATGCGCCACCAGCGTCGCCGGCACGTCGCTGTCGGTCCGGCTGACATGCGGCGCGAAGCGAAGCGCCTCGTCGAGCTGCTGTTCGAGCGCGGCGGCATCAGTGATCACCGCGAGCTCGCCGACCCGCTGCTCCCAGGCCGAGAACTCGAGGACGGCGGCGGCGGCATCGCCGTGCACGCGCATCTCGTAGACCGGTGTCTTCGCGTCGGCCGGGAGGCTGTCCCAGACCTTCAGGTCGCGCAGCAACGCCAAGGAAGCGGCATTGAGCGCATACGCGCGTATGTCGTCGCGCCGGTCGGCGGCTGGCGTGGCCGGAGCCGAGCCGCGCAAGGCGACACGGAGGCCGAGGCGGCTGAGCGCGAGCGCGAGGGCACGCCCGACGATGCCGGCGCCCGAGATCCTGACGTCGAAGGATGGCACCGGCGAATTGTAGGCAGCGCTCGCGAGACAATGCCGGCCCGAGACGGCAGCCGAGGCAGCAGTTGAGCAACCAGAACGACGTGCCGGTCAGCCTTCGCTCGCTCCACGTCTATCCCGTGAAATCGTGCGCCGGCGTGTCACCGGGCGAGGCGCTGCTCAGCGAGACCGGCTTCGACCTCGACCGCGCCTGGATGGTGACCGGGCCCGACTTCGAGTTCGTGACGCAGCGCGAGCTGCCGCGCATGGCGTTGATCCAGCCGACGCTGAAGGGCGAGGAAATGATCTTGCGTGCGCCCGGCATGCTGGCGCTGCACATCGCCCTCGATCGGGTCGAGCTGCCGTGCCGGGCCCGGATCTGGAAAGACGTCGTTAATGCGTTCGACATGGGCGCGCTCTGCGCACAGTGGCTGAGCGACTTCCTCGGCCGCGCCCTGCGTCTGGTTCGCCTCGATCCCGACGCGCGTCGAATCGCCGACCCGCAATGGACCGGGCCCATCGAAGCCCGCATCGCCTTGCCGGACGGCTTCCCGCTGCTGGTCGTTTCGAGCGCATCGCTGGACGAGCTGAACCGCCGGCTGGCCGTGGCGCAGGCACCGGCGGCAACGCTGCCGCGCTTTCGGCCCAACCTCGTGCTCGATGGCCTCGACGCGCACGGCGAGGACCACCTCGACGAGCTCGCCCTCGACGGCACCGATGGGGTCGTGCGGCTGAAGCTGGTCAAGCCCTGTGCCCGTTGTCCGATTCCCGATGTCGACCCGGCCACCGGCGAGCGCGGCCATGCCGTCGGCGAGGCGCTGGCCGCGTACCGCGCCGACGCCCGGCTCGGCGGCGCGATCAGCTTCGGCATGAACGCCGTCATCGTCGAAGGCATCGGTCGCCGCCTTGCGGCCGGCCAGCCCGGCCGCGCAAGCTACCGGTTCGACTGATCGGCCCCGCCCGTGGCCCGCTTCAGGAACTGGCAGCTGTTCGCCTTCTGCGTGATCGTCTGGGGCACGACCTGGCACGCGATCACCTACCAGATCTCCGACCTGGCGCCGGAGTTCGGCGTGGCGCTCCGCTTCGGGCTCGCTGCCGCACTCTTGCTCGCCTTCGCGGCGTGGCGCCGCGAACGCTTGCGCCTGACGCTGCGGATGCACGCGTCGCTGGCGCTGCAGGGCAGCTTTCTCTATGGCGTTTCCTACGTCTGCGTCTATCACGCCGAGCGCTTCGTCGCCTCGGGCCTGGTGGCCGTCGGCTTTTCGGGGTCGCCGCTGCTGGCCGGTCTCGGCACCTCGCTGCTTTTCGGCGTCGTCGTCGGCGGCCGCTTCGTTGTCGGCGGCGTGCTGAGCCTGGTCGGCGTGGCCATGATCTTCTGGCCGGAGATCGTTCGCCCGAGCAGCAACGGCGATGGCGGGCTCGGCGCCGCGCTGACGGTCGGCGCCGTGCTCCTGTCGACCGTCGGCGGCGTCACGGCGAGCCGCAACCGTCGCCTCGGCGTGCCGCTGCTTCCCGCCATGGGCTTCGGCATGCTGTACGGCGCCGCGGCCGCGGCGCTGCTCGGCCTGCTGCTCGGCCGCGATCTGGTCCTGCCACTGGCGGCCTCCTGGTGGCTGGCGCTGGCCTGGTTGTCGGTCGCCGGCAGCGTCCTCACGTTCGCCTGCTTCCTGACCCTGCAGGACCGGCTCGGCCCGGGACCGGCGGGCACCGTCGGCGTGATGACGCCGCTGCTGGCGCTGGTCGTCTCGCTGCTCTTCGAAGGCTACCGGCCCGATCTGTTCACGGCCTTCGGCACCGTGCTGGCGATCGCCGGCAACGCGCTGATGCTGCGGCCTGCCGCATCGCTTTCGCTCAAGCCCCTCGTGGCGGCAGCGGAATGAACTCGGTCTCGCCGGCGATCTTCGGGAAACGCTGAGCCTGCCAATCGGACTCGGCGGCGACGATCAGCTCGCGCCGGCTGGCGACGAAGTTCCAGGACAGGAACCGATGCCCGAGCGGCTCTCCGCCGAGGACCAGAACGCGGCCGCCACGGGGCGCCGTGATGGTGGGCGCAGTCCGCATCGGCGCCGTCGCATCGGCGACGATCGCCAGCGTGAACTCGTCGATCTTCTCGCCGTCGATCTCGAACGGATGGTCGATGCCGTAGAGGCCGAGCTCGAGCGCGAGCGAAGGGAGCGCGAGGCCGCGGCCGCTGGCCACATCGAAATCAATTACAACCGCGACGGTCGGCGAGTGCGTCTCGACCGGCGAGGTGCTGCCGAACGCCGTGCCGACGATCACGCGCGCGGTCGCAGCGTCGAGGCGCAGCGCGGGGATGTCTTCCCTGGCGACGTGCTGGAACGCGGGCGCCGACACTTCGGCGGCTTCGGGCAGGGCGATCCAGAGCTGCAGGCCATGGCTCCGGTAGGGCTTGCCGAGCAGGTCCTTCGGCACCCGCTCCGAGTGGACGATGCCGCGCCCGGCCGTCATCAGGTTGACGGCACCGGGCTCGATGCGCTGAACGACCCCGGTCGAGTCGCGGTGCATGATCGCGCCGTCGAACAGATAGGTCAGCGTCGACAGGCCGATGTGCGGATGCGGGCGCACGTCGTGGTGCCGGCCTGGCTCGACCGCGACCGGCCCGAAGTGATCGAAGAAGACGAACGGGCCGAGCGACCGGCGATCGGCTTGCGGCAGCAGCCGCCGCACTTCGAAGCCGCCGCCAAGATCCCTGGCTTGCGGCCGAAGCGTCTGCAATTCGGTCATGGCGTCTCCTCGAAATTCGGCCTCGGCGACTTCGCGCGGCAAGCGCCCGCGGGGCCGTGTCATCGATTGGATTGTCGGTGCGCGGGCGCCGACTAAACTGTGCGGCTACCCGCTGCGAAAGCCCTTCTAAATGAGCCTGAAATGCGGCATCGTCGGCCTGCCCAACGTCGGCAAGTCGACTCTCTTCAACGCCCTCACGAAGGCCGGCATCGCGGCGGAAAACTATCCGTTCTGCACCATCGAGCCCAATCTCGGGACCGTCGAGCTGCCCGACCCGCGCCTGCGGACGCTTGCCGAGATCGTCAAGCCGGAGCGGATCGTTCCGGCCATCGTCGAGTTCGTCGATATCGCCGGCCTGGTCGCCGGTGCGTCGAAGGGCGAAGGGCTCGGCAATCAGTTTCTCGCCCACATCCGCGAGACCGATGCGATCGTCAATGTCGTTCGCTGCTTCGAGGACGACAACGTCATCCACGTCGCCGGCAAGGTCGACCCGGTCTCCGACATCGAGGTGATCCAGACCGAGCTGTGCCTGGCCGACCTGACGACCGTGGAGAAGACGCTGTCGCGCTCGATCAAGGCCGCCAGATCGGGCAACGACAAGGAGGCCAAGCGCCTCGTCGACGTGCTCGAGAAGTGCAACGCCGCGCTCGACCAGGCCCGCCCGGTGCGCGGCATCGCATTCAGCAAGGAAGAGCTCGCGGTGCTGAAGCCGCTTTGCCTCATCACCGCCAAGCCGGCGATGTTCGTCGCCAACGTTGCCGAGAACGGCTTCGAGGACAACCCGCACCTCGATCGCCTGCGCGAAGTGGCGGCGCGCCAGCACGCGCCGGTGGTGGCGATCTGCGCCAAGACCGAGGCCGAGCTCGCCGACATGGACGACGCCGACCGCGCCCTGTTCCTGGCCGAGATGGGCCAGACCGAGTCGGGCCTGGCACGGCTGATCAGGGCTGCCTTCGGCCTGCTCGGCTTGCAGACCTACTTCACCGCCGGCGTCAAGGAAGTGCGGGCCTGGACCATCCACATCGGCGACACCGCGCCGCAGGCCGCCGGCGTCATCCACACCGACTTCGAGCGCGGCTTCATCCGCGCCCAGACGATCGCCTACGACGACTTCGTCGGCCATGGCGGCGAACACGGCGCCAAGGTCGCGGGGCGGATGCGCGCCGAGGGCAAGGAGTACGTCGTCAAGGATGGCGATGTGCTGAACTTCCTTTTCAACGTCTAGACGCGCCGACCGTGTAAAAACTCTCCCCCCGGCGGGTCGTCGTCCCGCGCCACGGCGTCGCGGCGAGGTGCAGCCGGTTATCGTCCTCCTTCCTGGGCGTCTGGCCCGCGCGGAGGCGATGTTGCCCCGAGTCATCGCCCCCGGGCCCCGCCCGACTCTCCACGGTTGCCGATCAGCGCTCGCGCTTGCGAGCCGATGCCGTGCCCGAACGTCCGCGGCCGGGCGTTCTGCTTGTTGCCGCTGACCTCGCCGATGCCGGTCGGCGCATTGCGCCGGCTCGCAGTCCCGTTCGCAGCGACCGCGCTCATCTACTACGGGCTCGGCGTCGCCGCCTTGCTGCTGGCGAACCCGGCCGGCTTTGCCGCGCCGCTCTACCCGGCCGCCGGCGTGGCGCTGGCCTCGGTCCTGATCCATGGCCGGGCCATGCTGGCCGCCGTTGCGCTGGCCGCCGTCGCGGCGATGGCCACGCTGCTGGCGGCGCGCGGCCACGTCGATGCCCGGGCCGTGGCGGCAGCGCTGGCATTCGGTCTCGGCGCCGCGGCTCAGGCAGGGGTCGGCGCCGCTCTGGTCCGCCGCCTCGTCAGGCAGCCGCTGACCCTGACACTGCCCGGCGACGTCGCCCGTTTCTTCGCTGCCTGCGCCGCAAGCAGCGTCGTTTCGCCGAGCGTCTCGACGATCGCCCTGGCGGTCTTCGGCCTGGTTCCCGGGACCGACTGGCTCGCCACCTGGGGCATCTCGTGGATCGGCAATCTTGCCGGGCTGCTGATCGCCACGCCGATTGCCCTGACGCTGATCGGCCGACCGACGTCGGCGTGGGCGCCGCGGC
Organism: Pseudomonadota bacterium; assembly: GCA_030946925.1. Taxonomy (GTDB): domain Bacteria; phylum Pseudomonadota; class Gammaproteobacteria; order Burkholderiales; family Burkholderiaceae_C; genus Schlegelella_A. The sequence goes on from JALYXU010000101.1 coordinate 6,890, forward strand.
GGCTGCCGGTCGGCGTGACGCTGACAGTGGTCACCGTCTTTCTCGGCGCCGGCATCGTCCAGATCGAGCACTGGAACGCGCAGCGATTTCGCGTCTCCTTCGACCACGACGCGTCGATCGCGTCCCTGATCCTGGTCGCGCAACTGCAGGAACCATTGCGCGCCCTGGAGGCATCGCACGGCGTCTTCAGCGTCGCCCGGCAGCTCAGCCGCGCCGAGTTTCGCGCATCGTCCGAGAACTGGCTCGGCAATGGCGCCGTGCGCACGATGGGCTGGGCGGAGCGGGTTCGCCGCGACGACCTGCCCGGCTTCGAAGCGCGAGCCCGCGCCGACAACTTCATCGGCTACCGGGTCGTCGACCGCGGCCCGGGCGCGTCGGCAGGGCGGTCGGGCGCCGACGACGAGACCGGGAGCGGCTTGCGGCGCGAGCCCGGCGGTGAAGTGATCGCGATCCGCCACATCGAGCCGTCGCGCGACGACCTGGGCGGACTCGGCGTCAACGCCCTGTCGATCCCGGCGGCGCGCGCGGCGATCGTGTCGGCGATCGACAGCGGCCGGCCGGCGGCAACGACGGCGGTCGTGCTCGGCCCTGCCGGCGGCGACACGCACGTCACCGGCGTCGTCGTCTATCAGGCGGTCTACGACGGGCCGGCGGCGACGCCCGCGGAGCGCCGCACGGCACTGCGCGGCCTTGTCTTCGTGTCGCTGGCGATCGATGCGCAACTCGATCGCCTGCTCGGCAAGGTGCCGGCGTACCTTGACCTCTGCCTCGTCGACTCGGAACCTCCGGCAACCTTGCATCGCTTGGCCGGGCATGCCGGGTGCGAGCTCAAACGCGCCGCCTTCTTTCGGGAGCAGCCACTGCCGTTCGCCGGCCGGCAGTGGGGCATGCAGGTGTCGGCGGGGTCGCAAGACCTGGCCGACGCCCGAGACCCGGGCGTCTGGGCTTTCGCTCTGGCCGGGTTGGTCACGACGGCGATGCTCGGCGCCTCGCTTCTCATCACCACCGGGCGGACCCGGCGCATCGAGACCGCGGTGCGCGAGCGGACCGCGGCGTTGCGTGCCGAGGTCGGCGAGCGCCACGTCGCAGAGGCGGCGCTCCGGGCCAGCGAACAACGCTTTCGCAACATCCTGGACAACGTGCCGATCGGCGTCGTCTACACCGATCTCGGTGGCCGGATCATTCAGGCGAACCCACGCTTTTGCGAGCTCACCGGCTATTCGGAAAGCGAGCTGGCTCTGCTGGCGCCGGATCAGCTGACTCATCCCGAGGACGAGAGCGACGACCACGCCTTGACCGGCCAATTGGTGCGCGGCGAGATCCCGATGTACCGGGGCCAGAAACGCTACACCACGCGGGCCGGCGAGATCCTCTGGGTCCGCGCCACCGTGACGCTGCTGCGCGACTCGGGCAACCAGCCATGGCGGATCGTCGGCGTCGTCGAGGACATCGGGGAGCACCTGCGGCTCGAAGAAGCCGAGCGCGCGCGGGAAGCGGCCGAGGCAGCGAACCAGGCGAAGAGCGATTTCCTGTCGCGCATGAGCCACGAGTTGCGGACGCCGCTCAACGCCATGCTCGGCTTTGCCCAGCTGCTCGAGATCGACCAGAGGCACCCGCTGGCGCCGGCGCAGCGACCGTGGGTCGGGCAGATCCAGCAAGCCGGCTGGCACCTGCTCGACATGATCAACGACGTGCTCGACCTGTCACGAATCGAGAGCGGAAACATCCGCCTGCAGACGACCACGCTCGACCTGTCGGAGCTGATCGTCTCGACCGTGGCGCTGGTCGCCACCGACGCGCTGCGCCGCGACGTTCGGATCAGCCAGGACCTTGGGCCGGGCGCCGACGGCGTGCTCGGCGATGCGACGCGGGTCAAGCAGATCCTCACCAACCTGCTCAGCAACGCGATCAAGTACAACGCCGAGGGCGGCCGGATCCACATCGCCAGCCGGCTGACCTCGGCCGATGGCGTCGAGATATCGATCACCGACACCGGCATGGGCATGACGGCAGAGCAGATGACGGAGCTGTTCAAGCCCTTCAACCGGCTCGGTCGGGAGCGCTCGGCGACGCAGGGCACCGGGATCGGCCTGGTCATCAGCCGCCGGCTCGCCGAGCTGATGGGCGGCTCGATCGGCGTCAACAGCTTTCCTGGGGAGGGGTCGTCGTTCACGCTGCGGCTGCCCAAGGCCGTCGATCCCGACACGGTCCGCGCCGCCATCGACGCCCTCGAGACCGGGCCTGCCGAATACCACCGGCGGATCGTCCACTACATCGAGGACAACGAGACCAACGTCGAGGTCATGCGCGGCATCCTCGACCAGCGACCCCAGGTTCAGCTGGCCGTCTCGGTGACGGGGCTGGACGGACTGGCGGCGATCCGGGCGCAGCGGCCGCACCTGATCCTGCTCGACATGCATCTGCCGGACATCGGCGGGCTCGAGCTGCTGCGGCATTTCAAGAGCGACCCGGCCACCGCCTCGATCCCGGTCCTGATCGTCTCGGCCGACGCCCTCGCGCCGCAAATCGACGCCGCGCTGGCCGCCGGGGCGACCCGCTACCTCACCAAGCCGGTCGACGTGTCGGAGCTGCTGGGCGCCCTCGACGAGCTGCTCGACCGCATGGACACGGCCTTCAGCTGAGGCGACGCGGGCCTTCGGATTGCCTGGGGCAGAGCGACGCAAATCCGTTCCTGGAGACGGTCGACCCCGGCTTTAGCACTCCACGCCATCGAGTGCTAATATTTGTTGAACCGAAGGGCCTCGAGCCACTCTGATACGACTATGAACGCTGCCTCCTCCGCCACCGCTCTGACCGTCCGCGACCCGTGGGCACTGGTGCCATCGCTGGGAAACCTCGATGCCTACATCAGCGCCATCAATCGGGTGCCCCTGCTGACGCAGGAAGAGGAAACGCGCTTCGCCCGGCAATTGCAGGCGACCGGCGACCTGGAAGCTGCCGGCAAGCTGGTGCTCTCGCATCTGCGCCTGGTCGTGTCGATTTCGCGCAAGTACCTGGGCTACGGCCTGCCCCACGGCGACCTGATCCAGGAAGGCAACATCGGCCTGATGAAGGCGGTCAAGCGCTTCGATCCGGAGCAGGGCGTGCGCCTGGTCAGTTATGCCATGCACTGGATCAAGGCCGAGATCCACGAATACATCCTGAAGAACTGGCGGATGGTCAAGGTCGCGACGACCAAGGCGCAGCGCAAGCTGTTCTTCAATCTGCGCTCGATGAAGCAGAGCATGAAGGACGACGCGGCCGAGGCGGACACGCACCGGTCGACCCTGACGCAGGGCGAAGTCGACAGCCTGGCGAAGACGCTCAACGTCAAGCGCGAGGAAGTGCTGGAAATGGAGACGCGGCTGTCCGGTGGCGACGTCGCGCTCGAGCCGCAGACCGATGACGGCGAGGAAAGCTATGCGCCGATCGCCTATCTCGCCGACGACGCCTCCGAGCCGACCCAGGTGCTCGAGGCGAAGAAGCGCGACTGGCTTGCCGGGGACGGCATCTCGCTGGCCCTCGACGCGCTCGACTCGCGCAGCCGCCGGATCGTCGAGGAGCGCTGGCTCAAGGTCAACGACGACAGCTCGGGGGGCATGACGCTGCACGACTTGGCGGGGGAATACGGTGTCAGCGCCGAGCGCATCCGCCAGATCGAGGTCGCGGCAATGAAGAAGATGAAAAAGGCGCTGGCCCACGTGCATTGACGCCGTTGCACGCTTCGCTGATTGAAACGGCCCTTCGGGGCCGTTCTCTTTTTTGCCTTTAGACCGCGCCTGATTCAGCGAGGAGCTGCTTCAGATCGGCGGCCAAGGCTTTCGGGTCGGCGCCGTACTGGACGTACAGGCGAACCCGGCCTTGCGGATCGAAGACATACGACGCGGCGCTGTGATCCATCGAGTAGCTGCCCGGCGTGGTGCCTGCAGCCTTGGCGTAGAAGGCCTTGAATTCTTTCGCCACTGCTGCGGTCTGCTCCATCGAGCCGCGCAAGCCCACCACCCCGGACCCGAAGTTGGCGACGTAGGCCTTCATGACGGCCGGCGTGTCGCGCTCCGGATCGACCGTGATGAACACCACCTCGACCCGCTCGCCGTCGGCGCCGAGCGATTTCTTGATCGCGGCGAGCTGCGCCATCGTCGTCGGGCAGAAGTCGGGGCACTGGGTGTAGCCGAAGAAGACGACGACTGCCTTGCCTTTCCAGTCGGCAAGGGTCCGCATGCGGCCATCGGCATCGGGAAGCTCGAGCTTCCGCGCGAAGTCGACGCCGCTGATGTCGGTCGAGTGGAAGGCAGGCCGGTTCGCCGTGCCGGTCAGCCGGTCGCAGCCGAAGAGCAGCAGGCACAGCGCCGCGATCGCCACGGCGCGGCGCGACCGCATCAGCGCAGCCACGGCCAGACGTAGTGGTCGACGAGCAAGGCAGCGAAGAGCAGCGACAGGTGGACGATCGAAAAGCGGAAGGTCCGCCTCGCCAACGCGTCGGAGTAGCCGCGCCAGAGCCGCCAGGCGTAACCGCAGAACATGCAGCCGAGGACGATCGCCGCCGCCAGGTAGATGGGCCCGCTCATGCCGGCGATGAACGGGAGCAGCGTCGCCGCGAACAGCACCAGCGTATAGAGGAAGACGTGCAACCGGGTGAACTCGGAGCCGTGCGTCACCGGCAGCATCGGCAGCCCGGCGCGCCGGTAGTCCTCGGCCCGGTACAGCGCCAGCGCCCAGAAGTGCGGCGGCGTCCAGAGGAAAATGATGAGGCAGAGCATCAGCGCCTCCGGGCCGACCTCGCCCCTGACCGCCGCCCAGCCGAGCACCGGCGGCATCGCACCGGAGGCACCGCCGATGACGATGTTCTGCGGCGTCATCGGCTTCAGAAGCACCGTGTAGACGACCGCGTAGCCGACGAAGGTGGCGAAGGTGAGCCACATCGTCAGCGGGTTGACGGCGGTCCAGAGCACGACGCTTCCGGTCACGCCGAGGACGGCGGAAAAGAGCAGCGCCTGCGTGGTCGTCAGCTCGCCGGTCGCGGTTGGCCGCCACGACGTCCGGGCCATGCGCGAATCGATCCGCTGCTCGACCAGGCAATTGAACGCCGCTGCAGCGGCGGCCACCAGCCAGATGCCGGCAACGGTTGCCAGCGCCAGCCGCCAGTCGGGCTGCCCGGGGCTGGCCAGCAGCATGCCGATGGCAGCGCAGAAGACGATCAGCTGGACCACGCGCGGCTTGGTCAGCACATAGAACTGGCGTGCTTTGGACGGCAGCGACAGGCTGTCCGGCAAGTGAGGCGCAAAAGCGTTCGACATACGGGTGGAGAGACGATTCTACGAAGCTAGCGGTGTCCCGCTTCGCTGCCAGGTCGAGGCAGCAGGGCTGGGCGAACGAGCAGATCGGGCCAGCAGCACGGTCAGGGCGACGACCAATGCGGCGCTGCCGCCGGTGTGTGCCACGGCGGAAGCGAGCGGCCAGCCGAGCAGGACGTTGGCGAGCCCGCTCGCCACCTGCCAGGCGGCGATGCCGAACAGGGCGATTGCCCAGCGTCGGGCCGACGCGCCGGCGCTCGCGTGCAGTCGCCAGCCCAGCGCGACGATCGCCGGCACCACCACGGCGGCACCGAGGCGATGCGCCATATGGATGGCGGTCAGCGCGGCGAAGGGGAGATACCCGCCCGACTCGCTGAGTCCGAGCGGACGGCGCCATGCGAATGCTTCGGCCGGGTCCATGACCGGCCACCAGAGGCCCTGGCAGGTCGGAAAATCGCGACAGGCAAGCACGGCGTAGTTCGTGCTGACCCAGCCGCCGAGCGCGATCTGCAGGACGACGAGGCCTGCCGTCGCGGCCAGGCCGAGCCGAAGCGGTGCCGGCAGGGCCAGGCGCTGCGGCGCATAGGACTCCGCCTGGAGCGCGAGCATGCAAAGCAGACCCAGGCCGCCGAGCAGATGCAGCGTGACGATCGCCGGATAGAGCTTCATCGTCACGGTCAGCGCGCCGAACGCCCCTTGCAGCAAGATCCAGACGACACAGGCGATCGCCCAGCGGGGCGAGGACGAGATGCGGCGCCGCCGCGACTCGGCGATGGCCAGCGCCGCCAGGACGACCACCAGCACACCGATCGCCGTGGCCGAATAGCGGTGCGCCATCTCGATCCATGCCTTGGCCTGCGTGACGGCCCCGGTGGGAACCGCGGCTTCGGCGGAAGCGATCGGACCGCGCGCACCGACCGGACTGGCATGGCCGTAGCAGCCGGGCCAGTCGGGACAGCCGAGCCCGGAGTCGCTGAGGCGGGTGAAGGAGCCCAGGAGCACGAGATCGAAACAGAGAAAGAGGGTCGCCAGCGCGAGCGCCTGAAGGCGGGCCGCCGGTGCCGCGTGACGGCGGCGCGACCAGAACCAGAGCAGCGGGCCGAGCGCGAGGAGCGTGCCGACGACGCCGATCGCAAGCAGCGGCGACAGATCGTATGCGGGCGGGTTCATCGCCCGGGCCGATCCCATCCGGCAGACGCCCGCAACAGCTTCTCCAGATCGCGCTTGAGGCGGGCCGGCTCGGGATCCGCGGGCGCACGCATCATCCAGTCGCCGCGCGGATCGACGATGTAGATGTGGTCCTCCAGGCGATGCCCAGGCGCCGGGGCGAGCCAGGCGGACAGCGCCTCGCGCGAGACCCGGAGCAGCGTCGGCGGTGTCACGGCGGCCGCGGCGCCGGACTTCTTCGTCCCGGCGTCGTTGCTGGCGCCGACCGCACGCAATGTGTCGGAACGAGGTGCAGCCGTGTCGTCGAGGATCCAGAGCTTGTCGACGCGGTCCCTTTCCGCGCCGAGCGTCTGGTGCAGCTGGCGTTGCAGCCACAACTGCCTCTCGCAGCCCGCATCGCAGGCCCCGCCCGAGACCACGACAACCAGCCACTGACCGTGCAGCGACTGCGGCACGACTTTGTTGCCGTTCAGGTCGCTGAGCGCCAACTGCTCGGGCAGCGGTCGGGGCGGCGTGATGAGTTCGCTGTAGTTGGTGCGCCCGTCCGGACGAAGGACGAAGTAGGCGAGATACGACGCCACCACCGGCGCCGCGCAGACCAGCAGCACCGTCAGCAGGAGCCGCCGGCTGCCCGCGGTGGCCTCAGGCCGAACCGCGACGCGGTCGGATGATGCGGAACCAGACATAGAGGACGAGGATGCCGCAGCCGATCGCGGACCATTGGAAGGCGTAGCCGTAGTGCATCTGCACGTCGCTTGCGGGCGGCGGCCAGTGCCGGAGCAAGCCGTCGCCGGCGTTCGCGGCGGTTGCGCTTTCGACGACGGTGAGCGGCAGCACCGGCAACCCGGTCTCCAGCGCCCACGTCGACGGCTCGATATTTTGCCGGATCGGGCCGCTTGCGGCCGGTGCGAACTCGAACAGCCGCGACGGTGCGGCTGCGACCACGCCCTCGACCGCGACGGGTCCGGGCGGCGTCGGCACGATCGGCAGGGTCGCACGCTGCGCGAAGTTGCGGGCCACCCAGCCGCGCTGGACCAGCACCACCTCGGGGGAGCCATCGAGCTGCAGCGGCGTGACGACGAAAAACCCCACCTTTCCGTCCATCTGCCGGTTGTCCAGATAGAGGGTGCGGCCTGCGAGCCAGTGGCCGGCGACCCGGACCCGCCGATATGCCTGTGCGGACACATCGGTGAGCTGTCGGGCGAGGTACGCGGCCGTCAGCACCGGGGCCTGGCCGCGGGATGCTTGTTGGGCTTGCAGCGCTTCTTTCTGCGCGGCCCGATCGAGCTGCCAGACCGCCAGCCGGGCCGCCGTGCCGACGCCGGCGATCGCCAGCAGCAAGAGCACGGCCTCGCGGCGCAGTGCCGCCCGCCTGGATGAGCCGGGGCTGGGCCCGGCAAGGGCTTCCTTCATGCAGGCATCAGCGATGCGCGAGCCGCCGATAATCGGTGCCGATGAGCTTCCTCGTCGGCATCGCCTTCGCTGTCATTCTCGGCGCCCTCGCCACGGCCGGATTTTTCATGCTGCGCGGTGGCCGCGACGGCGCCTCGCGCAGCGGCAGCATGATGCGTGCACTCGCAGTGCGGATCGGCGTCTCGGTCGCCCTCTTCCTCTGCATCGTCGCTGCCTGGCGCCTCGGCTGGATCCATCCGACCGGCTTGCCGATCGGGCGCTGAGGCAGTGCCGCGACCGGCGTCAGAGCCAGTAGACGACGAGATAGAGACCGAGCCAGACGACGTCGACGAAGTGCCAGTACCAGGCCGCCCCTTCGAACCCGAAGTGCCGGTCGGGCGTGAAGTGGCCCTTCATGATGCGGATGGTGATGAACAGCAGCATCAGCATGCCGATGAATACGTGAAAGCCGTGGAAGCCGGTCAGCATGAAGAAGGTCGAGCCGTAAGCGCCCGAGCTGAGCTTGAGGTTCAGCTCGGTGTAGGCATGGTGGTACTCGTACGCCTGGAAGCAGAGGAAGGTGATCCCGAGCAGCACCGTCAGCCACATGAAGACGACGGCGCGGGCGCGGTGATTGGCGATCAGCGCGTGGTGCGCGATCGTCACGGTGACGCCGGAGCTGAGCAGGATCGCGGTGTTGAGGGTGGGGATCGGCCACGGGCCCATCGTCGCGAACGGATCGACGATGCCGGCCGGCGAACCGGTGAAGCCCGGTGCGACGCTCGGCCAGACCGCTTTGAAGTCCGGCCACAGCACGGCGTTTTCGAGACTGCCGAGATTTGCCAGCGAATGCAGTCGAGTCCAGTACAGGGCGCCGAAGAAAGCGCTGAAGAACATCACTTCGGAGAAGATGAACCAGCTCATGCTCCAGCGAAACGAGACGTCGATGCGCTGGCTGTAGAGGCCACCTTCGCTTTCGCGGATCGCCTGTCTGAACCACTGCTGCAGCACGAACGCCCGGGTCGCAAAACCGGCGAGCACGACCCATGCCGCCCACCCTGCGCCGTTGACCCACTGGCTGGCGCCGAAGATGACGAGAAGCAAGCCGAAAGCCGCCGAAGCCGGATGCCGCGAAGGCGCTGGAATGAAGTAATAGGGCTGTGCGCCCGGCTGCGTCACTGCCGTCATGTGGTTTCTCCTGCCATTTCCTGATCTGCCCGAGGGGGCGAATTCACGCGGCGACGCCGCTTGCGATAACCCAGTTGACGAGCACAACCAGGATCGCGATAAAAAGCACCACTGCCATCACGCCGGCGATGATGATGTGCAAAGGATTGAGCTCTTGCAGGT
>JALYXU010000102.1 GCA_030946925.1 Pseudomonadota bacterium
CTGCTCGTCGATCTCCTTCAGCTTGTAGGCCGCCCGGGCCCGATAGCCCTCGCGCTGCGCCAGGCGGACGTACGGATCGGTCAGGTGGTCGTGCAGCCACGCCTTGTTCAGCTTCTTGCCTCGCGTCGACATCGATGCTCTTCCTGTCCCGACGAAGATAATAGGCGGATGACTGCACTTGCCCTGACGGCTGCCGAGCGAAAGCAGAAGCGTGCCGAGGCCCACCATGTGGATCCGGTCGTGAGCATCGGCAACGACGGCGCGACTGCCGCCGTCCGCCGCGAGCTCGACTCGGCACTGGGCACGCACGGCTTGGTCAAGGTGCGTGTCTTCGCCGATGACCGAACCGTTCGCGAGGCGATCTTCGCCGAGCTCAGCGCCGCGCTGTCGGCGGCGCCGGTGCAGCACATCGGCAAGCTGCTCGTCTTCTGGCGTCAGCCGGTGACGAAGGAGAAGACCGTCCGCGACGATCGCATGCCCGGCCCGAAGATCGTCAAGGTCCTGAAGTTCTCGAAGAGCGGCAACCACCGACCGCAGGTGAAGAAGGTCAAGGTTCTCGGCAACATGCGGCTGGCGGCCGGCGGGGAGCTCAAGCGGGCGAAGAAGCGCGTCACCAGCATCAAGAAGTCGCAGGCAGACTGAGGCTTCCGGGCAGCCGGCTCAGTCGATGCGGCGGCCGAGCCGCCAGGCCAGGACGCCGACGATGCCCAGGCGCAGGCCGAACAGGCCGGTCGAAAGCAGGTGCAGAGTGCCGAACGACAGCGTGCCCTGCCCGGTCCGCGCGGCCTCGAGCAGGGGCTGCAGGGCGTAAAAGCCGACGACGATGCAGGCCAGCGCGGCGAGCGCCAGGGCAAGCTCGGCACTGAAGCGCGACATGGCGGGACGCTCCGTCGGGGCCTGGCGCTCGGCCATGCTCTGGCCGACCTGCAAGCCGACGATCGCAAGCAATGCGCCGGCTGCGAGCCCGATCGTGGCGTCGAGGCCGAACAGTCGCGCGGCGACACGGCCGGCATCACCGGCCAGAAGCGCCGCGAAGAGCGTCGGCGCGGCAACGAAGCCGATGCCGGCCATCTCGCCGAACCAAGCGCCGGCGAGCCAGGCGCCGATCCGGCGCGCCCGCTCTGGCTTCACTCGTAGCGGACGCCGATGATCTCGTAGCTCGTGGTGCCGCCGGGTGCCTGCACCTCGGCGACGTCACCGGCGACCTTGCCGATCATGGCCCGGGCGATCGGCGAGCTGATCGAGACCAGGCCCTGCTTCAGGTCGGCTTCGTCATCGCCGACGATCTGATAGGTTTTCTTCGCGCCGCTTTCTTCTTCCTCGAGCTCGACGGTCGAGCCGAACACGACGCGTCCATCGGCATCGAGGGTGGACGGGTCGATGATCTGCGCCGCCGCCATCTTGCTTTCGATCTCGAGGATGCGGCCCTCGATGAAGCCCTGCTTGTCCTTGGCCGCCTCGTACTCGGCGTTCTCGGACAGGTCGCCTTGGGCGCGCGCTTCGGAAATCGCCTGGATCACGGCGTGGCGCTCGACGCTCTTCAGTCGCGCCAGTTCTTCCTTCAGCTTTTCGGCACCGCGTCGGGTGAGCGGAATCGTCGCCATCGTCCATCCTCGATCGAAAAAAACAAAGCCGCCGCGGGAGTTCCGGCGGCGGCGCTGGGTTCGGGGCAGTTTAGTGCAGTTCGGCGTGCAGTTCCTGCAAAGACACCACGCTCAGATCGTCGCGATGCTTCATGCCTTCGACGGCCGCCTCGCAGCCCGCCATGCTGGTGTAGTACGTCACGCGGTGCGACAGCGCGGCCTGGCGGATGTGGCGCGAGTCGGCGATCGCGGTGCGGGTTTCGTCGACGGTCGTGAAGACGAGCTGGATGTCGCCGCCCTTGACCATGTCGACGATGTGCGGCCGGCCGTCCTTGACCTTGTTGACCGCACGCACCGGGATGCCGGCATCGCCGATCGCCGCCGCGGTGCCGCGCGTCGCCACCAGCAGGAAGCCCATCGCATGCAGCTCGCGGGCGACGGCGACGGCGCGCGGCTTGTCGCTGTTCTTGACGGTGATGCAGACGGTGCCCCTGGTCGGCAGCCGCGAGCCGGCGCCGAGCTGGCTCTTCAGCATCGCCTCGCCGAAGGTCCGCCCGGTGCCCATCACCTCGCCGGTCGAGCGCATCTCGGGGCCGAG
>JALYXU010000108.1 GCA_030946925.1 Pseudomonadota bacterium
GCCTTCCAGCAGGCGACGGAGTGGCATCTCCGGCAGCCCTCACCCCAGCCCTCTCCCGCATGACCACCGCCCTCGTGCGCGGCTTCGAGGTGGTGATCGGCATCGAGACCCACACCCAGCTGTCGACCCATTCGAAGATCTTCAGCGGCGCCTCGACGGCGTTTGGGGCGGCACCGAACAGCCAGGCGTCTGCCGTCGATCTGGCACTCCCTGGGACCCTGCCGGTCCTCAACCGCGGCGCGGTCGAGCGGGCGATCCGCTTCGGCCTGGCGGTCGGGGCCACCATCGCGCCGCTCTCGGTCTTCGCGCGCAAGAACTACTTCTATCCCGACCTGCCCAAGGGCTATCAGATCAGCCAGTACGAAACACCGGTGGTGCAAGGCGGCAGCGTCGATTTCTTCGTCGGCGATGCGCCGCGGCGGGTCCAGCTGACCCGCGCCCATCTCGAGGAAGACGCCGGCAAATCGATCCACGGCGTCGCCGTCGCCGATGGCGGCGCACGGCATGGCAATGCGCCGCTCGACTTCGCCGGCGGCTGGACCGGCATCGACCTGAACCGCGCCGGCACGCCGCTGCTCGAGATCGTCAGCGAGCCCGACATGCGCTCTGCCGTCGAGGCGGTCGAGTACGCAAAGGCGTTGCACGCGCTGGTCGTCTGGCTCGGCATCTGCGACGGCAACATGCAGGAAGGGAGCTTCCGCTGCGACGCCAACGTCTCGGTGCGGCGGCCGGGCGCGGCCTTCGGGACCCGGCGCGAGATCAAGAACCTGAACAGCTTTCGCTTCATGCAGCAGGCGATCGACTACGAGGTGCAATGGCAGATCGACCTGATCGAAGACGGCGGCGCCGTCCATCAGGCGACCGTGCTGTTCGACCCGGAGCACGGCGAGACGCGGGCGATGCGCTCGAAGGAAGACGCCCACGACTACCGTTACTTCCCGGATCCCGACCTGCCGCCGCTCGCGATCCCGGCCGAGTGGATCGAGCGGGTGCGCAGCGAAATGCCGGAGCTGCCGCGCGAGATGGCGGCGCGGCTGCAGCGCGACTACGGGCTCGCGCCCTACGACGCGGCGGCGATGACGCAGTCGAAGGCGTTCGCCGAGTACTTCGAGACAGCCGCGAAGGCGAGCGGGCAGGCAAAGCTGGTCGCGAACTGGATCATGGGCGAGCTGTCGCGGCGCATGAATGCCGCGGCCCTGACGGCCATTCCGCTGCCGGCGGTGCAGCTCGCCGCGCTGGTTTCCCGAATCGCCGACGGCACCATCTCGAACAACGCGGCGCGGCAGCTCTTCGACGCGATGTGGCAAGGCGACGGCGCCGACGTCGACGCGATGATCGAAGCGCGCGGTCTGCGCCAGCTGCGCGACTCGGTTGCGCTCGAGCAGATCGTCGACGCGGTGATCGCGGCCAATCCCAAATCGGTCGAAGAATATGGCGCCGGCAAGGACAAGGCGTTCAATGCCCTGGTCGGTCAGGCGATGAAGGCGAGCAAGGGCAAGGCCGATCCGACCCAGCTCAACGCCATCTTGCGGGACCGGCTCGGCTGACCGCCGAGCGCGGTTTTCCTAACGCGGGCGGGCTTGCGCCTGCAATGCCGGCAGCGCTGTCGGCGGCTGGCTTCGGACCGGTCCGGCCGCGGCTGACGGCGGCACGCCAAGCACCGCCGGCGCCCCGGGTACCGGCCCGAGCGAACCGGCCGGTGCGCCGGCCCAGAGACGGCGCAGACGAATCAGCTCGGCGTCGTAGAGGGCCGAGATGCGGGCGATCTCCGCCTTCTGGTTCTGCACCAGCGACTTCTGCGCCTCGAGCGCGGCGTCGTTGGCGTCGAGGGCCAGCTTGAGCTTGGTCGGCATCGACTTGCCGACATAGAACTCGGCCTCGTCGAGTAGCGGCTTGCGCTCGGCGGTGAGCAGGGCGATGCGGGCCTCCGAGATGCGCACCGCGTTGCCGACGTCGTCGAGCGCCTTGGCTCGGCCCTTCCGATGCGCAAGCTCGTCCGGATAGCGGACCATCAGGTTGTGGTCGCGGCGCTCGGCGTCGCGCTGCGCGGCGCGCTCGGCAGCGACCTTGCGTTCCCTGGCCTCGGCTTCCGATTGCTCGTCGGCGGTCGGCGGCGGCGGCACCACACGCTTGAAGGAGCCGTCGGGGTTGAGCTCGCGCTGGTCGCGCCCGGCGCAATCCGGATTCGGCCGGTCGGACGTGACCTTCTTGCCGGTCGGATCGATGCAGGAATAAATGCGCGGCGCGCTCGCCGACCCCGACTCGGCCCGGGCCTGGCCAGCCACCAGCAACGCCGCCGCGAACAGGGCCGCCCAGGCTACCGCGTGAATGGCGCCGGACAGCCGCTCAGACGCCGTAGCGATCGCGGTAGCGGCGAACCGCGTCGGCGTGCGCGGCGAAGGGCGAGTCGACATCGGTGTTCAGGTCGTCGAGGAGATCGGCAAGGCTGGCGATGGCCAGCACCGGCAGGCCGTGGTCGCGCTCGAACTCCATGACGGCCGACGCTGCAGAGAGGTTGTCGAGGGTGCCACCGCGCTCCATCCGGTCCAGGGCGATGAGGACAGCCACCGGCTGCGCTCCTTCGCGACGAATCAATTCCACCGACGCGCGCTTGGACGCACCGTCGGTGATCACATCATCGATGATGACGATGCGACCCCGCAATGGTGCGCCGACGACAACGCCTCCCTCACCGTGATCTTTTGCTTCTTTCCGGTCGTGCGCGAAGGGCACCACCCGGCCCTGCTGGGCCAGGGCGATGGCGGTCGCCGCGGCCAGCGTGATGCCCTTGTAGGCGGGACCGAACAGCATGTCGAAGGCGAGGCCCGAGGCCAGCAGACGGCGTGCATAGAATTGGCCGAGGCGCAGCAGCTTGGCGCCGTCATCGAACAGGGCTGAATTGAAGAAGTACGGCGATTGCCGCCCGGCCTTGGTCAGAAATTCGCCGAACCGGAGCACGCCGGACTGCATTGCGAACTGCACGAAGTCGCGGGCGATCGTGGCGTCGGTGGCTTCGTCTTTCATGGCGGCGCTCGGATGTTTCGGCTCGTCTCGCTGAACCTCAACGGCATCCGTTCGGCGGCCGCCAAAGGCTTCGAGGCCTGGGCCGAAGGCGTCGGCGCCGATTGTATGGGCGTGCAGGAAGTCCGGGCCCAGGCCGACACCATCAAGGACCGCTTCGACAAGGTCGCCGGCATGAAGGGGCGCTTCCACTACGCCGAGAAGAAAGGCTACTCCGGGGTCGGCCTCTACAGCCGGAAGCGCCCGAGCGCGGTGCGGCTCGGCTTCGGCGACGCCCAGTTCGACGCCGAGGGCCGCTACGTCGAGGCCCGCTTCGACCGCGCCGGGCGGAGAGGCCTGCCGCGGCTCAGCATCGTCAGCTGCTATTTTCCGAGCGGCTCGTCGGGCGAGCACCGGCAGCAGGCCAAGTTCCGCTTCCTCGAGCTGATGGCGCCCTATCTCGCGCAGCTCGGCCAGGAGCGCGAGGTCATCGTCATCGGCGACATCAACATCGCGCACAAGGAGATCGACCTGAAGAACTGGAAGGGCAACCGCAAGAACAGCGGCTTCCTGCCCGAGGAGCGGGCCTGGATGACGCGGCTGTTCGAAGAGCTCGGCTTCGTCGACGTGTTCCGCACGCTCAACCCGCATCCGGAGCAATACACCTGGTGGAGCAACCGCGGCCAGGCGCGGGCCAAGAATGTCGGCTGGCGGCTCGACTACCACCTGGCGACCCGCGGTGTGGCGTCGCTGGCGGTGGCCGAGCACATCTACCTCGAGCAGCGCTTCAGCGACCATGCGCCGCTCGTCATCGACTACGACTTCAACCTATGACTGAGTGACTGCCCCCACGTTCACTATGTTCACTGCCCCCCGAGGGGGCGCCAGCGCCCTTGGGGCGGCCCGGCGGGCGCTGGGGCGCTGGGGCCCCCACGATCTCTGCGTTCGCGGCGCGGCGGGCGCTGAACCCACGATTGAGGACCAAGCATGACTCTGCAGACGATCGACATCGAAACGGCGCCGAATCCGACCGCGAGCGTCATCATCCTGCACGGCCTCGGTGCCGACGGCAACGACTTCGTGCCAGTGGCGCGCGAGCTCGACCTGCGCGCCATCGGCCCGGTCCGCTTCGTCTTCCCTCACGCGCCGACGCGGCCGGTGACGATCAACGGCGGCAGCGTGATGCGCGCCTGGTACGACATCTTCGGCTTCGACCTGCAGCAGCCGCACGAAGACGAGGCCGGGCTGCGCGGATCGCAGGCGCTGGTCGACGCCCTCATCGCCAGGGAGAAGGCTCGCGGCGTCAAGGCCGGCCGGATCGTCCTGGCCGGCTTCAGCCAGGGCTGCGCGATGACGCTCATGACCGGCCTGCGCCACGGCGAGCGGCTGGCCGGGCTGGTCGGCCTGTCCGGTTATTTGCCGCTGGCGGCCAAGGCCGAGGCCGAGCGTCATGCGGCCAACCGCGACGTGCCGATCTTTCTCGTCCACGGCAAAAGCGATCCGGTGATCCCGATCGCCCGGGCCAGGGCCTCGCGCGACGTGCTGATCGGCCTCGGCCACGAAGTCGAGTGGCACGAGTACGCGATGCCGCATTCGGTGTGCGCCGAGGAGATCGGCGATCTCAACCGCTGGTTGCTGGCGCGGCTGGCGGCGGCGGTCTGAGGGGCGGCCCGAACGTCACCGTCGGCTTGGCCGCCCTCGCATACAGGCCTTCGACCTTCGGGATGTTGGCCTCGATGTCGCTGATCCGGGTCGGCCCCGATGGATGCGTGCTCAGCAGTTCGACCGGCGAGCGGCGGCTCGCTGCGGCCATCTTCTGCCAGAGCGTGATCGCGGCGCGCGGGTCGTAGCCGGCACGGGCGGCGAGCTCGAGGCCGACCAGATCGGCTTCGGTTTCATCGGCCCGGCCGAAGCGCAGCGTCAGCAGCTGGCCGCCCATGTCGGCCAGCAGGCGGCCGCCGTTGCCGAGGCCGAGGATCGCCGAGCCGATCTCGATGGCGCCGCGCGTCGCCATGTTCTTGCCCATCTGCTCGCGGGCGTGCTCGCGCAATGCGTGCGCCATCTCGTGGCCCATCACCATCGCCACCTCGGCGTCGCTGAGCTTGAGCTGGTCGAGGATGCCGTAGTAGAAAACGATCTTGCCGCCGGGCATGCAGAAGGCATTGATTTGCTTGCTGCCGATCAGATTGATCTCCCAGCGCCAGTCACGCGCGTGCGGATTCCAGGCGTAGGTCTGCGGGATGAGCCGCGCCGCGATCGCCCGCAGGCGCTGCACCTGCGGATGGTTTTCCGGGCCGAGCGCGCGTCGGTCGGCAGCCCGATCCAGCATCGCGCTGTACTGGCGCACCGCAGCCTGCTCGACCTGGCGCTCGCTGACCAGCTGGCCGAGCACCGAGGGCGGTCCGACGTCGACGCCTTCGCGGGCCGCGGCCGGCGACGCGGCGACCACGCACGCGGCAGCAAGCCAGCCCGAAACGCGGCGCCGCCAGCGTGGCGGCGTTGCTTTGCCGGCCGCGGTCCGGCCTGCGTCTCGGGCCTGGTCGGCGGCCTTCATGGCGGCGGCTCCGCAACGGCCTCGAGCAGGCCGATCGGCTTGCGCAAGGCGACGAGCAGCGCCAAGGCCGGCAGCGCAACGACCGTCGAGACGACGAAGAAGCTCGGCCAGCCGATCGACTCCGCCAGCACGCCGGCGAGCGGCCCGACCCAGACCCGGCCGATCGAGGCAAAGGCGCTGAGCAACGCGAACTGGGTGGCGCTGAAGCGCCGGTTGCACAGGCTCATCAGGAACGCGACGAAGGCGGCGGTGCCCATGCCGCTGGTGACGTTCTCGCTGGCGATCGCCATCAGCAGCCCGCCATCGACCGGCGTCGCTTCGGCGAGCTTGACGATGCCCCAGTCGAACGGCGGGATGACAAGGCCCGGCAGGGCGCCGCGGCCGTGCAGCGACAGCCACCAGAAGCCGAGGTTGCCGAGCATCTGCAGCACGCCGAAGATCAGCAGCGCCCGCCAGAGCCCGAGCCGCAGCATCAGCGCGCCGCCGAGCAGGGCACCGCCGATCGTCAGCCAGAGACCGATCACCTTGTTGACGACGCCGACCTCGGCGGTGCTGAAGTGCATCGCCTGCAGCAGGAACGGCGTCAGCAGCGCGCCGGCGAAGGCGTCGGGCAGCTTGTAGAGGACGATGAAGGCGAGGAACGCCGCAGCGCCCGGCTGCGCGAAGTAGCTGGCGAGGCTGCCGAGGAAGGTCTCGAACCTGGCCCGCCGCGCCGCCCACGCCACCAGCGGCACCGTGACGGCGATGCCGGCGACCAGCGCGGCCAGGTCGGCCCAGCGCTGACCGAGAGCCGGCGCGACGCTGCTGGCCGCGAACAGCGGCGCCACCGCAGCGCGGGCCAGCGGCGAGAAGACGAAGCGGGTCGCGATGAAGCCGGTGGCGACCGCGGCGACGACCGCAACGAAGCCGCGCAGATCGTGGCCGGCGACGCTCGCCGGCGCGACGGGTCGAGCCAGCCGCGGCGCCAGGAGCGCCGAGAAGACGGCAGCGCCGACCATGAACAGCGCCATGACGCGATAGACCTCGGGCCAGGACCAGCCGCCGCCCTGGTGCGGGTCGACCCAGATGAAGGCGATGCCGCCGGACAGGATCATCGCCAGTCGATAGCCGAGCACTGTCAGGGACGAGCCGATGCCGCGCTCCGCCGACGGCAAGAGGTCGGCCCGGTAGGCATCGACGACGATGTCCTGCGATGCCGAGAGCCAGGCCACCACCCCGGCCAGCAGGGCGAAGGTGCCTAGGCCGTGTGCGGGCGGCGCCGCGGCCATCGCCAGCAACGCCGCCGCCAATGCCAGCTGCGTCAGGACCAGCCAGCCGCGACGACGGCCGAGCCAGGGCGGCTCGAACCGGTCCATCAGCGGCGCCCAGAGGAATTTGAACGTGTAGGGCAGGCCGACCAGGCTGAGAAAGCCGATCGTCGCGACATCGATGCCGTCGCCGCTCAGCCAGGCCTGCATGGCCTGGCCGGTGAGGGCCAGCGGCAGACCCGAGGCGAAGCCGAGAACGACCACCGCGCCGAGGCGAATCGCCCGGTCGAAACGCGCCCCGGCTGCGGCGCCGCGGGCGGGCGAAACGGTCATGCGTGCATTCTAGGGACGCTGTTGCGCGCGGCTGACGGCCAGGCACGGCGCCGCGACAATGGTGGATGTCCCGGCTTCGTCGCGCTGCGTCTCCCGCTTTCGGCAACGACGATTTTCGTGCGGCGCTGGCGATGTTCGCGACCGGCGTGACGATCGTCACCGCGCTCGACGCCGAAGGCCGGCCGGTCGGCCTGACCGCCAACTCCTTCAATTCGGTCTCGATCGCGCCGCCGCTGGTGCTCTGGAGCCTGTCGCTGCAGGCCGGCTCGATGCCGGCGTTCGAGCAGGGCTCGCACTACGCCGTCCACATCCTCGCTGCCGAGCAGCACGCGCTGGCCGAGCGGTTCGCCAGCAAGGACCTCGACCGCTTCAACGGCGTCGCCTTCGCCTCGGGCACGCACGGCGTGCCGATCCTAGACGGCGCGGCGGCGGTGTTCGAGTGCTTCAACCGCAGCCGCTACGAAGAAGGAGACCACGTCATCTTCGTCGGCGAAGTCGAGCGCTGCACGAGGCAAGCCGGCGCGCACCCGCTGATCTTCCACGGCGGCCGTTACTTCACGGAGCTGCCGCTGTAGCTGTTCGTTCGGCGGGTGCGCTGGCGAGGCGGCCGAGGTAGGTGCGAACGCGATCGTCGGCTTCGAGCTGCTGCCAGCTCGGCGCGTGCGTCAGTCGGCCGCGGTCGACGAAGATGAATCGCTCGCAGCTTTCGCGCAGGATGTCGAGGTGGTACGGCTCGTTCGGATGCAGGCAGACGAAGACGAGGCGGTCGGCGGCGCGCAGCTTCTTGAAGAAGTCGAGCATGAAGCCGATGTAGCCGTCCTGGGTGTTGAACTGCGGCTCGTCGAACAGATGCACGCACGGCGAATCGCTGGCGGCGCGGGCCATCAGCGCCTCGGGGCGGGTGCGCTTGAACGAGCGCAGCTGATACGACTGGTGGTAGTGGATGGCGACGCGGTCGCGCTGGCCGTAGCGGACGGCGTGGATGTCCTGGCCGGCGACGAGGACGCGCCCCGTGGTCGGCACGTTGCCGCCCGTGATCAGCTCGAAAAGGGTCGTCTTGCCCGAGCCGTTCGGGCCCATCACGCCGATCACGCCCGGGCCGTCGATCGTGAAGTCGGCTTCGAGCGAGAACGTGGTTTGCGGCCGCAGCAAGCCGCGCGTGTAGCGCTTGGTCAGCCGATCGACGTGGAGCAAAGGCGTGCTCATGCATTCGCCTTCGAGCTGGCGGTTGCCGCTGCTGCAATGTCGACGCCGATCATCGCTGCTAGACCCCGAGCAACTCGCCGCGCCGCACCGGGTCGTCGCGCAACTGTGCCGCCGGGCCACGGTGCACGACGCGGCCGCGATCGAGCACGTAGACGGTGTCGGCGACGGCCAAGGCGCTCTGCACGTTCTGCTCGACGACGAGCACCGAGATGCCTTCCTGCTTGAGGCGCAGGATCGTCTTCATCACGTCCTGCACGACCTTCGGCGCCAGGCCCTGGCTCGGCTCGTCGAAGAGCACCAAGCCGGGCGCGCCGAGCAGGGCGCGCGAGATCGCGACCATCTGCATCTCGCCGCCGGACAGGTTCTCGCACTCGCGCTCCATCAGGTATTCGAGCGCGCTGAAGATCTCGAAGCAGTCCTTCTCGTGCCAGGCCCGAAAGGCCGTCTTCTTGCGTGCGATCGAGAGATTGCGAGCGACCGTCAGGGTCGGGAAGATGCGCCGGTCGTCGGGCACCCAGCCGACGCCGAGACGCGCGATCTGGTGCGTCGGCACACGGGTGACATCGCGGCCGGCAAAGCGCACTACACCGCGTCGTGCCGGGGTCAGGCCGAGCACCGAGCGCAGCAGCGTGGTCTTGCCGGCGCCGTTCGGGCCGAGCAGCGCAACGACCTCGCCGCGGCCGACCTCGAGCGAAACGCCGAACAGCACCTGGGTGTCGCCATAGAAGGTGTCGACGCGGTCGAGCGACAGCATCACGCCCGCCCTCCGGGCGCCTCCAAGGGTCCTCTGGGCCCCTCCAACGATCCTCTGGGCGCATCCGACGATTCATTGGGCGCCTGCGACGCTGCCAGGCTGGAGCGGCGGACCCACGGGTTCTCGCGCAGCTCGGCCGGCGTGCCGGCGGCGATGACCTGGCCCCAATGGATCACCGAGACGGTGTCGGCGAGGCGAAACAGGAAGCGCATGTCGTGCTCGATGACGACGATCGTCAGCTGCCGCTTGAGCTCGCTCACCAGGTCGGCGAGCCGCGCGCTGCCCTCGGCGCCGAGACCCGCGGTCGGCTCGTCGAGGAAGAGCAGGCGTGGCGCGGCCGCAAGCGCCACCGCGATCTCGAGCGCGCGTCGCTCGCCGTACGACAGGTCTTTCGCCGGCAGCCATTCCTTGCCGGCGAGGCCGACGCGGGCGAGCACCGCGGCGGCTTCCTGCTCGGCAACCGAGTCGGCACGCAGCTCGCGCCACATCTCGAAGCCGCGGTTGCGCACCCGCGGCAAGGCCAGGCGCACGTTGTCGAGCGCGGAGTCGTCGTCGAACAGGTTCATGACCTGGAACGAGCGCGAGATGCCATGCCTGGCGATCCGGCGCGGCGGCAGGCCGGTGATGTCGACGCCGGCAAAGCGGACCGTGCCGCGGTCGGGCGCATACCGGCCGGTGAGGACGTTGAAGCAGGTCGTCTTGCCGGCACCGTTCGGACCCATGATTCCGGAGAGCCGGCCTTCCTCGAATGCCAGGCTCAGGTCCTGCAACACGACCTGATCGCCGAAGCGCTTGTGCAGGCCGGTGGCCTCAAACAGGGCCATGCAGCGCCTCTGCCGAGAACGTGGCAACGGCCGACGGCGCGCTGAACGAAGGCGCGTCGGCCAAGGGCGCGTTGGCCGAAGGCGCGACGAGGGCGGCGCGGCGGCGCGCGGCGGCCCGCTTCCGCCAGGCCTGCCACATGCCGGCGATGCCTTCGGGCTGGAACAGCACCATCACCACGAACAGCAAGCCGTACCAAAGCAGCCAGCTCTCGGTGGCGGCGCCGAGCACGTCGCGGGCGAGGATGAAGAAGACTGCGCCGATGGCCGGGCCCCAGAAGCTGACCAGGCCGCCGCCGATGAGCACCATCATGACCACGAAGCCCGACGAGTGCAGGCTCATCACGTTCGGGTAGGCCGACTGCTGCGCCATCGCGAAGAGGGCCCCGGCCAGGCCGGCGAACGCCGAGGCGATCGTGATGCTCAGCCACTTGTAGAGCCAGACGTCGTAGCCGACGTAGGCTGCTCGCACCTCGTTCTGGCGAATGGCGGCGAGAACGCGCCCGAACGGTGAATGCACGAGCCGCCATAACAAGAGCAACGCGACGGCGAAGACGACGAAGCAGAAATAGAACAGCGTCTCGTTGCTGCGCAGGCTGACGCTCGCCACGCCGAAATCGGCGATCGGTCGAACGATGTTCTGCAACCCGTCTTCACCGCCGGTGACGGCGTGCCACTTCACCGAGACGAACCAGAACACTTGGCCAAAAGCAATCGTCAGCAATGCGAAATAGATGCCGCGCTTGTGCGCGATGCAGGCGCCGACCAGGGCGCCGAGCGCGGCCGTCACCAGCACCGCGGCGCCGAGGTCGAACCACAGGTTGGCGAAGACGCGCTGCTGCAGCAGGCCGAAGGCGTAGGCGCCGGCCCCGAAGAAGGCGCCGTGGCCGAACGACGGCAGCCCGGTGCTGCCGAGCATCAGGTTGTAGCCGAGCGCGAACAGCATCCAGATCATCACTTCGAGCGCCAGGTATTGGTACAGACCAACGCGCGCGAGCCAGAGCGGTGTGGTCGCGAGCGCGATCAGCAGCACAAGCATCGGCAGCGGCAGGAAGCCGGCGCGCGGCGGGGCGGTGGGCATCGACGGCAGGTCCGAGGGGAGGGAAAACAGCGAGCAAAAGTCGGTGGACAGCACGGAATGTACGTTCTAGTATTTGTCTGAACAAGAACTTTTATTCTTTTATTCTATTTTTTGATCGCGACTAGGCGTTAGTCCCGATCCACTTCATGACCGCACGCGCCACCACCTTCGACGAGCTGAAAGACGCGATCTCGCGCGCCTATCCGACGTTGTCGCCGCAGCTGCAACGGCTGTCGCGCTTCGCGATCGAGAAGCCGCACGACCTGGCGCTCGGCACTGTCGCCGCGATCGCTCAGGCGAACGCGGTCCAACCCTCGTCGATGATCCGGTTCGCCAATGCGCTCGGCTTCAGCGGCTTCTCGCAGATGCAGCAGGTGTTCCAGAGCCACCTGGTCGAGCGCTCGACGCCGCGCTCTGCGCCGTACCGCGAGCGCATCGCGCAGATGAAGAAAGGCGGCCCGGCCAGCACCGAAGGCGGTGTGCTGCACCGGTTCGTCGGCGAGGCGACGCTGGAGCTTCAGCAGCTCGAGGACCACATCGACGCGAAACGGCTCGCCGCGGCGGCGGCGCTGCTCGCCACTGCAGCGCAGATCCATGTGCTGGCGCAGAGGCGCGCCTTCCCAGTGGCCTGCTACCTGGCCTATGCGCTCAGCCAGCTCGAGCTGCGCGTGCAGCTGCTCGACGGCCTCGGCGGCATGCTCGGCGAGTTCGCGCACGGCATTCGCGCCGGCGACGCGCTGCTGGTGGCGAGCTTTCGCAATTACACGCCGGCCGTCGTCGAGATGGCGGCGGCGTGCCGGGCGCGCGGCGTCTCGGTGCTGGCGATCACCGACAGCGCGCTGTCGCCGCTGAAGCCGGCGTCCGACATTTGCTTCGAGCTGGGTGACGATTCGAGCCGACCGTTCCGCTCGCTGGTCGGCCCGCTCTGCCTGGCGCAGGCGCTGGTCGTGAGCACCGGGCAGGCATTGGCATTGGCGTCGGCGCCGAAGCGGATGCCCCGCGCGAGAGCGCGAAGCAGGTCGGCACGATGAGGCCGACGCCGGGCAGCGTGGCCGCGACAGCGGCAAGCGCGGTGGGGGCATCCCGGCCGATCGATGTCGTCTGCATGGGCCGGGCCGCGGTCGATCTCTACGGCGAGCAGGTCGGCGGCCGCCTTGAAGACATGCGCTCGTTCGCCAAGTACCTCGGCGGCTCGCCTGCCAACACCGCCGTCGGCGTCGCCCGGCTCGGCCTGAAGCCGGCCATGCTGACGCGCGTCGGCGACGAGCACCACGGCCGCTTCGTGCGCGAACGGCTGGCCGCAGAGGGCGTCGACGTGCGCCACGTCACGACCGACCCGAAGCGCCTCACCGCGCTGGTCTTCCTCGGCATTCGCGACCGCGAGAACTTCCCGCTCGTCTTCTACCGCGACCAGTGCGCCGACATGGGTCTGGTGCCGGCCGACATCGACCCGGTTCTGATCGCTTCGGCACAAGCCTTGCTGCTCTCCGGCACGCACCTGTCGCAGCCCGGCCCGCTGCAGGCATGCCGCGCTGCAGTGGCGCTGGCCCGCGCCGCCGGGACCCGCATCGTCCTCGACATCGACTATCGGCCGGTGCTCTGGGGCCTCACCGCGCCGGGGCTCGGCGAGCAGCGTTACGTTGCATCGGCGGCGGTCAGCGCGCAGCTGCAGACGATCGTCGGCGACTGCGACCTCATCGTCGGCACCGAGGAAGAGATCCGCATCGCCGGCGGCAGCGGCGACACCCTGGCAGCGCTGCGCCGGCTGCGCGAGCTGACAACGGCGACGCTGGTGTGCAAGCGCGGACCGATCGGCTGCGTCGTTTTCGACGGCGCGATTCCGGACGACCTCGATCACGGCCTCGCCGGCCCCGGCTTTCCGGTCGAGGTCTTCAACGTCCTCGGCGCCGGCGACGCGTTCATGGCCGGCTTCCTGCGCGGCTGGCTGCGCCACGAGCCGCTCGCGCGCTGCGCCGCCTTCGCCAACGCCTGCGGTGCGCTCGTCGTCTCGCGCCACGGCTGTGCGCCGGCGATGCCGAGCTGGGTCGAGCTGCAGCAGTTCCTGGCCCATGGCTCGAGCCAGCACGCGTTGCGCATGGACGTCGGGCTCGAGCATCTGCATCGCACGACGACCCGCCTCGTGCATTGGCCGGCGCTGGCCGTCCTGGCCTTCGACCATCGCTCGCAGTTCGTCGAGCTCGCCGGTGAGGCCGGGCTTCGTGACAGCGCCGCCGCCGAGCGCATCGGCCGCTTCAAGCGGCTGCTCGTCGAAGGCGCCCGCGCCGGTGCCGCGACGTGGGCCGCCACCGCGACCGCAGGCAGAACCG
Source organism: Pseudomonadota bacterium (assembly GCA_030946925.1). Classification (GTDB taxonomy): domain Bacteria; phylum Pseudomonadota; class Gammaproteobacteria; order Burkholderiales; family Burkholderiaceae_C; genus Schlegelella_A. The sequence goes on from JALYXU010000108.1 coordinate 13,324, forward strand.
CGATCGGCACCGCGGGCCCAACCACGATCGGAACGAAAGCCCGGACCGCAGCCACAGCTTCGGGCCCAGCCGCCGCTGATCAAGCGGCGGTGCGTCCTCCAGCCTTCGGCATCCTCCTCGACGACCGCTACGGCGAAGACGTGCTGCCGCTCCTCACCGGCAGCGGCTGGTGGATCGGCCGCCCGGTCGAGGTGCCCGGGTCGAGGCCGCTCGCCTTCGAAGTCGCCGACCTGGCCCTGGCGATGCGCGCCTGGCCGACCGAGCATGTCGCCAAGTGCCTGCTGATTCACCATCCTGACGACCCCGCCGCGCTGCGCGCCCTGCAGATGGAGCGCCTTTGCGCCCTGCAGAGAGCCTGTCTCGGCACCGACCGCGAGCTGCTCGTCGAGGTGATCCCGCCGCGCGAGGCGGCAAGCGACGCGGACACGCTGGCCCGCGCGCTGACGCAGATCTACGAGGCCGGCGTGCGGCCCGACTGGTGGAAGCTGCCACCGCCCGAGAGCGACACGGCATGGCTGCAGATCGCCGCCTGCATCGCCCACCACGACCCGCAATGCCGCGGCGTGCTGCTGCTCGGCCTGGAAGCGAGCGAGGCCGACCTGGCGCAAAGCTTCGCCGCCGCTGCGCCGCACGCCGTCTGCAAAGGCTTCGCGGTCGGCCGCTCGATCTTTGCCGAGCCCGCCGCCGCCTGGTTTGCTGGCCGGATCGACGACGCCGCCGTGATCGCCGCCGTCGCCGACCGTTACGCCCGCCTCATCACGCTCTGGCAACGGGCCAGGTCCCCGCAACTCCTGGAGAACGCAGCATGAGCACTCGGATCGGATTCATCGGCATCGGCATGATGGGCCACGGCATGGCCAAGAACCTGCTCGCCAAGGGCCATCCGCTGACCTTCAAGGCGAACCGCAACCGCGAACGCCTGGCCGACCTGCTGGCGGCCGGCGCCGTCGAAGCGAAGAGCAACGCCGAGGTCGCGAGCGGCTCCGACATCGTCTTCATCTGCGTCACCAGCTCGCCGCAGGTCGAAGACATCGTCTGGGGCAGCGACGGCATCGCCGCGGCGGCACGGCCGGGCCTGCTCGTCGTCGACACCTCGACCGCAGAGCCGTCGTCGACCGAGCGCATCCGCGACGGCCTGGCCGCCAAGGGCACGCGCTTCGTCGATGCGCCGCTGGCGCGCACCCCGAAGGAGGCCGAGGAAGGGCGCCTGAACACGATGGTCGGCGCGGAAGACGCCGACTTCGCGATCCTGAAACCGGTGCTCGAGGCGTTTTGCGAGAACATCTTCCACGTCGGCCCGCCGGGCAGCGGTCATGTGCTGAAGCTCGTCAACAACATGCTGGCGATGACCATGGCGGCGTCGATCGCCGAAGCCGCCGCGGTCGCCGCGAAGAACGGCCTTGCGCTCGACAAGCTCTACGACGTCGTGACGGTCGGCGGCGTCAACTCGGGCATCTTCCAGATGATGTTCGGGCAGATGCTGCTCGGCAAGCTCGATGGCCTGAAGTTCGCCATCGGCAACGGCCAGAAAGACCTTCGCTACTACACCCATCTCGCCGAGGCCTCGGCGGTGCCGAGCTTCATCGCCGAGGCCGCTCACCAGAGCTTCGTGCAGGCCGCCAACCTCGGCCATGGCGAGAAGTTCATCGCCTCGCTGTTCGAGGCCCAGGAGCAGACCGCGAAGGTCCGCATCACACACCAACGGAGACATGCATGAACGACCGCCGCAAGCTGCTGAAGACTTCCGCCCTGGCCCTGGCTGGCGCCGGCCTCTACGGCGTGGCGCCGTTCTACGGACCGTGGAAGCAGAACCGCGCCTGGGCCCAGGCCGCTGCGAAAAAGCCGCTGGTGATCGGCCTGACGATGGACGCGAGCGGCCAGTACGCGGCCTCGGGCGCCGAGGAGCGCCTCGGCGCGATGATGGCGATCAAGGAGTTCAACGCCAAGGGCGGCGTGCTCGGCCGAACCATCGAGGCGATCCACATGGACACCGAGACGACGCCGGCCACCGGCACGCGCATCGCCGAGCGGATGATCAACCGCAACGACGCCGCCTTCTTGGTCGGCGCGATGCACTCCGGCGTCGCCAACGCGATCTCGCAGGTGGCGCAGAAATACGGCTGCGTCTTCCTCAACACCAACTCGAGCTCGCCGACCGAGTCGGGCAAGGACTGCCACAAGGTCAAGTTCGTCTGGGACGGCAGCGGCACCAACTTCTCGCACGCGATCGTCAAGAACGCGATGAAGGTCAACGGCAAGAACTGGCTGCTGCTGACCAACGACTACGTCTGGGGCCACGAGACCTCGAAGGCGACGCGGGCGATCGTCGAGGCCAACGGCGGCAAGGTGGTCGAAGAGCTGCTGGTGCCGCAGAACACGCGCGACTTCGCGTCCTACCTGCTGAAGATCCAGCAGATCAAGCCCGACGTCGTCGCCACCGCCGTCGGCGGCGACGACATCAAGGCGCTGCGCCAGCAAGTCGTGCAGTCGAAGATGAACATGAAGCCGGCCTGGATCAACAACCAGCAGGACTGGCCGGATGTCTACGGCCTCGGCCCGGAAGCGATCTTCGGCGTGTTCGGCACCAACTGGTACTGGCGCCTCGACCTGCCCGGCGTCAAGGAGTTCGTCGCCGCCTATCAGAAGCAATTCCCTGGGCTGGCGATCCAGGTGCCCGGCAACGTCTACTACAACGGCTACATGGCGACGCGGGAGCTGCTGCGCGCGGTCGAGCGCGCCGGCACGACCAACAACCTGGCCGTGATCAAGGAGCTCGAGAACCTGAAGGTCAGCGCGAAGGACCGCATGCAGCACTACGACGCCTACATGAACCCGGCCACGCACCACCTGCAACAGACGATCTACATGGCGAGCTACAACGACAAGCCGGCCGAGAAGGACGACATCTTCAAGATCCTCGCCCAGGTGCCGCCGCAGGAAGTCGAGGACAAGGCGTCGATCACGACGTGCAAGCTCGAGGCGGCGACGCCGAGCTACGAGCAGTGAGCGACTGAGCATGAGCGCCCTCGCCGACCTGCTGCCGCACCTCGTCAACGGCGTCTCGCTCGGCCTGCTGTTCGCGCTGATGGCGCTCGGCTTCATGCTCATCGTCGGCGTGATGGAGACGATCAACCTCGCGCACGGCTCGATGTTCGCGCTCGGCATGTACGCGGCGATCTTCCTGATCACGCCCCAGCTCGGCTGGTTCCCGGAAACGCAGGCTGCCTATATCGCCTTGCCGCTCGGCACCCGCTACGCCATCGCGCTCCTGTTCGCGCCGGTGCTCGTCGGCATCTTCGGCATGGGCCTCGAGCTCTGCATGCGCCGCACCTACGGCCGTGATCCGCTGTACGGGCTGCTCCTCACTTTCGGCGCCGCGCTGGTGATCGAAGAGCTGATCCGGGTCGTCTGGGGCTCGGGAGAGCGGCAGCTGCCCGTGCCGGAGTCGCTCTCGGGCGCGGTGCTGATCGGCGACCTGATCTATGCGCGCTATCGCTTCTTCGCCGCCGGCTTCGCCTGTCTGATGATCGGCCTGCTCTGGTTCTTCCTCGAGAAGACGCCGTATGGCTCGATCGTCAAGGCCGGCGCGCACGACAGCGAGATGGTGCGCGCCCTCGGCATCGACCTCTCGCGCCTGCGCCTCTTCGTCTTCGCCCTCGGTGTCGGCCTGGCCGCGATCGCCGGCGTGGTGATGGCGCCGATCTGGGGCGTGCGGCCGCAGGTCGGGGTCGACGCGGTCGTGCCGGCGTTCCTCATCATCGTCCTCGGCGGCGTCGGCAGCCTCTGGGGCGCAGTCATCGCCGGGCTGATGGTCGGGCTGGCGGTCGGTCTCACCGGTGCTTATGCCTCGGAGTGGTCGCTGCTGTCGATGTACCTGCTCTTTATCGCCGTGGTGACGTTCCGATCGCGGGGGCTCTTCGGCAAGAAGAGCGTGCTCGATGCTTGAACGAGGGCCCTCACCCCGGCCCTCTCCCGCGGGCGGGAGAGGGAGCACGAGATGAACGCTCCGCTGCAGGGCAAGGTCGCCGTCGTCACCGGCGCCGGCGGCACGATGGGCAGCGCGGTCGTGCGCGTGCTCGTCGAAGACGGTTGTCGTGTCGCACTCATCGACATCGCAGCGGCCTCGATGCTGGGGCTCGAACGCGAGCTTGGCAGCGCAGTCTGCGCGGTCGCCTGCGACATCAGCGATCCAGCCGCCGTCGTCGCGGCGCACGCCCGCGTCGTGCAGATGCTCGGCGCGGTCGACGTGCTCGTCAACAACGCCGGCATCCTCTCCAACAACAAGCTCGAAGCGACCGGCGTCGCAGAATGGCGGCGCGTGCTCGGCGCCAATCTCGACGGTTCGCTGTTCTGGGCCCAGGCGGTCGTGCCGGCGATGAAGTCGCGGCGCTGGGGCCGGATTGTCAACACCAGCTCGCTGGCGGCGAAGACGGGCGGTCTCACTGCCGGCACCGCCTACTCGGTCTCGAAGGGCGCGCTGTCGGCACTGACCTTTTCGCTGGCGCGCGAGCTGGCGCCGTTCGGCGTCACCGCCAACGCCATCGCCCCGGCGTACGTGCGCACGCCGATGGTCACCGAGCAGCTGAACGAGGCGCAGCGGGCGGCTCTGATCGCGCAGATCCCGGTCGGCCGCTTCTGCGAACCCGAGGAGTTCGCGCACGCGGTGCGCTTCCTGGCGTCGCCGCTGTCGGGCTTCATCACCGGCGAGATCCTCGATCTCAACGGTGGTCTGCTGATGGATTGATGCGATGAGCGACAGCGCCGCCACCCCGATAACGCCGCCCGACTACGCGCGCCGGCTGGCGGGGCGCGACCGTCTCGACCGCCGCGTCGCCTTCGTCGCCGGCGGATATGGCGGCATCGGCGAAGCGACCGCGTGGGGGTTGGCGCTCGCCGGCGCCCGCGTCGCCATCGCCGGACGCAGCGTCGCCAAGGCGGAGGCGCTGGCGAATGCGCTGCGCGCAGCCGGCCACGACGCCGTCGGCCTGGCCATGGACGCCCACGCGGTCGCCGGCATCGACGCCGCCGTCGATGCCGTCGCCACGCATTTCGGCGGCGTCGATGTGCTCGTCAACTGCGTCGGCATCCAGCGCGAGGAGCGCCTCGCCGACGTCAGTGAGGAAGCGTTCGATGAAGTCGTGCAGGTCAACCTCAAAGGCGCCATGTTCCTCGGCCGAGCCGTCGCGCGGCATCAGGTGAAGGCCGCCGCTGCGGGCGGTTCCGGCGGTCGCCAGGTGCACCTGCTTTCGGTGCGCGCCCAGCTCGGCATGCGCGACCGCGGCTACTCCGCCTACTGCGCGACCAAGGGCGCCCTGGTGATGCTGATCAGGCAGCACGCCGTCGAGCTCTCGGCGCACGGCATCACCGTCAACGGCGTCGCGCCGACCGTCGTGCGCGGCGAGATGGGCGCGCACTGGCTCGCCGACCCGGTGACGCGTGCGCAGATCCTGGCGCGGATTCCGCTCGGCCGCGTCGCCGAGCCGGAAGACGTGGTCGGCGCCGTGCTCTTTTTCTGCAGCCCGGCGGCGTCGTTCGTCACCGGCCAGGTGCTCGCCGTCGACGGCGGTCTCACCGCCACCCAATGAGGCCGTCGCTCGAACGGCCGTTGCTCCATCCACTTCAGGAGACAGACATGAACAAACGTCGAATCTTGCGGCTCTGCGCTGCGCTGCTGGCCACTGCGGCGGCGGCCACGCTGGCCGTTCCCGCCGCGGCGCAAACGAAGGTCGTCTGGAAAGCCTCGGACGTGCACCCGCTCGGCTACCCGACGGTCGAAGCGATCATGCGCATGGGCAAGAAGCTCGAGACCGAGACCAACGGCCGCATCTCGATCCAGATGTACCCGTCGATGCAGCTCGGCGGCGAGAAGGAAATGATCGAGCAGGCGCAGGTCGGGGCGTTGCAGATCGCCCGCATCTCGGTCGGTGCGATGGGTCCGGTGGTCGACGATCTCAACGTCTTCAACCTGCCGTTCATCTTCCGCGATGAAGCGCACATGCGAAAAGTGATCGACGGCCCGATCGGCGCCGAGCTGCTCGAGAAAATCAATTCCAACCCGGCGTCGCGCATCGTCGCGCTCGGCTGGATGGACGCCGGCGTGCGCAACGTCTACGGCAAGAAGGCGGCGGCGACGCCGGCCGACCTGAAGGGCCAGAAGATCCGGATGATGGGCAATCCGATCTTCGTCGAGACCATGAACGCGATGGGCGGCAGCGGTGTGGCGATGGGCTTCAACGAGCTCTACAGCGCGCTCGAGACCGGCGTCGTCGACGGCGCCGAGAACAACCCGCCGACCTTGCTTGCGCAGAACCATTACCTCATCAGCAAGGTCTACAGCCTGACCGGGCACCTGATCATCCCGGA
>JALYXU010000140.1 GCA_030946925.1 Pseudomonadota bacterium
CGCGACATTGCCCGCGCTTTGACCGTGCCTGACGATCCAGACCGTTTCCGGCCACTTCTGTTCTGCCATGTTCGATGGACCCTGGGGTCGGTGATGCCGATCCCCGGCAAGCGTCGGGCCGACCCGGACGTGCATGCATGGAAGCCAGGTCTACCGTCACTGCACGACGCGCACGACGCGCAGTTGCATGCCGGGCACGTTGACCCGTCGCTGCAGGTCGGCGACGACGGCGTCGGGACGTTCCTTGCTTGCCGAGACCACGAACTGAAAACGCGGCCGGCGCGGTCGACAGGGGGCGTGGTCGTAGGTGGCCGCGACCTTGTCCTCGTCGCAAGCGCCGCACCCGAAGGCCGCCGAGGCAAAGCCCGCCGACAGCGCCAACGCAGAGAGTCGCAAAAGCCCGAGCTGGCGCCGACAGAGACGCTGCGTTGTCGGGGATAGGCGGCGGCTCACCTGGCTGCTCCGCTGCCGGCGCCCTTGGCTGGCGTCTGCATCGGCGCAGGCGAGCCCGACGGCGTCTGATTGGGCTGCAGCGTCGTTGCCGAAGCCGCCGCCTGCGGCTGCCGCGAGCCTTGCGGCTTCAGGTTCAGGTCGGCCCATTTGAAGTACGCGACGTAGGCGCGAATCTCCGCCTCGGAGAGGCCCTGGTTCGGCATCGGCAGCTTGTACTTCTCGAGCATCTGCTTGGCCGCCGGGTCGCTCTGCAGCATCTGCTCGGGCGCCTTCAGCCAGCGCGCCAGCCAGGCATCGTCGCGCCGCTTGCTGACACCGTAGAGATCGGGTCCGAGCTTGTCGCCGCCGGCGATCGAGTGGCAGGCCAGGCACTTCGACTCGAACGCCAGCTTGCCGCTCAAGGCGGTCGGGTCGGACGGTGCGGCGGTGGCCGGGATGTTGTGGTGCTCCGCGGCCTCGTCTGCCTTGCCGCCGGCGGCGATCAGGCCGACCGCGCCCTGCGAGGCGTTGGCGAAGTGGTGATCGACCATGACGTAGCTGCCGGCTTCCGGGACGATGAATTCGACGATGGCGCCGCTCGACGATCCGAGCAGCACCGTCTGCATGCCGCGAAACTGGTTGTCCGGATTGCCGTCGACCCAGACCCGATCGAAGATCGTGCCGACGACGTGAAAGCTCGACGTGTTGGAAGGTCCCACGTTGAGCACGAACAGGCGGACTCGCTCGCCTGGCTTGGCCGGCAGCGGCTTGTCGACCATCCCGTTGTAGCGGCCGTTGAAGACGGTGTAGGTCGGCGCCTTCGAGCGCACCCGCTCGTTGTCGAGGACATAGAGCGGCTGCCCGTCGACCTGGCGCTTCTGCGGATCGAGCCTGGTATAGAACTCGCTCTGCACCACCGCGTATTCGCGATCGACCTTGGTCGGGTAACCGGCGCGGGGCTCGACGATCATCATCCCGTACATGCCGGAGGCGATGTGCTCGAGGACCATCGGCGTGCCGCAGTGGTACATGAAGACGCCCGGGTAGTTGGCCGTGAACTCGAAGCTCATCGTCTGTCCGGGCGCGATCGAGCGGTACTTGTCCTGCGGCGACACCATCGCCGAATGGAAGTCCATCGAATGCATCATCGGCATCGCCATCACCGCGAGTCCCGGCGCCACCTCGTCGCTGCGGTTGGTCATGGAGAAGCGCACCCGGTCGCCGACCCGGACCCGGGCCACCGGGCCAGGCACCTGATCGCCGAAGGTCCAGGCGCTGAACTTCACGCCGGGCGCAATCTCGATGATCTTGTGGGTGGTGTCGAGCCGGATCTCCTTGACCGGATCGGGCGACCAGGGCTTGACGGCTGCGTCCATGCTGAGCGCACTGCCGGCCGCGAAGGCGCCCGTGTGGCGCTCGGTGCTGATGCTGGCCGGTCCGGGCTTGAAGTCCATCTTCGCGGGGTCGTAGGGGTCGGCCGCCGACGCGGCACTCACCTGAGCGCTCGCTGCGCCGTTCGGCCTCGACGCCTGCTCGGCTGGATTGCAGGCAGCAAGCCCGAGCAGGCTGCAGGCGACGGCCAGCGCGAATCCTGGCGTGGCAGGCAGGCGGCGTCTGGTCTGGCACATTGACATCGACATTCGATCTCCAAGCGTTGGTCGCCGATAGCCGCCATGGTTCCAGACCGACGACCGTTCAGCCTTGCGCCAAGTCAATGGAAACGTGGCCCGCGACGCGCATCGCTGCCGGGGCGCAGGCCATGCATCGCCGTGAAGGCGAGCCGGTGTCGGCAGCTTCGTCAGAGCTCGAACGGCTTGTCGGACGCCCGCCTTTGCCAGCGCATGTTTGCCGGCGAGACGGTCTCGGGAACGAAAGGCTCGTCGCTCGCATCGAGCGCTGTCGATCCGTTGCTGGCCGGCCGGGCTGCGGCTGGTGCGGCCTGCAGCGGCGACGGCATCGTCGCCGTCACGCTCCGGCCGCTCGCACCGCGCCCATGGCTGATGTGCAGCTTCATCCCGACCAGGCCGTTTTCACCGTCGAGAGCCTGCAGGAATTCGCTTTGCAGCCGCTCGAGGCTCAGTGGTCGCCGCTCGCTCGATCGGCCGTCGATGAGATAGAGCACGCACGACCGCGACTCGCCGATCTCGTTGGGGACGCCTTCGAGGAGGGCATTCAGCCGCTCGATCACGGCGGCGGCGACGGCGCCATACAGCTGGTCCCGCTGCGCCTTGTTCAGGACGTTGACCCACCACTGGTGGAGGACGAGGAAGGCGCCGGTCGCGCGCGGATCGGCGCGGGCCGAGCCGCACAGGTAGAGGGTGGCCTTGACCCGCGACACATGCGCGCCGCGCTCGTCCTGCGGACTGACTTCGAGGTCCCAGGTGCCGACGACGCGATCGTCGGCCTTGATCTCGACTTCGAGCCCGAACCGGCCGGCCTTCGCCTGAAGCAACAGCTCGACGAGAAAGGGCAGCGGCGGGCCCGGCGGCAACGCCTCGGGGTCAGGCGCTTCGGCGTCGGGGTCGTCGAGGAGGCGCGAACGAAACGGCAGCTCGATGTCGAGCAGAACGCCCGCCTGCATTGCAGGATCGAGCGACCCGGCCAGGGCCTCAGCCGGGGTCGCCGGACCGCGTGCCATGGTCGCTTCGCCTGCGAAAAGGCGGACATGGCGTCGCCGTCGCCGCCGCCCGGCGAGCCGGCGCCGCCTGCAGATAAGCCGATGCCAATCGGTTCATGGGGCTCCGTCGTTGCTTTCGTCGGCCATGCGAGCACTTCCTGGGCAGACTATAAAAGGACTGCCGCTGCGTCGATGTCGGGATGCCGGCTCGCCGACGTCATCCGACCGGCATTGACCTGCGAATCGTGTCAGGAGGGAGAACGGGGGCGCGATGTCGAGGCCGCCTTGACCCCGTTCAAAGCTTCGGCCAGCGCCTTGGCGTCGGCTTCGTCGAGCTGCAGCGGCGTCGGCTTGGCGGGATCGAAATAATAGGAAGCGCCGGCCCGCCCGGCGTGCAGGCCGAGCCGGCAGACGTGCCAGACATAGCCGGTCTCGATGGCCTGCCAGCGCCGCGTTCGCGATGCGGCGCACACGACCTTGACATGCCGCCCGCTGGGCAGCTTCAACTCATCGCCAACGGAGAGAGGTTTCGGCACGCCGGGATGATGCCCGTCGGCGAGCTGCCGAGGAGCGCGATTCATCGCTTTGGCCGGGCCGCCTGTCCGTCGTGGGCCGACTTCCGTGACCGGTCAGCCATATCCGGGCGGGTGTGAAACGCGCGCGGCATCGTTCGCGGCCTGCGAGACCCAACCTTCGCAGCGCGACCGTTATAGTCGGCGGAACATGTCGGGACGCGGTCATGCAAGGATGGCGACGGTCGGCAGCGGGCCGCTCTGGCTGAGGCCGACAGTGGTTGCACTGGTCCGATTTGCGTGGCTCGCCGCCGCGTTCCTGAGCCTGCCCGTGCTCGCCGCGGACCTCACAGTCTCGGCAGCGGCCAGCCTGGGCAACGCCTTCACCGAGATCGGTCGTGGCTTCGAGACCGCGAATCCGAAGACAAAGGTTCGGTTCAACTTCGCGGCATCGGGTGCGCTGCTGCAGCAGATCGGCGCCGGCGCGCCGGTCGACGTCTTCGCAAGCGCCGACCAGGAGACGATGGACGAGGCCGGGCGCCGCCGCCTCGTCGACGCGGGCAGCCGACGCAACGTCGCCAGCAATTCCCTCGTCGTCATCGTTCCCCGGGATGCGGTGTCGATTCCGGCTTCGCTGGCCGACCTGGCCACGGCCTCGATCGAGCGCGTCGCGATCGGCGCGCCGGCGAGCGTCCCGGCGGGTCGCTACAGCAGGACGGCGCTGGTCAAGGCGGGGCTCTGGCCGGTCATCGAAGCGAAGATGGTCGGCGCCCAGTCGGTCCGCCAGGTGCTCGACTACGTGGCCCGCGGCGAGGTCGATGCCGGCTTCGTCTACGCCACCGACGCGGCGGTCATGGCAGGCAAGGTCAAGGTCGCATTCAAGGTCGCGACCGCTCTCCCGGTGCGCTACCCGATCGCCAGGATCGCCGAGACCAACAACGCCGCCGCCGCGGAAGAATTCATCGCCTACGCAGGCTCGCCCGCAGCCCAGGCGATGTTCGCCAAGTACGGCTTCGGCAAGCCCTAGGCGGTTCATGGCGCCGGCCTGGATCGCGCTCGGTCTGTCCCTGAAGGTGGCCCTCTGGGCGACCGGCATCGACCTGCTCGCCGGCGTCGCCGTCGGCTTCGCATTGGCGCGCTGGCGCTTCCCCGGCCGCGAGCTGGTCGATTCGGTCCTGCTGCTGCCGATGGTGCTGCCGCCGACCGTCCTCGGCTACTACCTGCTGGTCGTCATGGGTCGGCGTGGCTGGCTCGGCGGCTGGCTGGAGCGCGTTTTCGGCATCCACCTCATCTTCACCTGGCAGGGCGCCGTCATCGCCGCGGCGATCGTCGCCTTTCCGTTCGTCTGCAAGTCGGCGCGCGCCGCCTTCGAGTCGGTCGATGCGCAGCTCGAGCAGGCCGCGCGAGTCCTCGGGCTCGGCCCGGTGCCGATCTTTTTTCGCGTCAGCCTGCCGCTGGCCTGGCGCGGCATCCTGGCCGGGACCTTGCTCGCCTTCGCCAGGGCGCTCGGCGAGTTCGGCGCCACCTTGATGGTCGCCGGGAGCATTCCGGGCAAGACCCAGACGCTCTCGATCGCCGTCTACGAAGCGGTGCAGGCCGGCGACGACGCACTGGCCAACGCGCTGGTGCTGATGACGTCTCTCACCTGCGTCGGGATCCTGCTGCTGGCCGGCCGAATGGCACCGGCGCGCATTCCGGGGCGCTCCTGAGCGCGGCCTCATGCAATGGGATGTCGCGATCGAGAAGACCATCGGCGACCCGTCGCATCGCTTCCGGCTCGACATCGCGTTCAAGAGCGATGCGCCGCGCTTGGTCCTGTTCGGTCCCTCCGGCGCCGGCAAGACTCTGACCTTGAAAGCGATTGCCGGCGTCCTCACCGCCGACGCCGGCCACCTCGTGATCGAGGGCCATCGGCTGTTCGACAGCGCCGCCCGGATCGACGTGCCGGCCCGGGACCGGAAGCTGGGCTACCTGTTCCAGGAGTACGCCTTGTTTCCGCATCTGTCGGTTCGGCAGAACGTTGCCTTCGGTCTCGACCCAGGCTGGCGCAACCCGCGCCCGCACGTCGCCTCCGCCGTCGTCGATCGCTGGCTCGAGGCGCTCGAGCTTCGGCCCCATCAGCACCGCTTCCCGGATCAGCTCTCCGGCGGCCAGAGGCAACGGACCGCGCTGGCCCGCGCCCTGGTCGGCGAGCCCCGGGCTTTGCTGCTCGACGAGCCGTTCGCGGCGCTCGACCTGCCCTTGCGGGAACGGCTGCGCGCCGAGCTCCGGGAGCTGCAGGCCCGGGTCGCCATTCCAATCCTGCTGATCACGCACGACCCCGCAGACGTCGCGGCATTCGCCGACGAGATCGTTCAGATCGCGGCCGGCCGCACCGTGCCGTCGCCACGCTCGGATCGGCTCACGGACGCGGCGATCGGACCAGCTTGAGCAAGGCGCCGATGTCCTGGGCGCAGGCCTGGGCAGCCCCTGCTTCGATGCGACGGTAGAGCTCGATCAAGGTCTCGCCGACGGCGGTCAGCTCGCTGCCGCCTCCATGCGTGCCGCCCTTTGACGACGCCACGGCGGGCGACTTCAGGGCGGCATTGAGCTCGTCGACCAGGAACCAGGCGCGCCGGTACGACATGTCCATCGACTTCGCTGCGGCGGTGATGGACCGGGTCTGCCGGATCGCCTCGAGCAGGGCGATCTTGCCCGGGCCCACCGAGACCACGTCGCCCGAGATCACACGGAGCCGAAACCTGACGGCCGGCCCCGACCGTCGCGCCGATGCCGTTGTCATCCTGCGACCTTAGCGCACGCGACGCGACCCAGCGCGGCTTGCCTACGACGGCCCGACTACGACGTCGCGTTGCGGCGCAGGGTCGGCAAGCCGACTCCGGCGGCCTCGAATCCGCCGTCGACCGCCAGCACCTGGCCGTTGATGAACGCCGCCGCCGGGCTGCAGAGAAAGCCGACCGCGTCGGCGATCTCTTCACACGTGCCGTAGCGGTTCAGGGGGATCGCGTCGTAGTAGTCGGAGCGGATCGCGACGCTGTGCACGAGCTTGGCCATCTCGGTGTCGACCGGCCCGGGCGCGATCGCGTTGGCGCGGATGCCCCGCGTGCCCAGCTCGACCGCCTGCTGCCTGGTGAGGTGGATCAGCGCGGCCTTGCTGGTGCCGTAGGCGACGCGCAGCGTGCTGGCGCGCAGGCCCGAGATCGAGGCGATGTTGACGATGCTGCCGCCACCGGTCCTGCGCATGATCGGCACGCAGGCCTGGGTGCAGAGGAACGCGCCGTCGAGGTTCGTCGAGAGCACATGGCGCCACTCGGCGAACGAGGTCTCGCCGATCGTCTTGAAGACGGCGACGCCGGCGTTGTTGACCAGCGCATCGATTCGGCCGAAACGGTCGGCCACGGCAGCCACCGCCGACTGCACGCGCGCCGGGTCGGCGACGTCGCAGACGATCGCCATGACGCGCTCCGCGTCGTCGATCGCCGCGGCGGCCCGAGCCAGCGTCTCGGCGTCGATGTCGAGCAGCACGACGCGATGGCCATGGCCGAGGAACCAGCGGCCGATCGCCAGGCCGATGCCGCGCGCGCCGCCGGTGACGACGGCCACCGGAGTAGATGAAACATCTGATGTCATTGGCACTCCGGGTGGTGGAAGATCGTAGCAACAACAGGAGCCACGCATGACCATCAGCAGACGGACACTCATCGCCAGCGCGGGCGCCGGCACGGTGGCGGGCGCGCTTGCGCTGCCGAGCCGATTCGCACACGGCCAATCGTCCGACTTCAACTACAAGTACGCGAACAACCTGCCGGTCACGCACCCGATGAACGTCCGCGCCAAGGAGATGGTCGACGCGATCCGGGCCGAGTCCAGAGGCCGCGTCAACATCGAAGTGTTCCCGAACAACCAGCTCGGCTCCGACACCGACATGCTCAGCCAGGTGCGATCGGGCGGGATCGAGTTCTTCACGCTGTCGGGCCTGATACTCTCGACCCTGGTCCCGGCCGCCGCGATCACCGGCATCGGCTTTGCCTTCGCCGACTACGACGCGGTCTGGAAAGCGCTCGACGGCGAGCTCGGCGGCCATGTGCGCAAGGAGATCACCAAGTCGGGACTGGTGCCGATGGAGCGGATCTGGGACAACGGCTTTCGCCAGATCACGTCGTCGACAAAGCCGATCCAGACCGCGGATGATCTCAAGGGCTTCAAGATCCGCGTGCCGGTCTCGCCGCTCTGGACCTCGATGTTCAAGGCCCTCGATGCGTCGCCCGCCTCGATCAACTTCAGCGAGGTCTACAGCGCCCTGCAGTCGAAGGTGGTCGACGGCCAGGAGAACCCGCTCGCCGTCATCGCCACGGCCAAGCTCTACGAAGTCCAGAAGTACTGCTCGATGACCAACCACATGTGGGACGGCTTCTGGTTCCTCGCCAACGGCAAGGCCTGGGAGCGGCTGCCCGAGGACCTGCGCACGGTGGTCGCCCGCAACGTCAACGCCGCCGCCTTGAAGGAGCGCAGCGACGTCGCCGCGCTGAACGCCGGCTTGCAGAAGGAACTGGCGACGAAGGGCCTGGCCTTCAACGCGCCGAAGACCGACAGCTTCCGCGAACGCATGCGCAAGGCCGGCTTCTACGGCGAATGGAAGGCGAAGTTCGGCGACGACGCCTGGGCCATCCTGGAGCGCGGCACCGGCAAGCTGGCGTGACCGGCAAGGGCACGTTTCGCGCGTGAACGCCGCCGGCCGGGCCCGGCTCGACCGCCTCGAGCGCGGGCTCGGCCGGCTGGTCGAAGTGCCGGCCGCCGGGCTGGTGCTGGCCGACATCGTCGTGCTGTTCGCGGGCGTCGTCTCCCGCTTCCTGCTGCACCGGCCGCTGGTCTGGTCGGACGAGCTGGCGTCGATCCTGTTCCTCTGGCTGGCGATGCTCGGCGCCGTCAGCGCGCTCAGGCGCGGCGAGCACATGCGCATGACGGCACTGGTCGCGCGGCTGCGGCCGGCCCGCGCAGCCGTTCTCGAAGCGGTGGCGATGGCCGCCTGCCTGGCCTTCCTCGGGCTCGTGGTCGGGCCGGCCTGGCAATACGCCGCAGACGAACGCGCCATCACCACGCCCGCGCTCGGCATCTCGAATGTCTGGCGGGCGGCGGCGCTGCCGGTCGGGGTGGTGCTGATGGCCGCCTTCGCGGTCCTGCGGATGCTGCGCTCGACCGGTGGGCGCGAGGCCCTGCTCGGCCTCGCCGCCGTCGCCGCGGTCGTCGCCGGGTTCTGGCTGCTCGGCCCGTCACTGGCGCGGCTCGGTCGGCTCAACCTGCTGATCTTCTTCGTCGGCGTCGCCGGCGGCAGTGTCCTGGCCGGCATCCCGATCGCATTTGCGTTCGGCCTCGGCACCTTCGGCTATCTCGCGCTCACCACCGGCACGCCGCTCACGGTCGTCGTCGGCCGGATGGATGAAGGCATGTCGCACCTGATCCTGCTCGCAGTGCCGCTGTTCGTTTTCCTCGGTCTCCTGATCGAGATGACCGGCATGGCGCGAGCGATGGTCGCGTTCCTGGGCAGCCTGCTCGGCCACGTCAAGGGCGGCCTTTCCTACGTCCTGATCGGCGCGATGTACCTCGTCTCGGGCATCTCCGGCGCCAAGGCGGCCGACATGGCAGCGATTGCGCCGGCGCTGTTCCCGGAAATGAAGGCCCGCGGCGCCGACGAAGGCGACCTGGTCGCTTTGCTCGCCGCGACCGGCGCGCAGACCGAGACCGTGCCGCCGAGCCTGGTGCTCATCACGATCGGCTCGGTGACCAGTGTCTCGATCGCCGCGCTGTTCACGGGCGGGATGCTGCCTGCCCTCCTGCTCGGCTTGGTGCTGTGCGCAGTCGTCCGCTTCCGGGCCCGCCACGACGATCTCGGCCCGGTGCTGCGGGCGCCGCGGCGCACGGTGCTGCGGCTATTCGCCGTTGCATTGCCGGCGCTGGCTTTGCCGTTCGTGATCCGCGCCGCCGTCGTCGAGGGTGTCGCCACTGCCACCGAGGTGTCGACGATCGGCATCGCCTACGCGGTGCTCGCCGGCCTGCTGGTGTACCGGCAGTTCGACTGGCGCCGTCTCGGCCCGATGCTCGTCGGCACCGCATCGCTGTCCGGGGCGATCCTGCTCATCATCGGCGCCGCGACGGCCATGGCCTGGGGGCTGACGCAGTCGGGCTTCTCACGCCGACTGGCCGAGACGATGGCCGGGCTGCCGGGCGGCGTGCCGATGTTTCTCGCCGTCTCGATCGTCGCCTTCATCGTCCTCGGGTCGGTGCTCGAAGGCATTCCGGCGATCGTCCTGTTCGGGCCTTTGCTGTTTCCGATTGCCCGCCAGCTCGGCGTCCATGAAGTGCACTACGCGATGGTGGTGGTGCTGTCGATGGGCCTGGGCCTGTTCTCGCCGCCGCTCGGGGTCGGCTACTACGCGGCGTGCGCAATCGGCCGCGTCAACCCGGACGCAGGCATCCGGCCCCTTGTCGGGTACATGCTGGCGCTGCTGGCCGGCGTCGTCGTGGTCGCGGCCGTGCCCTGGCTCTCGACCGGATTTCTCTGACTTCGAATGCGCCGGACACGCGGTGGCTTCACGCCGGACCGGCGCCTTCTTGACGGGCGCCGAGCAGGGGCGCGAGCCAGCGACTCGCGGCCTCGACCGGGGCCAGCGAACGCAACGCATCGCAGTGCCAAAGCTCCAGCGCTGCCTCCTCGAGCGAGGTCGGATCGGCATGCGGCCACTGCTCGCGCAGACGATGCGCGCATTGGGCGATCCACTGCACGTCGGCCAGGCTGTCTGCATCGCGTTTCATGGGAATACTGTACGTCTATAAGGGGTATCCACTTAGCTCCAGCAGCAGTGGAATACACTGGATAAATATACAGCTTAGCGGCCATGTCCAGTCAACCCTACCCGCGCACCTGGACCGAGTTCCTCGAGGAGTTCTCTACCGAGGACGCGTGCCTGGCGTACCTGGAAGAGCTGCGTTGGCCGA
>JALYXU010000170.1 GCA_030946925.1 Pseudomonadota bacterium
AGACCCTGCAGGCACTCGGCGCGCAAGTGCGCTGGGCCTCGTGCAACATCTTCTCGACCCAGGACCATGCCGCGGCCGCGCTGGCAGCGAACGGGGACGGCGGTGTCGGCACGCCGGTGTTCGCCTACAAGGGCGAGACGCTGGCCGACTACTGGGACTACACGCACCGCATTTTCGAATTCGGCGCGAAGGGTGCGACCGGCGAAGGCCCGAACATGATCCTCGACGACGGCGGCGACGCGACCCTGCTGATGCACCTCGGCAAGCGCGCCGAGAAGGACGCATCGGTGATCTCGAAGCCGGCCAGCGAAGAGGAAACCTGCCTCTACGCCAGCATCAAGGCCAAGCTCGCCGAGGACCCGACCTGGTACAGCCGCAAGAGCGCCGAGATCATCGGCGTGACCGAGGAGACGACGACCGGCGTGCACCGGCTGAAGGAGATGAGCGCCAAGGGCACGCTGCTGTTCCGCGCTATCAACGTCAACGACTCGGTGACGAAGTCGAAGTTCGACAACCTCTACGGCTGCCGCGAATCGCTGGTCGACGGCATCAAGCGCGCGACCGACGTGATGATCGCCGGCAAGGTCGCCTGCGTCGCTGGCTACGGCGACGTCGGCAAGGGCTCGGCGCAGGCGCTGCGCGCGCTCTCGGCGCAGGTCTGGGTCACAGAGATCGACCCGATCAACGCGCTGCAAGCGGCGATGGAAGGCTACAAGGTCGTGACGATGGAGTACGCCGCCGACAAGGCCGACATCTTCGTCACCACGACCGGCAACAAGGGCGTGATCCGCCACGAGCACATGGCGGCGATGAAGGACCAGGCGATCGTCTGCAACATCGGCCACTTCGACAACGAGATCGACATCGCCTCGCTCGAACAGTACGAGTGGGAAGAGATCAAGCCGCAGGTCGATCACATCATCTTCCCGGCGGCCGGCGGCAGGCCGGGCAAGCGGATCATCCTGTTGGCCAAGGGCCGGCTCGTCAACCTGGGCTGTGGCACCGGCCACCCGAGCTTCGTGATGAGCTCGAGCTTCGCCAACCAGACGATCGCCCAGATCGAGCTGTTCACGCGCCAGGACGCCTATGCGACCGGCCAGGTCTACGTGCTGCCGAAGCACCTCGACGAGAAGGTCGCGCGGCTGCATCTGAAGAAGGTCGGCGCGATGCTCACCGAGCTGACCGACGAGCAGGCGGCCTACATCGGCGTCAAGAAGGAAGGCCCGTACAAGCCGGACACCTATCGCTATTGACGCGATCGACGCGATCGATCCGCGTTCCGAGGGCTTGACGGTGCGAGCGCAATGCCTCCAGAATGGAGCCGTTTCTCCCTCATGGAGGCGAAATGGCTGTCAACCTGTCGATCAAGGGTGTTCCGGACCACTTGGCAGAGCGCCTGCGGGCGCGTGCCGAACGCAATCACCGCTCCTTGCAGGGCGAGCTGATGGCGATCGTCAGCGAGGCGGCGCGAGAGGTGGGGCCGGCCTCGCCGCCGGCGCAGCACGGCGGCGCCGAGGCCGGCACACGCGTCGGTTGGCGCTCGACCGAAGACATCGTCGCCGAACTGAAGCGGCGGTTCCCCAAGCCGATCGAGGGCGTGCCGCTCGGCGTCGACATCATCCGCGCCGACCGCGATTCGCGATGAGGGCGAAGGCAGCCGCTCTCTATGTCGCCGAGCCGCCTGCTTCCTACCTCGTGCGGCGACCGACCGTGGTCGATTGCTCGGTGCTCGTCGCACTGCTGTTCGGCGAGCCGATGCGCGACGCGGCGGCGCAGCTCATCGACGGCCGGGCCCTGCATGCGCCGTGGCTGCTCGACCACGAGATCGCGAGCGTTGCCGAGAAGAAGCGTCGCGCCAGTGTCGACAACGAGGTGACGGCGGCGGCGGTCGCGGCCTACATGCAATACGACATCACCATGCATCGCACCGCCCCCGACGCCGTGCTGTCGCTGGCGGCTTCCTACATGCTGAGCGCTTACGACGCCGCCTACCTGGCCCTCGCCGCGCAGCTGCGCGTGCCCCTCGTCACCTTCGATCCCAAGCTCGGCAAGGCGGCGATGCGCCACCTCGGCTCGCTCGAATGACACGCGCCGACGTTCTCGCCGTGCAGCGCGGCCTGGCTCCGACGCGCTCGGCCGCGGCGCGGCTCATTGCCCAGGGCGCCCTGCGCTGGCGATCGGACGGCGCCTGGGCGGTCGCCCGGAAGGCAGGCGAGCCGCTCGAAGCCGACGCGACGCTCGAAGTGACCGACGACGCCGAGATCCGCTTCGTCTCGCGCGGCGGTTTGAAGCTCGAGGCGGCGATCGCGCGTTGCGGCATCGACGTGACCGGCATGTCCTGCCTCGACCTCGGCCAGGGCACCGGCGGCTTCACCGATGTGCTGCTGCAAGCGGGCGCCGCGCGCGTCGTCGGGGTCGAGGTCGGGCACGGCCAGGTCCACCCGCGCATTGCCGCCGAGCGGCGCGTCAACGTGCTCGAGGGCGTCAACGCGCGCCATCTCGAGGCGTCGCGGTTGCCGGTCGCTCGATTCGATCTGATCGTCGGCGACCTGTCGTTCATCTCGCTCGCGCTCGTGCTGCCCGCACTGCTGCCGCTCATGGCCGGCGAGCTGCTGCTGCTCGTCAAGCCGCAGTTCGAATTGCAGCGGGTCGACATCGGCAAAGGCGGGCTCGTGAAATCGCCGGCCGCCTACGGTCACGTCGAAGCGAAGCTGCGCAAGGCCTGCGCCAACAACGGACTGGTGGTCCGCGACTGGTTCACCAGCGCGATCGACGGCGGCGACGGCAACCGCGAGTTCTTTCTTCGTGCGCTGCTGCCCCCCGTCGGGGAGAAGGCGCCATGAGCGACGCGTTGCAGCTCCCGGTGCCGGTCAGCTTCGAGTTCTTTCCGCCGAACACCCCGGTCGGCAGCGAGAAGCTGAAGACGATCGTGCGCGATCTGGCCGAGGCAAAGCCAGAATTCTTCAGCGTCACCTACGGCGCCGGCGGTGCCACCCGCGACAAGACGCTCGCCACCGTCGCCGACATCGCCGCACTCGGCCACGAGGCCGCGCCGCATCTTTCGTGCGTGGGCTCGACCCGGGACAGCGTGGTGCAGATCCTCGACGCCTACCGCAGGCAGAACATCCGCCGGCTCGTCGCCTTGCGCGGCGATCTGCCGAGCGGCACGCCGAACGCCGGCGAGTTCCGCTATGCCAGCGAGCTGATCGCCTTCATCCGTGAGAAGGAAGGCAGCGACTGGTTCATCGAGGTCGCGGCCTATCCCGAATATCACCCGGAGCAGCGCTACGCCAGGCACGATCTGCAGCACTTCGCGGCCAAGGTCAAGGCCGGCGCCAATTCGGCGATCACGCAGTTCTTCTTCAACCCGGACGCCTACTTCCACTTCGTCGATGAAGTCCGCCGGCTGGGAGTCGAGGTGCCGATCGTCGCCGGCATCATGCCGTTTCACAACTACGCCAAGATCGCCCAGTTCGCGGCCCGCGACGGCATCGAGATCCCGCGCTGGGTTGCGCTGAAGATGGAAGGCTTCATGGACGACGCGGCGTCGATCCGCGCCTTCGGCCTCGACGTCGTCGAGCAGCTGTGCCGGCGCCTCGTCGACGGCGGCGCGCCGGGGCTGCACTTCTACACCCTCAACCAGTCGGCGCTGACGCTCGAGCTCTGCGGTCGCCTCGGCGCCTGAGGCCAGGTCGCCTGCTGGCCAAGGCCGAACTCAGGGCCGCTGCCACATCACGCCGTCCTCGGTGATCAGCGCATCGAGCGGCAGGTCGTCGGGCTCGGCGCGCAGGAACGGCAGGAAGCCGTGCGTGAAGCTCACCCCGACCGTCACCGGCCGCGGGCTCAGGGCCCTGAGCGTCCGGTCGAAGAAGCCACCGCCATAGCCCAAGCGGACGCCGCCGGGGCCGAAGCCGAGGCACGGCACGATCAGCATCCGCGGCGAGAACTCGTCGGTGTCCTTCGGCTTGGGAATGTCGTAGGCATCGAGCTCCATCTCGCAGCCCGGGTACCAGACGCGAAAGCGCAGCGACCGGGTCGCCCGGTCGGCAACCGGCAGGCCGATCCGCCGCATCTCGCCATCGCCGGAGCCTTCGGTCCAGCGATACAGCGCCGGCAGCGGATCGAACTCGCCCTTGATCGGCCAGTAGGCGCCGATCGAGGTCTCGGGCCGGCCGACCAGCCAGACCCGCAGCGCGCTTTGCAGCTCGACCGCGCGCTCGAGCCGGTCAGGCAGCGCCTGGCGCGCGGCAACGAGCTTCTTGCGCAGGGCCGTGCGATCCGCGTCGGGGGTTGCTGCCATCGGCCCACTGTCCTCTCGGTTCCGGCACGCCGGCGGCGGCGGTCGGCGCATTGTGCAAGGTCGCGGCCGGGGCCGGCCGGGCGAGGCTGCGGACCCGCGATTCGGAGATCGGACCGAACAGCGCCGCGGCGACGGCGATCGCGGCGACCGCTGCCGTGCTGCCGATGCCGACGCGGCCGCCCGGATGCATCAGCTCCCAGCAGCGGCTGCAGGTGCGGTCGGCGCGCGCGCGCCAGCGCTGCAGGATCGAGCGCGGCCGCCACGCGAACACGGCCGGGGAGCTGCCACTCCACGACTCGACGAGAGTTCCGCCCGAATCGACGTGCAGCACATCGCCGGGCGCCAGCACATGGTCGCTCGAATCGCCGGCGCTGGTCAGCCAGACGTGCCCGGCCAGGACGGCGATGTCGCCGCCGCGCGGTCCGAGTGCCATGACCTGTCCCGAGGCGAGCCGGACGGCGGCGGCGGCTTCGGCATGCTCCGCGGTCTTCGATGCAGTCTTCGATTGTTGCGCCTTCATCATGATCACCTCGCGATTCATGATTGGGATTTTCCGCGTTCGTGCACCTAGAATCCAATGAGAACCGCGACAGCGATTGAGTCCTAAAAAGCATGAATCCGGGATCCAGTCGCCCACTCTCGCTCGGCCATCTGCGCACTTTCGAGGCGGTCGCGCGCCTGCTTAGCTTCGTCGGCGCCGCAGAGCAGCTGCATCTCACCCAGTCGGCAATCAGCCGGCAGATCAAGAGCCTGGAGCGCGAGCTCGGCGCGGTCCTCTTCCTGCGCGGCACCCGCCATGTCCAGATCGCCCTCGACGGCCAGATCCTGTTGCGCAGCGTCGAGCCCTGGCTGGCCAAGCTCGATGCCAGCGTCGGGCAGATTCGCAGCAAGCGCAGTCGACGCCGCGTCAGCGTCGCCACCTTCGCGTCGTTCGGATCGCTCTGGCTGCTGCCGCGCGTGGAGGCGTTCCAGCGCAGCCATCCCGACATCGACATCCGCGTCTCTGCCCACGACGCCCTGGTCGATCTCGATGACCCCGAGCTCGACCTGGCGCTGCGCTACTGCAGCCCGGGCCGTGCCCCGAGCGACGGCATCGAGCTGTTCAACGAAACGCTGACACCGGTCGTCAGCCGGGGCTTGTGGGAGCTGATCCGGCAGGGCAAGGCCCCGCCGCTGGGCCGCCCCGCCGACCTCGCCGGCCACACCCTCGCCGAGGAGGACGACGACCGTGGCAGCAGCGAATTCCTGAGCTGGCGGCACTGGCTCGCCCAGCAAGGCCTTGCCGGCCTGCAGCCGCGCCGCTGGCTCTACCTCAACTTCACCTACCAGCAGGTGCAGGCAGCGCTGTCCGGCCACGGCGTCGCCCTGGCCCGGTTGCCGCTCGTCTTCGAGGCGCTGCAGCGGGGTGAGCTGATCGAGCCGTTCGGCGTCGCCGGCCGCATCGGCAGCCCCTACTCGTACTGGATGGCGAGCGCACCGGCGAGCCGCGGCCGTCCGGAGGTGGTCGAGTTTTGCGCCTGGATCGTGGCCGAGGCCGCGGCCAGCCGCGCCGCGGTGCGGGCGCTGGGGCGGAGCGCCAAGCCGAAACGGCCCAGGGCGGCGCCTAGCGAACGCCGAGCTCGGTGAGGATCAGCGAGAGGGCGATGTCGTGAGGCTGGGCCGCGAACGTCGCAGGGTCGATCTCGGCGAACGACCAGGCCAGGCCGACCGTCGTGACGTCGCGGTGCGCGGCCAGCCAGCGGTCGTAGTAGCCACCGCCATAGCCGAGCCGGAACGCCTCGGCGGTGAAGCCGACGCAGGGCACGACCAGCACGTCGGGGACGACGACGGCGCCATCGCACGTGCCGATGCCGCACTCGTCGACCTGTTCTGGCGGCGCACCGTCCCAGCCGCGGAAATCCATCGAACGAGGCGTTCGCCGTGCATAAGGCAGCGCCAGCGAAAGTTCGGCCAGTCGCGGGTCGGCGGCCAGGGCAGCTGCTGCGTTAAATTCCGAGCCGAACGGGCAATAGAGGCCGAGGCAATCCGGTTCGAGGTCGGCGATGAGGTTGCAAAGCGCCTGGCTCAGCGTGGCCGTGGCGGCCGCCGCCGCCGGCGCACGAACGAAGGCCTCGCGCTCGCCGAGCAAGCGCTTTCGCAGCGCCGGCCGCGCGGTGGCGAC
>JALYXU010000172.1 GCA_030946925.1 Pseudomonadota bacterium
GCGTATCGTCGTCGGCCCTCGGACTCGAACGGGAGCAACGGCCATGCAAGGCTGGCAGACGCCCTACCTTGGCCTGCGCGACCTACCGCGCGAGCTCACCCGTGGCCGCGGCTCTGGTCGAGCTTGAGGCCGTCACAGCCCCGGGCCATCCGTGAAGCGGTCCCGGCCGTCGCCTTGAAGCGTTGGTCGTCGGCGGTGGGGGCCACACGCGCGGACGGGCAGCACTGTCAGAGCTGGCTGTCGAGCGCACCGGCCAAGCATTCAACTCGCCAGATCAGTGAGGTCCTCGAACGAATCGCGTTGTTGACCGATCTCGGCCTCGATATCGATATCTGGGCGAGCTCAACGACGTGCTGGTGCGCCGCTATTCGCGGCGCCTGGCCACTCGCCGCCTTCGTTCAGCGCCTTCTTGCCAGCGCATCCGCCTCAAGTCGCGTGCCCGGGTGTCCGATAAGGAGACAAGCTCCAATCGAGATGTCGGTGAACCCACGATCGTCAAGCCTGATTCTCGCCGTGCTTCTCCTGGCGGCCTGCGCGAAGCCTGAAAACGTCGTGATCGGCAACTTCCGTGCGTTCACGGCAATGGCAAAGTCCCCGGTCGCGGCTCTTGGAGAGAACGACCGCAAGCTCTTCCAGCGCTTCGCCGCCGAGTTCGAATGGATCGCCCTGAACCCGGGCGCAAGGGTCGTCGGGGCCGACATGCCCAAAAGCCTCGATGGCAAGACGGTTGGCGAAGTCCTCGATCTCGCACGCGGCTATTTCCTGCGCAAGGACGCCGCTCTGGCCGCGCGCAGCACAAAAACCCCTTCGGCAGAACGGCGGGAGTACTCCGGCCGACCCGGGGAGGCGATCGTCTCGAGTCAAGGCTCCACAGGAGCTGCGCAGACCATCGCAGCCGAAGCAATGCGGGGAGGGCCTCGTGGTGAGCCGCGCATCTTCGAGAACCTGCAGGAACAAGTGGGTCTCGTGGCCGGTTCGATGCCGAGGTACATGAACGCGCAGTTCCGCTACTACCTTGCCGGCATCTCCTTGGCCGAGCCGGCGCAAAGCGGCTGTGAGCGGCCGTTGCTGGCCCTGAAGCTGGCAGTCGAAAACCTGCATCAACGCCAGACGTCCGGGATTTATGGGGAGTTCAGGTTTGCGCAGACCTTGCCGGGAGAAGGCGCGAACGCGGCGCCGCAGACCGTCGCAGTTCCTTTTCATGCCGACATCGTCGGTCCATTCCGGCAGGGTGTCACCAGCTACGTGACGGCGTTTCTGGAGCGCAGCTCTTCGGCGGATGACGACACGCGGTGGGCGAAGATTGCGTCCGTGAACCCGGCACGTCTGCGAGTTTCCTTCAGTCCGGAGGCGTTCTACTACCCCACCGGGGAGCAGTATGCCGAGGGATCGGGAACCGGCCCCGCAACGCGGGCAATTTCCAAGTGCGGGTCCTACGGCATGGCGAAAGGAGCGACGGAGTCGACGTCGACCACCAGAAGGTCAACGCTTTCGGCGGCAACGCGTTGATTCCTGCACGTTCGAGGTGCGCACCGGTCTCTTCCCGGCTGCGCGCCGGCCGAAACAGTGAATGCTCTGGCGCCCTCGCACATGTCAAAAAATTCTCTCGCCTTCTCTCGCCCGAACGGTGACCCGGGCGATGTGCCCGGGCTGATGAGCCAGACCCTCAGCGACGTGTTGCTGGAGTTGCGGGTCCTTTTATGCACGGGCCCGGGGCTTGCACCGGAGCTGAAGGATGCACGGCGAAAGCAGGCTCTGGCGCTCCTCGATGTGGCGCACAACCTGCCGCTCTACCTGGGTGGCACCGAAGGTGAGCCTCGCGATCTGAGCGCCGATGTCGACGAGGCCCAGGGCTATGGCGAGCGGTTTGGCAACGGTGCCCACGCCGCCAATCTGCTTGCCTTGCAAGCCGGCTTGATGCAGCGCTGTCGCTGACGCGAGAGGGGACGAGGAGCCCTCTGGCCGGGCTCCGCCCTAGCGCCGTTCCACGGCTGTGCTGGTCTTGTCTGCGCCCAGTTCGACGACGTTGTCCGGAAGCGCGACGTCGCCCAGCTTCAGCAGCTGGCCGTTGACCGCAGCGCCGACATCCATCTGCAGCTGCCGATAGCGAATCGTGCCGCAGACCCGGGCGTCGGACTGCAGCTCGAGGCGATGTCCGATGTCGAGGTCGCCGGTCACGACACCATTGATGACGGCATCGTCGCAGCGAATGCTGCCCTCGATGCGACCCTTGTCGGAAAGAACGAGCAGCGACGCGCTGTTTGCGTCGCCCTTGCGGCCGACGACGTCGCCCTTGATGCAGCCATCGATCCGCATACCACCGGCGAAGACGACGTCACCCGTGATCTCCACAGCCTCGGCGACGAGGGTCGAGAGAACCGCCATCTTGATGAACGGTTGCTTCTTCAGATTTGCGAACATGGTGGACCCTCTCAGGGATGTTTGGCCTCGCGGGCCTTGCGAAAGAAAGTGACTTCGTCAATCGACGCGCGCAGCCGTTCGTTCAACGCATCGATCTGATGTTCGAGCTCCTGACTCCGCGCCCCGGAAAGGCGCAGCGCAAGATGGCTTTGATCGAGCTGCGTGGCCATGGACTTCAGCTCGATGGAAGCGCGAACCGCGGACGCTTGCGCCGTCGGCACCGGCTTGTCGCGGCCGACATAGGCGACGCCAGCGCCCGCCGCCAGAAGCACGCCGACAAGGGCGCCCGACCAGACGAGCTGACGACCCGCGGCTCGGCTCGGCGCGAGGACCAGCCTGGCGTGGCTGAGGTGCTGGGTGGCGCTGCGGCGCAAGCTGATCGTCACGGGCGTCTTTGCTCAGAGACCGGCCAGGTAGCGCTTCGGATCGACGTGCCCGCCATCGCGGAGCACCTCGAAGTGAAGGTGCGGACCGGTCGAGCGGCCGGTCGACCCGACCATGGCGATGCGGTCTCCCGGCATCACGACCTGACCGGCCTCAACCAGCAGCTTCGAGGCGTGGGCGTAGCGCGTGGTCAAGCCATTGCCGTGATCGATCTCGACGACCCAGCCGAAGTCGGGCTTGACGCCGGCTAACACGACCGTGCCCCCCGCTGCCGAAGCGATGGGCGTACCGGACTGCGCCGCGAAGTCGAGCCCGGCATGGAAGGCCGATGCATGGGCGAACGGGTCGGTCCGATGACCGAAGGACGACGTCAGCTCGGCACCGGCAATTGGCAGGCGTGTCGGCAAGCGCATCTGCGCCAGGTGCCGTTCCGCGGCAGCGTCGGCGACGCGGGCAATTTGCTGCTCGACGCGGGCCACCTGACCGATGAGGTCCGTGGGATCGAGCGCAGATTCGATTCGTGCAGGCAGCAGCGGCCCGCCGCGTGCGCCTGCACGCTCGGCGATGGGGGTCACGTCGTTTCCAGCATGACCTTGCGAGACCGATGCGACCGGGTCGTTCTGCGGGACGCCAATCCGCTTGCTGAGCTGCGCAGCCTCGCTTTCCAGCCTGAACAGGCGGCCCGAAATCGCGCCGAGCTGCTCGAGCGTGAACGGCTGCGGCGCCGGTGCCGGTTCGGCGACGCCGAGGATCGGTGTCTCCGATACCTGCGGCACTGCCATCCAGTAGCCCAAACCACCGCCGACGCTCAGCAGCACGAGCGATGCCGCGAAGGCGACCAGCAGCAACGGGCGCACCGGCACCGCCCGCACCGGTGAGCGACTGGAAGCGCCGGCTGCGATCAAGACGAACGACATCGTCGTTTCCCTCAAGGTTGGCCGCAGACGCCACTGCGTCGGTCGGCGACGGCCCTGTGCGTCTGCAAGGCCGCTTGAACTCAATGTACGGGCGAGGGAGCCCGTTGGACACGCCCGGCGCTGTTACGGTTTGTTCTGCATGGAAGGGGCGGTCGAACTTCACGCGGCGCGGTGCCGACGTGCGTCAGGGCGTAGCGGATCGAAAGCAAATGGAAGCCGCCGACAAGGCGCGGCGTTTGCCGTCTCGGCGCTGTCGCCGAAATCATCGTGCTTCGAGTGGTCAATGTTCAAAGGACTTCGCAATGCGCTTGCTCGTCATCGCTCTTGTCGCCACGGCCATGCTGGTTGGCTGCGACCCGCAGAAAGTGTCTGAACTCGAGGAGGGAACTTCGACCGAGGCGGACGTTCGCGCGCGTTTCGGCGAACCGGACGGCATCTATCTGGAGGCCAACGGCGATCGCACGCTTGAATATGCGAGGCAGCCCGCCGGTCACGCGAACTACATGATCTCGATCGATCCAAGCGGCAGGATGAGCTCGCTCCGCCAGGTGCTGCATCCGGGCAATTTCGCGAAGGTGACGCCTGGCTTGCACCGTGAAGAAGTCCGTCGGATGCTAGGCAAGCCGGCGAAGATGCAGACCTACTCGCTGCGGCACGAAGAGGTGTGGGATTGGCGCTTCGCCGACGCCCATGAGATCAAGATTTTTTCGGTGACTTTCGATCAGAGCGGCGCGGTGATCGCAACGAGCGTGGGCATCGATCCGAAAGAGATCGGGCAGCGCGGCTGAGGCGGCCAGACCTTCGTTGCCGGGCGCCTTGGAAACAAAGGTGCCGGACCCCACATCGGCTGAATTGCGACGAATCCGGGGAGTCTTATGAGGCGCCTTGTCCGGTTCTGGCGGTTGGCTGGCAACGACTTCCGGCTGTTGTGGTTCGCATTGCGCCACCCTGATCGGCCTGGCTGGTTGCTGCCGGCTTCGGCGCTGCTGGGCCTCTACGCGCTCGAGCCCATGAACTTCGCGATTCCGCTGCTCGGCGTGGTCGACGACTTCGTGCTGGTCCCCTTGGTGCTGCACGCACTTTTGAAGTGCCTGCCGCCCAGGATCGCAGAGGCTTCAGCAAGGCCCCGGGCAGCAGCCTGACCGGCAAGCCGGGCCGGGCCGCGTCGGCTAGCAGTCCTTCAGCGGATGCTGGCCGTTCTCGCTGTGCGTTCCGGACAGCACGAAGAGCGCCGCTTCCCGGGCGCTCAGGCGCCGCTCCTCGGTGATGTGCGCGGCCTGCAAGGCTTGCGTCTCCATGGTCGTGGGGGTGGGGACTCCGCTGCAGGCGAGAAGGTAGACGACCCTTCTGGCGGTGCCGATCGTAGCGCCGGTCTGCGAGGAAATGCGCGGGGCCATCGCATCGAGGTCGCCCGATGCCATGCCGACTCGCGGGGCAACCGAAGTCAGGTGTTTCGAGTCCACTCGTCCGGTAAAAAAGACGAGCACGAACAGCAACGCCAAGACAACGCCGACCACACTGAACACGTGCTTCATGGTTCCCGCCCTTCTTGCAAGGACCGCGCCAGCGCGTCGCCGTTAAAGCGCCCGGGGCATGGTCCAAAGGATTTTGCGCTTCGGGCTGTCGACCCGCATCCCGTCGATTGTGGAGATCGCCTTTACTGTATATATTAACAGTATGACCTCCGGCGCACCGCGTTCGCGGCAAATTTCCTCCAGCGAAGCGCCATCACCGTTGGCTGCGGCGCACGGACCACAAAAAGGACGCGGCACGGTCTGGGCCATCGCGCACCGCTATGCGAGCCGCCAATCCGTCGATTTCGACGACGGTTGGGGAACGGTCGACCAGGAAGCGACCGAGGACGTGATCGGCCCGGAGACGACGATCGTCGAAGAGCGGGTGAAGTCGATCCTGGCCTCCAACGACTCACCGGACGTTGCGTTCGATCTGTCGATCAACCCCTATCGAGGTTGCGAGCATGGTTGCGTCTATTGCTTCGCCCGGCCGACGCACAGCTATCTGAACCTGTCGCCCGGTCGCGATTTCGAGACCCGCATCATTGCCAAGGTGAACGCTGCGGAAAAGCTGCGCGAAGCGTTCGCAAGCCGTGCCTATCAACCTCGGTCTCTGAACCTGGGCTCGGCCACCGATGCGTATCAGCCGATCGAGCGCCGGCTCCGGATCACGCGCTCGGTCGTCGAAGTGCTGGCCGAATGCTCGCACGCGTTCTCGCTCGTCACCAAGTCCGCCGGGGTGGAGCGCGACCTGGACCTGCTGACGCCCATGGCGGCGCGTGGCCT
>JALYXU010000186.1 GCA_030946925.1 Pseudomonadota bacterium
CCGCCGAGGCCCACCGCGCCGACCGGGTTCGCGCCGATCGGGTTGCTGGTCGGCGAGCCGCCCGGGCTGCTGCCGCCGCCACCGCCGCCGCCGCCCGCGCTGAAGGCAGCGCGCAATACCGTCGCCAGCTTGGTCGCGTCGGCGTTCTTCAGATGCACGACCCAGACGTTGCCGTTGATGGCCGAGCCCTGCGGCGCGGTGTCGAGCTTGGCGACCAGCGAGCGGATGCCGGCCAGCCTGCTCGCGTTGGCACTGCGGATGATCAGCGAATTGCTGCGCGTGTCGATGAAGATCGACGGCGCCGTCGAGCCAGGGACGCCGCCGCCAGTGGCCGAGTTGTCGGTGAGACGCTGGATCAGCGGTGCGATGTCGGACGCAACCGCATAGCGAAGGGCGATGACTTCGACGTCGCCGCCTGCGGGCACGTCCATCGCACTGATGATCTGGCCGATCCGCTTCAGGTTGTCGGCGTAGTCGGTGATGACCAGGGTGTTGTTGCCGGGGTTGGCGTTGATGGTGTTGTTCGGCGAGATCAGCGGTCGCAGCACCGGCACCAGGTTGTTGGCGTTCTCGAAGTTGAGGCGAAAGATCTGCGTCAGGACCTGGTCGCCGCGACGCGAGCCCGCGTCCACTGCGACCGTGCCGGCCTGCAGCTTGGCATCGGCCTCGGGCACGACCTTGAACAGGCCGCCGACTTCCACCACGGTGAAGCCGAGGCCGCGCAGCGCCGCCAGATAGTTGAGGTAGGCGGCGTTCGGCGTCAGCGGCTCTTCGCTGTAGAGCGTCATGGTGCCGCGCACGCGCGGGTCGACCAGGAACTGCTTGCGCAGGATCGCTGCCATCGCCCGCGTCACGCCCTCGATGTCGGCGTTGACGAAATTGAGGGTCACCGGTTCACCGCGAAAACGCGGCAGCGCCTGACTCGGCGGCGGCGCCTGGGTTTGCGACCGGGGCGCCGCGGCGGCCAGCGGAAACGAGCCGAGGCACAGCACCGCCGCCATGGTGGCGGCGCCGGCGCGGCCGGCCTGGTGCAAGCGCCATTGGCGAAGAGAACTCATGGTCATCCGATCGAGATGATCGATCGCGCGCCGTCGCGTCGACCGATGATGTTGAGCAGGTTCGACAGCACCGATTCGTCGACTCCTGCGGCGCGCGCCTCGCCGCGAAACTTGACGCCGCCCGGGCCCCAGGTGCCGTTGCCGCTGAGCTGCAGGGCGCCGTCCTGGGTGGTCAGCGAGAGCAG
This sequence comes from Pseudomonadota bacterium, assembly GCA_030946925.1. Classification (GTDB taxonomy): domain Bacteria; phylum Pseudomonadota; class Gammaproteobacteria; order Burkholderiales; family Burkholderiaceae_C; genus Schlegelella_A. Next base: position 1,244 of record JALYXU010000186.1, read on the forward strand.
CGTCGCACTGTTGCTGTTGGCGTCGCCGGTGAGGCTGATGCGATAGGTGCCGAGCGTGTCGAGCGTCGTCAGACGCGACGAGACCGCTTCGAGTTCCAGATCGACCCGGCCTTCGAGACGCCAGCGGCCTTCGACCTGCTCGACCGTGAACCCGGGCGACATGACCCGGAAGGTGCCGCCCAACTGCAACGTGTTGAGCGGGGTGCCGTAGCCGTTCAGCCAGGCGCTCGGCCATTGCCCGACCAGGCCGGTCGGCGGCGCCAGCAGGGTCGCCTTGATCCGGCCGAGCCCGGGCCGGATCTGCAATTGCATCGTGCCGCCGATGCAGCAGGCTTCGCGCGCCGTCAGGAGCGCGCCGTAGAGGCGGGGCGACAGCGTCCACTCGAGCCGGCCGGGCAGCATGCTGGCGTCGCGGCTGCCGGCGCCGCCGGTCAAGACCGGCACGGCGCTGCCGGACCAGATCGTGCCTTGCGCGTCGGCAAGGAGGAGGCGCTGGTCGGTCGCCGAGGCGATCGCGCCGGTCAGCCACGCCGCAGGCGCGAACAGCACCAGGCCGACCAGCACGCCGAGCAGTCCGCCGCCGACCGCCCAGCGCCGGGCCGCTCCGCGCTCGACTTCCCAGCCCTGCTCGGCGAGGGTCGATTCGCTCCAGGCACTGCCGGCGACGGTCGGGCTCCAGAGCTGCCGGTTCCGTTTGCGGCGAATCACGAATTGCCTCCGCCGACGCTGAGGGTGACGGAGCCGCTGTAGCCCGATGTCGCCTTGACCAGCTGGGCTTCGAGCGGCCGGGCTCGGGCGGCGCTGCGGGCCTCGCCGAGCCAGGCCCGAAGGGAATCGGCGGGCAGGCCAGTGAACGACAGCGTGGCGCGATCGCCTTGCATGGTCAGCTTGGCCTTGTCGCCGAGGCTCGCCGTGGCCGCCCGCAAGGCCGTGGCGGCTTGCTCGCTCGGCACGGGCGATGCCGAGCGAAGCGTCTGCATCTCACCGGCGGCAAGCGACATCTGCTGCATCTGCTCGTCGAGCCGGGCCAGCTCGAGCGGCGCTTCGCGCAGGGTTCGCAAGGCCGGCTGAACGGCGATCAGCCAGACCAGCAAGATGCCGACGGCGAGCAGCATGGCGGCGATGAATTGGCGCTCGCGCGGCAGCCGCGCCTGCCAGAAGCGCTTGAGCTGCGAACGCGCCTCGAGCAGAGCCGGCGGCAAGGCGAGGGGAGCGGCGGCGGCCATGCGGTGCGTCAGGCCGGGCTCGGCGGCCGACCGCGCGTCGCCACCAGCCGGCCCTCGCTGGCTTCGACCTGAAACCCGGCCGAGCGCATGGCGCTGCGGAATTGCTCGATCTGCGCATCGCTCCAGCCGCTGGCGGCGAGGCTCAGCTTGCCGGTCTCGAACCGGACGTTTTCCACGGGTGGACGTTCGCGCGGCCAGGCTGCGGCGGCCGCCTGCAGCATCGGCTCGAGATCGGCGTCGCCCGGCTTGCCTGCGAGGGTGCGCAGCGCCTGCGTCTCGCGCAGCATGACCGCGCTGGCGTCGCGTTGCACGTCGACAGCGTTGACGCGCGGGTAGGTCGCCTTGACGAGCGCCTGGATGGCAGTGCGCTTGGCCTGGATCGCGCTGCTTTGATGCCAGGCCCAGAGATTGACGCCGACGATCTGCGCGGCGACCAGGGCAACCGCACCGGTGCGCACGGTTCGCCAGGCCGGGCTCATCGCCTGGCGCAGCCAGTCGCGTGCGGCGCGGCTGCCGCGGTGGCCGCGCGCAAGCTCGAACTGGCGCAGGTTCCACAGGGTCCGGGCCGCCTGCAGCAGGCGCTGCTCGATCGGCATCACCGTGACGGCCGCGCCGAGCCAGCGCTCGGCCACGGCCGAGGCGTT
>JALYXU010000191.1 GCA_030946925.1 Pseudomonadota bacterium
CGACCCGTCGACGCGATTCATCTCTTCGGCGATGAAGTCGGCTGCGGCTTCGGGTTCCATCGCCCGGGTCCGTTCGAAGGCGTGGACGTCTCGGGCGATGCGGCGCGCCTCGGCCGCCGAGATTTCGTCGTCGAGGGCAACGATCCGGTCGGCACAGCGCTCGCACCACACGCTTGCATCGAGGACTTCCATGGCGTCTCCCACGTGAAACAAAACTGTAACGCCCGGACCACGGCAACGTCCATTGTCGAAATGCCCCAAGTCGCTGTGGGTGTCGTCCGACGCCGGCGCCTCGCCATCCCTTAATGCTTCGCTTGCGCATCGGCGAGACCGACACGGTGTCGGCGGTCCTGCTCGACCCTGGTCGCGCGCTCGCCTGCTACGTGTTCGCGCATGGCGCCGGCGCCGGCATGACGCATCCGTTCATGGCCGCCTTCGCCACCGGGCTGGCCGAGCGCGGCATCGCGACGCTGCGCTATCAGTTCCCGTTCGTCGAGCGCGGCTCGCGGCGTCCGGATGCGCCCGCCGTGGCCCATGCCGCGGTCCGCGCCGCGGTCGCTGCAGCCGGCGAGCAGTGTCCGGGCGTGCCGCTTTTCGCCGGCGGCAAGTCGTTCGGCGGACGGATGACTTCGCAGGCGCAGGCCGAGCAGCCGCTGGCTGACGTGCGCGGTCTGATCTTCGTCGGCTTTCCCTTGCACCCTGCCGGCAAGCCGTCGCTGCAACGCGCCGCGCACCTCGAGGCCGTGACGTGCCCGATGCTGTTCCTGCAAGGCACACGCGACGCGCTGGCCGAGCTCGGCCTCGTGCACACGGCGATCGAGCCGTTGCGGCCGCGTGCGACGCTGTACCTCGTCGATGACGCCGATCACGCCTTTCACGTTCGCGCCGGCAGCGGCCGCACCGACCCGCAGGTGCAGGCGGCGATGCTCGATGCCACCGCCGCCTGGATCGCGTCGAGCATCGGCGTCGCTTGAAGGACGCCGGGTCTGCAGCATCGCCGGCAACGGACGGTGCTCCCCCAGCGCCGCGCGGTGTCGAACCCGGGAACACCTATGATGATTCTCGAGCGTGAGGACGGTCCCCGCGCCGATCCAAAAATTGAGGAGCATGGACATGGCCAAGAGGAAATCCGAATCCGGTGTCTACCGCGTCACCGAGATCATCGGCACGAGCCCGTTGTCGTGGGAGGATGCGGCGAAGAACGCGGTCGAGACGGCGGCCAAGTCGCTGCGCGATCTGCGGGTCGCCGAGATCGGCAAGCTCGACATGAAGATCGAAGCCGGCAAGGTCGTTGCCTACCGGGCGCGCGTCTCGCTGTCGTTCAAGTACGACGCCTGAGGAACGGCGTGTGGGATCGCGAGCGATCTCACACGCCGAGCCGGCAGTCGCGTTCTCTCGGTTCGGGCTTCCGCACGGCTCACGTCGTTGTTGCGGTTCGCCTGGTTGTAGCCGAAGGTCTTCACCCCGCGTGAAGTTCTGGAGTCGCCGGCCGAGCGCGTGGAGCAGCGGCTTGTCGACGCGGTGGTGGTGCGAGTCGCCATGCGCGTGGGCGACCGGCCTGTCCGCGACGCCGGCTTCTTTCGCCTCGACGCCAACACCGACATCCAGTCCGACCGACCGCTTCATCAGGCGGTCACGGAGCCCGGGCAAGCTTCGGCTCTCTTCACTTCGACTGGTTTGCTCGATGGATGAATACACCATGAGCTGGAGCGATGCGATCAGGACCGAGGCGGCATTCCTGGCCATCGACGCCGTGCCGCCGCCCACCGCCGACCTGCATCAGTTCGGGATGCTTGGAACCGCACTCTGGAAAGAGCGATGCCGGGCCCGGCCTTTGTCGTCGGCGTTGCCGTCTCATGCGCTCGAGTGCGAGTTGGAGCGGGGCGATCCCTGGCTGTGATCGCACCCCCGGCACCGGCATGGTCGTTCACGGGCTGTCATCGAGGGGGGTCGCCCAGTCATCGGCCGGTCACATTCGACCCATAGAGTCGATTTCGCTCGCAACACCTCGGAGACATGCCACGTGCATTCAAGTTTGCTCGTTCGAACCTTCTTCCTATCCGCTCTCGGAGCCGCTGCCGGCCCCTGCCTCGCCCAGGACGTCACCGGCGCGGGCGCGACCTTTCCGGCGCCGATCTACGCCAAGTGGGCCGATGCCTACAACAAGGCCACCGGTGCCCGTCTCAACTACCAGTCGATCGGCTCGGGCGCCGGCATCCAGCAGATCCGCGCCAAGACCGTCGATTTCGGTGCCTCCGACATGCCGCTCAGCGACGACACGCTGGCCAAGGACGGACTGGTGCAATTCCCGACGGTCATCGGCGGCGTCGTGCCGGTGGTCAACATCAAGGGCATCGCCGCGGGCCAGATCAAGCTGACCGGGCAGGTGCTGGGCGACATCTATCTCGGCAAGATCACGAACTGGAACGATCCCGCGTTGACGGCGCTCAATCCGGGCGTGCCGCTGCCGAGCGAAGCGATCTCGCCGATCCGCCGCGCCGACGGATCGGGCACGACCTTCATCTTCACCAACTACCTGTCCAAGGTGAACGCGGACTGGAAAGCGAAGGTCGGCGAGGGCACGGCAGTGAACTGGACCACGGGGGTCGGCGGCAAGGGCAACGAGGGCGTGTCCGCCTACGTGCAGAGGATCCCCAACTCGATCGGCTACGTCGAGTACGCCTATGCCAAGCAGAACAAGATGACGTACACGCAACTGAAGAACAAGGACGGCAATTTCGTGCCGCCCGACGCCGACAACTTCAAGGCCGCCGCCGCGGCGGCAGACTGGTCGAAGAGCTTCTTTCAGCTTCTCACCGACCAGGCCGGCAAGGACGCCTGGCCGATCAGCGGCGCCACCTTCATCCTCATGCACAAGGCCCAGGACAAGCCCGTCAAGGCGGCGAACGCGCTCAAGTTCTTCGACTGGGCGTACGGCCACGGCGACAAGATGGCCGACGATCTCGAGTACGTGCCCCTGCCGGCGCCGGTGAAGGAGCTGGTCCGCAAATCCTGGTCTGCGAACATCCACGATGCATCCGGAAAGGCGGTCGCCTGGAAGTAAGCCCGACAATCGGTGGACCGGCGCTGCCGGCGCCCTGCCGGCGGCTCTCGACGAGGTGATTTCCATGGCCGCGACGCTCCCAGCGACTCCTTTCGCCCGCGCCGGGGAACAGGTCCGATCCGGGCTCGCCGTCCGCGCCTCCAGGCCTCGCCGCGCGTCGCCCTGGCCCGACCTGCTGTTCTCGGCGCTCGCGCACGCCGCCGCCTGGCTGACGCTGGCCCTTCTGGCGGGCATCCTGGTGTCGCTCGTGGTCGGCGCGGCGCCGGCGATCCAGGCCTACGGGCTGTCGTTCCTCTGGACCAGCGAGTGGGATCCGGTGCAGGACCGCTACGGCGGCCTGGTGATGATCTACGGCACGCTGATGACGTCCTTCATCGCCCTCCTGATCGCCGTGCCGGTCAGCTTCGGCATCGCCCTGTTTCTCACCGAGCTCTCTCCGTCGTGGCTGAAGCGCCCCCTTGGCACGGCCATCGAGCTGCTCGCCGCGGTGCCGTCGATCGTCTACGGCATGTGGGGCCTGCTCGTGTTCAGCCCGATCCTCTCGCACTACGTGCAGCAGCCGCTGCAGTCGACGTTCAAGGGCGTGCCCCTGCTCGGCTCGCTCTTCTCCGGGCCGCCGGTCGGGATCGGCCTGCTCTCGGCCGGCATCATCCTGGCGATCATGGTGATCCCGTTCATCGCCTCGGTCATGCGCGACGTGTTCGAGGTGACGCCGCCGATGCTGAAGGAGTCGGCCTACGCGCTCGGCTCGACGACCTGGGAGGTCGTCTCGAAGGTCGTGCTGCCCTATACCAAGACCGGCGTCGTCGGCGGCATCATGCTGGGCCTCGGCCGGGCCATCGGCGAGACCATGGCGGTGACGTTCGTGATCGGCAACTTCAACCAGCTCAATTCGCTCTCGCTGTTCGAGGCCGCCAACAGCATCACCTCGGCTCTGGCCAACGAATTCGGCGAGGCCGCGCCAGGCCTGCATCAGGCGTCGCTGATCTACCTCGGCCTGGTGCTCTTCATGATCACCTTCATCGTCCTGTCCGTGTCCAAGCTGTTGCTGCGACAGCTGAAGAAGCGCGAAGGCGTGGTCGCATGACGGCCGGGGCGGCTCCGCGCGGCCATCCGGCCGAGGCCGCGCGCCGCGCCCTTCATGCGCGGCGCAAACGCACCAACGTGGTGGCGTTGACCATGGCTCTGCTGGCCATGGCGTTCGGCATCTTCTGGCTGGTCTGGATCCTGATCGAGACCGTCCGCCTCGGCATCGGCGGCATGAGCCTGACGCTGTTCACCGAGATGACCCCGCCGCCGCAGGCCGAGACCGGTGGTCTCGCCAACGCGATCTTCGGCTCGCTGGCGATGGTCTCGCTGGCCACCGCGCTCGGCACGCCGATCGGCGTGCTTGCCGGCATTTACCTCGCCGAGTACGGACGGCGCGGCGCGCTCGGCAGCGCCACCCGCTTCATCAACGACATCCTGCTGTCGGCGCCGTCGATCGTCATCGGCCTGTTCATCTATTCGGTCGTGGTCGCGAGGACGCGGACGTTCTCGGGGTTCGCGGGCGTCCTGGCGTTGACGCTGATCGTCATTCCGGTGGTCATCCGGACCACCGAGAACATGCTGTCGCTGATCCCCAACGCATTGCGCGAGGCCGCCTACGCGCTCGGCACGCCGAAGTGGCGGGTCATCATGACCGTGACGCTGAAGGCCGCACGCGCCGGCGTGATGACCGGCATCCTGCTGGCGTTCGCGCGGATCGCCGGCGAGACGGCGCCGCTCCTCTTCACGGCGCTCTCCAACCAGTTCTGGACCAGTGACCTGACCCAGCCGATGGCCAGCTTGCCGGTGACGATCTTCAAGTTCGCGATGAGCCCTTACGAGAACTGGCAGAAGCTCGCCTGGGCGGGGGTCTTCCTGATCACGATGGGCGTCTTGCTGCTGAACATCGTCGCGCGCACGTTCTTCCGGGTCAGGGCTTGAGCAGCGCCATGGACATCCGAGTCGATCCGGCGCCTGCCCAGGCGGCCAAGCTTTCGGTGCGCAATCTCAATTTCTACTACGGCCGCTATCAGGCCTTGAAGAACGTCTCGCTCGAGATCCCCGAGAAGAAGGTCACCTCCTTCATCGGCCCGTCGGGCTGCGGCAAGTCGACCCTGCTGCGCGTCTTCAACCGCATGTTCGAGCTCTATCCCGAGCAACGCGCCGAAGGCGAGGTCATCATGGACGGCGGCAATCTCCTGACCTCCAAGGAAGACGTCTCGCTGATCCGCGCCAAGGTCGGCATGGTGTTCCAGAAGCCGACGCCGTTTCCGATGTCGATCTACGACAACGTCGCCTTCGGCGTCAAGCTCTTCGAGTCGTTGCCGCGGGTCGAGATGGACGAGCGTGTCGAATGGGCCTTGAAGAAGGCGGCGCTCTGGGGCGAGGTGAAGGACAAGCTGGGCCAGAGCGGTGCCGGCCTCTCGGGTGGCCAGCAGCAGCGCCTCTGCATCGCCCGCGGCATCGCGATCCGGCCCGAAGTGCTCCTTCTCGACGAGCCCTGCTCGGCGCTCGATCCGATCTCGACCGGCAAGATCGAAGAGCTGATCCACGAGCTGAAGACCGACTACACGGTCGTGATCGTCACCCACAACATGCAGCAGGCGGCGCGCTGCTCCGACTTCACCGCCTACATGTACCTGGGCGATCTGATCGAGTTCGGTCGCACCGACGACGTCTTCATGCGACCGACCAAGCGCGAGACCGAGGACTACATCACCGGGAGATTCGGATGAGCGATCGTCATCTGTCGACACAGTTCGACGCCGAGCTGAGCGGCATTTCGACGCGGGTTCTCGAGATGGGCGGAATGGT
>JALYXU010000201.1 GCA_030946925.1 Pseudomonadota bacterium
CGCATCGCCCGACATCAGCGTGTCTACCGCGCCCTCGGCGATCGGATGCGCGAGCAGATCCACGCGCTGTCGATGAAGACGCTCACTCCCTCCGAATACCGAACCGACCCCTCCTGAAGCGCCTCAGGGCGCCGATCTCACTTCCATGGACAAACTGCGCATCCGGGGCGGTCGTCGCCTCGCCGGCGAGATCGCCATTTCCGGCGCCAAGAACGCGGCCCTGCCCGAGCTCTGCGCCGCCCTGCTCACGGCCGAACCGGTGCTGCTCTCCAACGTGCCGCGGCTGCACGACGTGACGACGATGCTCCGCCTCCTCGGCCGCATGGGAATGGTCATCGACCGTCCGGAGGCCGACGCCGAAGCCACCGTCTCGCTCGACGCCCGTCGCATCAGCAGCCGCGAGGCGCCCTACGACCTGGTCAAGACGATGCGCGCGTCGATCCTCGTGCTCGGCCCGCTGCTCGCCCGATTCGGCGAGGCCCGCGTCTCGTTGCCGGGCGGCTGCTCCATCGGTACCCGGCCAGTCGACCAGCACATCAAGGGCCTGCAGGCGCTCGGCGCCGAGGTCACGGTGGAGCATGGCGACATCCTCGCCCGGGCGCCGCGCCTGCGGGGTGCTCGCATCACGACCGACATGGTCACCGTCACCGGAACCGAGAACCTGCTGATGGCAGCGACCCTGGCCGACGGCGAAACGGTGCTCGAGAACGCGGCCCAGGAGCCGGAGATTCCCGACCTCGCCGAGATGCTGATCGCGATGGGCGCGCGCATCGAAGGCCACGGCACGAGCCGGATCCGGATCGAGGGCGTGCGCGAGCTGCACGGCGTCTCGCACCGGATCGTCCCCGACCGGATCGAGGCCGGCACCTTTCTCTGCGCCGTCACCGCCACCGGTGGCGACGTGCTGCTCCGCGGCGCCCGCGCCGACCATCTGGAGGCGGTGCTCGACAAGCTGCGCGAGGCCGGCGCCAGCATCGAGGCCGGCGACGGCTGGCTGCGCGTGCGCGCCGACGGCCGGCCGCGCAGCGTCGCCTTCCGGACCAGCGAGTACCCTGCGTTTCCGACCGACATGCAAGCCCAGTTCATGGCCCTCGACTGCATCGCCGACGGCACCTCGAGCATCGCCGAGACGATCTTCGAGAACCGCTTCATGCACGTGCCCGAGCTGCTGCGCCTCGGCGCCAGGATCGAGGTCGACGGCCGGGTCGCGGTGGTGCAGGGCGTCCCGACCTTGTCCGGTGCGGCGGTGATGGCGACTGACCTGCGCGCGTCGGCCGGCCTGGTCATCGCCGGGCTGGTTGCCGACGGCGTCACGACGGTCGACCGCATCTATCACCTCGACCGCGGCTACGACTGCATGGAGGCCAAGCTGCGTGCGCTCGGCGCCGATATCGAGCGCCTCGGCGCCCCTTGACGTGATCACGCTCGCGCTGTCCAAGGGCCGCATCCTCGACGAGACGCTGCCGCTGCTGGCTGCCGTCGGAATCACGCTGGCCGAGGATCCCGAAACGAGCCGGAAGCTGATCGTCGCGACCTCGGTCGCCGACCTGCGCATCGTCCTCGTGCGCGCCAGCGATGTGCCGACCTATGTCGAGCACGGCGGCGCCGATCTCGGCGTGGTCGGCCTCGACACCTTGCTCGAGCACGGCGGCGACGGCCTCTACCGGCCGCTCGATCTCGGCGTGGCGCGCTGCCGCATGAGCGTGGCGGCGCCGCTCGGCTTCGACTATGCGGCCGCCGTCACCCAGGGCTCGCGGTTGCGCGTCGCCACCAAGTTCACCCGCATCGCCCGCGACCACTTCGCCGACAAGGGCGTCCATGTCGACCTGATCAAGCTGTATGGCTCGATGGAGCTGGCGCCGCTGACCGGCCTGGCCGACGCCATCGTCGATCTGGTCGCATCCGGCAACACGCTCAAGGCCAACGCCCTGGCCGAGGTCGAGCAGATCATGCAGATCTCGGCCCGCCTCGTCGTCAACAAGGCGGCGCTGAAGCTGAAGCGCGAGCCGATCCGCGGCATCGTCGACGCGCTGGAACGCGCCGTCGCGGCAACCGCGACCCCGCCGCTGCGTTCGGGAGCGGAGCCGTGACCCTGCGCCTGCGCCGCCTAAGCACGCGCGACGCCGACTTCGACAGGCGACTCGCCGAGGTGCTTGCCTATTCGGCGGCGCTCGACACCGAGATCGAGAGCAGCGTCGCCGCCATCCTTGCCGACGTGCGCGTGCGCGGCGACGCCGCCGTCCTCGAGTACAGCCGTCGCTTCGACGGCGTCGAGGCCGCGTCCGTGGCCGCGCTCGAGGTGCCGCAAGCCGATCTGTTCGCCGCCCTCGACGGCCTTGCCGAAGCGCAGCGCGCCGCCCTCGAGACGGCGGCGACACGGATCCGCGATTTCCACCAGCGCCAGCTCGAGCGCACCGGCAAGGGCTGGCGCTACCGCGATGCGGAGGGCAGCCTGCTCGGCCAGAAGGTGACGCCGCTCGACCGCGTCGGCATCTATGTGCCCGGCGGCAAGGCCGCCTATCCGTCGAGCGTGCTGATGAGCGCGGTGCCGGCCAAGGTCGCCGGTGTCGGGGAGATCGTCATGGTGGCGCCGATGCCGGTGGGGCAGGGCGGTGGCAGCGGGGACACGAAGGTGACTCGGGCGCGCAACCCGCTGGTTCTCGCCGCCGCCGCCGTCGCCGGCGTCGACCGGGTCTTCGCCATCGGCGGCGCCCAGGCGATCGGCGCTCTCGCCTACGGCACCGCGACGATCCCGGCAGTGCACAAGATCACGGGCCCCGGCAACGCCTACGTGGCGAGCGCAAAGCGGCGCGTCTTCGGCAGCGTCGGCATCGACATGATCGCCGGGCCGAGCGAGATCCTGGTCCTCGCCGACGGCAGCACGCCGCCCGACTGGGTGGCGATGGACCTGTTCAGCCAGGCCGAGCACGACGAGCTCGCGCAGAGCATCCTGCTTTGTCCCGACGCTGCCTACATCGAGCGGGTGCTGGCGGCGATCGAACGGCTCTTGCCGACGATGCCGCGTCAGGACGTCATCCGGGCTTCGCTCGAAGGCCGCGGCGCGCTCGTCCTGACGCGCTCGATGGAGGAAGCCTGCGACATCAGCAACCGGATCGCCCCCGAACACCTCGAGGTCAGCGCCGCCGACCCGCATCGCTGGGAGCCGCTACTGCGTCATGCCGGCGCGATCTTCCTCGGTGCCTTCACCAGCGAAAGCCTGGGTGATTACTGCGCCGGTCCGAACCACGTGTTGCCGACCTCGGGCACGGCCCGCTTCTCGTCGCCGCTCGGCGTCTACGACTTCCAGAAGCGAACCAGCCTGATCGAGGTCAGCGAACGCGGCGCCGCGCTGCTCGGACCGATCGCGGCCGAGCTTGCCAAGGGCGAGGGCCTGGCCGCCCATGCGCGCGCCGCCGAGATGCGCCTGGAAGGTGGTGAGCCCCGGGCGGTCGCCGAGGCGACAACGGCCGAACGCATCGCCGCCGTCGTCCGCGATGACGTCACGTCGATGCACGCCTACGCGATCCAGCCGAGCGCCGGGCTGGTCAAGCTCGACGCGATGGAAAACCCGTTCCGGCTGCCCGAGCCTCTGCAACGCGCTCTCGGCGAGCGGCTCGGTCGCGTCGCGATCAACAGGTATCCGGTCGGATGCGTTGGCGACGTCGTCGCGGCGCTGTCGTCGTACGTCGATCTGCCCGCCGGCTGCAAGCTGATGCTCGGCAACGGTTCGGACGAGCTGATCTCGCTGCTCGCCCTGGCCTGCGACCGGCCCGACGCGGCGATCCTCGCGCCGGTGCCGGGCTTCGTCATGTACGAGATGTCGGCGCGGCTGCAGGGCCTGCGTTTCGTCGGCGTGCCGCTGACGCCTTCCTTCGAGCTCGACCTGCCGGCGATGCTGGCCGCGATCGTCTTCGAACGTCCGGCGATCACCTACCTCGCCTATCCGAACAATCCGACCGCGAACCTCTTCGACGAGCAGGCGGTCGAGCGCGTCGTCGAGGCGGTCGGGCGGCAGCGCGGGATGGTCGTCTTCGACGAGGCCTACCAGCCGTTCTCGTCGCGGACCTGGATGGACCGTCTCGGCACGTTGCCGCACGTGCTGGTGATGCGCACCCTCAGCAAGTTCGGCCTGGCCGGCGTGCGCCTCGGCTACCTGGCGGGGCCGGCGGCGGTCGTCGATGCGATCGACAAGGTCCGGCCACCCTACAACGTCAGCGCCCTCAATGCCGAGGCGACCCTGTTCGCGCTCGAGCACGTCGACGAGTTCGCGCGGCAGGCAGCCTTGCTGCGCGCCGAGCGCGGCCGGCTGCAGGAAGTGCTCGGCGCGATGCGCGGCGTCGAAGCCTTCCCCAGCGAGGCGAACATGATCCTGGTCCGGGTGGCCGATGCCGCCGCGGTATTCGAGGCCATGAAGCGGCGCGGCGTGCTGGTCAAGAACGTCGCGCCGATGCACGCCCTGCTCGCGAACTGCCTTCGGCTCACGGTCGGCACGGCGGAGGAAAATGCGCAGATGACCGAAGCCCTGCGCGCCAGCCTGCCATGAACGCTCCCCCGATTGCCACTGCACCGGCGCGCCGCGCCACCGTCCAGCGCGACACCAAGGAAACGAAGATCCGCGTCAGCGTCGATCTCGACGGCACCGGCGCGGCCAAGCTGTCGACCGGCATCGGCTTCTTCGACCACATGCTCGAGCAGATCGCCAGGCACGGGCTGATCGATCTCGAGATCGAGGCCGAGGGCGACCTGCACATCGACGGCCACCATACGGTCGAGGACGTCGGCATCACGCTGGGCCAGGCGGTCGGCCGGGCGGTCGGCGACAAGCGCGGCCTGGTCCGCTACGGCCACGCCTATGTGCCGCTCGACGAGGCGCTGTCACGCGTCGTCGTCGATTTCTCGGGTCGGCCCGGGCTGGTCATGAACGTGCCCTTCAAGGCCGGCATGATCGGCGGCTTCGACGCCCAGCTGGCGCACGAGTTCTTCCAGGGCTTCGCCAACCATGCCCTCGTGACCATGCACATCGACAACCTGCGCGGCGACAACGCCCATCACCAGTGCGAGACGGTGTTCAAGGCGTTCGCCCGGGCGCTGCGCGCTGCCGTCGCGATCGATCCCCGGATCGGCGACGCGATCCCGTCGACCAAGGGCAGCCTTTGATGGACGGTGCCCCCACGCTCCCTTCGGTCGCTGCCCCCCAAGGGGACCTGGCCGGCCTTGGGGCGGCCCGGCGTCCGGCCGGCGCATGACGCTGCGAACCGTCGCCGTCGTCGACTACGGCATGGGCAACCTGCGCTCGGTGTCGCAGGCGGTCGCCCATGTCGCCCGGGAGGGCGGCGGCTTCGAGGTCGTCGTCACCTCGCGACCGGAGCAGGTCTTCGCCGCGGAGCGCGTCGTCCTGCCAGGGCAAGGCGCGATGCCCGACTGCATGCGCGAGCTGCGGGATTCCGGGTTGCAGGACGCGGTGCTCGATGCCGCGGCCAACAAGCCGCTGATGGGCGTCTGCATCGGCATGCAGATGCTGCTCGAACGCAGCGAGGAAGGCGCCGACGCGGCCGGGACGCCCGGGCTGGGCCTGATCGCCGGCGAGTGCGTGCGCTTCCGTCTCGACGGCCGGCTGCAGCCCGACGGCAGTCGCTACAAGGTGCCGCAGATGGGCTGGAACCAGGTTATCCAGGCGCAGCCGCACCCGATCTGGCAAGGCATCCCCGATGCCAGCCACTTCTATTTCGTGCATAGCTTCCAGGCTCGTCTGTCCGATGAGCGCCACAGCGTTGGCGTTACCGATTACGGAGGCCGCTTTACCTCGGCGCTGGCTCGGGATAACATTTTCGCCACGCAGTTCCATCCCGAGAAGAGCGCCGATCTAGGGCTCGCCCTGTACCGCAATTTCCTGCACTGGAATCCCTGACGCCGCATCCCGATCGCGCCTTCTCGCGGTCCCGTTCGTCTCGTCCCATCTGCCCGACCGGCCATGCTGCTGATCCCCGCGATCGACCTGAAGGATGGCCACTGCGTGCGCCTGAAGCAAGGCGACATGAACGAGTCGACCGTCTTCAGCGAGAACCCGGCGGCGATGGCGCGCCGCTGGGTCGAGGCCGGTGCCCGGCGTCTGCATCTGGTCGATCTGAACGGCGCTTTCGCGGGCAAGCCGGTCAACGAAAGCGCCGTCAAGTCGATCCTGGCCGCGGTGGGCGGCGAGATTCCGGTCCAGCTCGGCGGCGGGATCCGCGATCTCGACACGATCGAGCGCTACCTCGACGACGGCCTGTCGTTCATCATCGTCGGCACCGCCGCGGTGAAGAACCCCGGCTTCATGCGCGACGCCTGCAGCGCCTTCGGCGGCCACATCATCGTCGGCCTCGACGCGAAAGACGGCAAGGTCGCGACCGACGGCTGGAGCAAGCTCACCGGTCACGAAGTCGGCGACCTGGCGAAGAAGTTCGAGGACTACGGCGTCGAAGGCATCGTCTACACCGACATCGGCCGCGACGGCATGCTCTCGGGCGTCAACATCGAGGCGACCGTCAAGCTCGCGCAGGTGCTGTCAATCCCGGTGTACGCCTCGGGCGGCCTGTCGTCGCTGGCCGACATCGAGCGGCTGTGCGCCGTAGAAGAAGTCGGCATCGAAGGCGTGATCTGCGGCCGCGCCATCTACAGCGGCGATCTCGATTTCACGGCCGCGCAAGCGCGCGCCGATGAACTCGCCGACGCCTGATCGCCGCCGTTGCTCGCCAAGCGAATCATTCCCTGCCTCGACGTCACGGCAGGCCGTGTCGTCAAGGGCGTCAACTTCGTCGAGCTGAAGGATGCCGGCGATCCGGTCGAGATCGCGGCCCGCTACAACGAGCAGGGCGCCGACGAGCTGACCTTCCTCGACATCACCGCCACCAGCGACGGCCGCGACGTCATCCTGCACATCATCGAGGCGGTCGCCTCGCAGGTCTTCATTCCGCTCACCGTGGGCGGTGGCGTCAGGAGCGTCGCCGACGTGCGCCGTCTCCTCAACGCCGGCGCCGACAAGGTCAGCTTCAACTCGGCCGCGGTCGCGAACCCGCAGGTGATCCGCGATGCGTCGGCCCGCTACGGCTCCCAGTGCATCGTCGTCGCGATCGATGCGAAGCGCCGCGCGGAAGGCGCCGGTTGGGAGGTCTACACCCACGGCGGCCGCCACAACACCGGGCTCGACGCGCTCGACTGGGCGCGCGAGATGACGGCACATGGCGCCGGCGAAATCCTCTTGACCAGCATGGAC
>JALYXU010000208.1 GCA_030946925.1 Pseudomonadota bacterium
ACGATCTCGAGCTCGCGCAGCGCGTCGGGGTAGTCGAGCCAGTGGTAGAGACAGCGGCGCTTCAGCGCATCGTGGATCTCGCGGGTCCGGTTGCTGGTGATGACGACGATCGGCGCCGCCTGCGGACTCGCCTTGACGGTGCCGAATTCGGGGATCGTCAGCTGGTTCTCGGCCAGCACCTCGAGCAGGAATGCATCGAAGGGCTCGTCGGCGCGGTCGAGCTCGTCGATCAGGAGCACCGGCGACCGCGCTTGCGTCAGGGCCTGCAGCAGCGGCCGCTCGATCAGCATGTCGCGCGCGTAGAGGCTCTTCGACAAGCGCTCGCGGCTGGCCGCATCGCTGACGTCGTGCGCCGCTTCGGCGAGCCGGATCTGCATCATCTGCCGGGCGACGTTCCACTCGTAGGCGGTCTGGGCGATGTCGAGCCCTTCGTAGCACTGCACGCGCAGCAGCTCCGTGCCGAGGGCCCGCGCGAGCGCCTTGGCGAGCTCGGTCTTGCCGACGCCGGGCTCGCCTTCCAGGAACAGCGGCCGTTGCAACGACAGGCCGAGGAAGACCGCGGTCGCCAGCCGGCGGTCGCAGACATAGGCCTCGCTGCCGAGCAGCGCGAGAACTGCGTCGACCGAGGCTGGCTTGGCGATGGGAGTCGTCATGGTGGGCCGAGGCAGGCTAGCCGGCGACAGGCCGACGGGACTGCCTCGGCGTCATGCCGCCGGCGCGGCAATCAGCGCGCCAGCGCTGCGGCAACCGCCCTCGATGCGATCACGCTGATCATCGCCGCCCGATATTCGGCCGAGCCGTGCAGGTCGCCGTTGATGCCGTCGAGCGGCATCTTGACGGCCTTCGCGGCGTCGGCGCTGAAGCTGGCCGTCAGTGCGGCCTCGATCGGCGTCGCCCGAAAGACGCTCCCCTTGGCCCCCGTGACCGCGACACGCACGCCGGCCGAGGTCTGGGCGACGCAGACGCCGACCAGCGCGAAGCGCGAGGCCGGCTGCTTGTACTTCAGATAGGCGGCGCGCTGCACCGCCGGAAAGCTCACCGCCGTGATCATTTCGCCGGGCTGCAGAGCCGTCTCGTAGAGGCCGGTGAAGAAGGCGTCCGCGGCGATGCTGCGGTGATCGGTGTGGATCGTCGCGTCAAGCGCCAGCACGCCGGCCGGATAGCAGGCGGCCGGATCGGAGTTGGCGATCGAGCCGCCGATCGTGCCCATGTTGCGGACCATCGGATCGCCGATGCCGCCGGCCAGCTCGGCGATCGCCGGAACGATGCGCCTGACGTCGGCGTTCGCCGCGACCGCGGCATGCGTCGCCATGGCGCCGATGCGGACGCCGCTGCCGTCGGCCTGGATCGTCTTCAGGTCGGCAACGCCGCCGAGGTCGACCAGCCGCTCCGATTGCGAGAGGCGCAGGCGCATCGCCTGGATCAGGCTCTGGCCTCCGGCGAGATAGCGGGTGTCGGCGCCGGTCGCGGCGGCCTTGGCGGCATCGCGGTTGGCCGGACGCTGGTACTCGAATGCGTACATGAGTGTTCTCCTTGGATTCAGGCGGCCATGCCGTGGGCGGCGCGCCAGACGCGTTCGGGCGTCGCCGGCATCGCGATGTGCGCGACACCGAGGGCGTCGGTCAGGGCGTTGATGTAGGCGGGCGGCGAGCCGATCGCGCCGGCCTCGCCGCAGCCCTTGACGCCGAGCGGGTTGTGCGTGCAGGGCGTCGACGTCGTCGCCAGCCGGATGTTCGGCAGGTCAAGCGCGCGCGGCATCGCGTAGTCCATGTACGAGCCGGTGACGAGCTGGCCGGAGCCGGTGTCGTAGACACAGGCTTCCATCATGGCCTGGCCCAGGCCCTGCGCGACGCCACCCTGGACCTGGCCTTCGACGATCATCGGATTGACGATGTTGCCGAAGTCGTCGACGGCGACGAACGACGCGATTGCCACCGTGCCGGTGTCGGGGTCGACCTCGACCTCGCAGATGTAGCTGCCGGCCGGATAGGTGAAGTTGGTCGGGTCGTAGAACGCGTTCTCGTTGAGGCCGGGCTCGAGCTTGTCGAGCGGATAGTTGTGCGGCACGTAGGCGGTCAGCGTCACCGAGCCCCACGGCACTTTCTTGTCGGTGCCGGCGACCCGGAACTCACCGTTCTCGAACTCGATGTCGGTGTCGGCGGCCTCCAGCAGGTGCGCCGCGATCTTCTTGCCCTTGGCGATGATCTTGTCGACCGCCTTGACGATCGCGGTGCCGCCGACGCTCAGGCTGCGGCTGCCGTAGGTGCCCATGCCGAACGGCACGCGGCCGGTGTCGCCGTGGACGATCTCGACGTTGTCGACCGGGATCCCGAGCTTGCCGGCCACCACCTGCGCGAACGTGGTCTCGTGGCCCTGGCCGTGGCTGTGCGAGCCGGTGAAGACGGTCACGGTGCCGGTCGGGTGGACGCGGACCTCGCCGGCCTCGAACAGGCCCGCCCGTGCGCCGAGCGCGCCGGCGATGTTCGACGGTGCCAGGCCGCAAGCCTCGATGTAGCAGGAGTAGCCCAGGCCGCGCTTCTTCCCCTTCGCTTCCGATGCCGCGCGGCGCGACGGGAAGCCGGCGACGTCGGCCATCTGCATGGCCTTGTCGAGGTGCGC
>JALYXU010000211.1 GCA_030946925.1 Pseudomonadota bacterium
TCGTGACGCTGATCGGCGTCTGCATGGTCCGCGTCGCCTACCGCATGCTCTACGAGCACGCCCGCGCGCGCATCACCGGCAGCGACGCGCAGGTCCGGCGGGCGATCGTCCTCGGCGCCGGCGACGCAGCCAAGCGCCTGCTCGCCGCGATCCATCACGAAGGCTGGATCGTGCTCGGCCTGCTCGACGACGACGCCGCCAAGCGCGGCGCCCGCATCGCCGGCGTGCCGGTGCTCGGGACGCTGGCCG
Source organism: Pseudomonadota bacterium (assembly GCA_030946925.1). GTDB lineage: Bacteria > Pseudomonadota > Gammaproteobacteria > Burkholderiales > Burkholderiaceae_C > Schlegelella_A. The sequence goes on from JALYXU010000211.1 coordinate 250, forward strand.
ACCTGGCGCGCGCCGACATCCGTGCCGGCGCCACCCACGTCATCGTCGCCATGCCGGGAGCGCCGCTCAGGGCACGCCGCCGCGCCATCGACCTGGCCGCGGCCACCGGCCTGCCGGTGCTGACCGTGCCGTCGATGAGCGAGCTGCAAGACGGCAGGGCCCGCATCGAGCGCGTGCGCAGCATCGAGCCGGAGGATCTGCTCGGCCGCGAATCGGTGCAGCTCGACGAAGCCGGCATCGGCGCCTTGATCGAGGGCAAGACCGTGCTCGTGACCGGCGCGGGCGGCTCGATCGGCTCCGAGCTGTGCCGGCAGATCGCGCGCTATCGGCCCGGCAAGCTCGTCCTGTACGAGCTGAGCGAGTTCGCGCTTTACCAGATCGAGCAAAGTGTGGGCGAGCTTCATCCAGAGATCGCGCTGGTTCGCCTGATGGGCGACGTGAAGAACCTCGAGCATCTGCGCGCGACGTTTCGCAGCCAGCGCCCGCAGCTCGTCTTTCATGCCGCCGCGTTCAAGCATGTGCCGTTGATGGAGGAAGACAACGCCTGGGCGGCATTGCAGAACAACACGCTCGGAACGTTCCGTGCGGCGACGGCGGCGGCCGAAGCAGGCGTCGAGCGCTTCGTGCTGATCTCGACCGACAAGGCCGTGAACCCGACCAGCGTCATGGGCGCAAGCAAGCGCGCCGCCGAGATGGTGCTCTCGCATCTGGCCACGCGCCACCACGCGACCCGTTTCTCGGCGGTGCGCTTCGGCAATGTGCTTGGCTCGAGCGGCAGCGTGATTCCGCTTTTCAAGGAGCAGATTGCACGCGGCGGCCCGGTCACGGTCACGCATCCCGAGATCACGCGCTTCTTCATGACCGTCGCCGAGGCAGCCAGGCTGGTGCTGCAGGCCGCGGCGATCGGCGAGACCGGGCGCGTCTACGTGCTCGACATGGGCGAGCCGATCCGCATCCTCGACCTGGCACGCGAGCTCGTCCGCCTGGCGGGCCACTCTCCGGCCGAAGTGCAGATCACCTTCACCGGCCTGCGCCCTGGTGAAAAGCTCCACGAGGAGCTGCTCGTCGACTCGGACCAGACGCTGCCGACCACCGTCTCCGAGCTGCGCATCGCGACGCTGCGGCTCGACGACGGCCGCATCGAGGAGTTGCTCGAGATGGCGGCACGGCCGATCGCCGTGGGCGATGACGCCGAGGTGAAGGCCGCGCTCATGTCGGCCGTTCCCGAATACCGGCCGGCGCCGGTGCGCTTGCCGGAGCCGCTGCCCGCCGCAAGCGGCAGCTGAATGCGTCCGATCGTGTCGATGCGGAGCTCGGTGCGGTGAGTGGAACCGTCTACATCAACGGGAAGTTCACGGCGCAGCCGACGACGGGCGTGCAGCGCGTCGCCCGCTGCCTGGTCGAGGCGCTCGACGGCCTGCTCGCGGCCCCGGCAGGCCGCACGTCGACGCGCTGGGTGCTGCTGTGCCCGCCGGGTGCCCAATTGCCCGAGCTGCGACAAATCGAGGTGCGAGAGGTGGGTGGCGCCCGCGCTGGCCTGCACGTCTGGGAGCAGCTGGTCCTGCCGCGCGCCGCCCGAGAGGGCCTGCTTCTCAACCTGTCCGGCTCGGCACCGGCGTGGGCCGGCCCGCAGGTCTGCACCTTGCACGACGCCGCGGTATTCGATCGGCCCGACGCCTATTCGCTGGTCTTTCGCACCTGGTACCGCTGGCTATTCCGCCGCCTCGCCCACAGCGCGGTGGCGATCCATACCGTGTCCCAGTTTTCACGCCTGCGGCTCGCCGAACGGCTGGGGCTCGGAAGCGACCGCATCGTCGTCATTCCGAATGGCGGCGACCACCTGCGGCGGACCGTGGCCGACCCATCGTTCCTCGCGGAAGCCGGCCTGACCGGCCGCCGCTTCATCCTCGCCGTCGGCAGCGAAAGCGCGAACAAGAACTTCGCGACGCTCATCGACGCGTTCGGGCGCGTCGCCGATCGGGCGCTCGCGCTCGTGATCGCCGGCGGCAGCCGCGGCGCAGTATTCGCCGCGGCCGGCGGTGCCGGGCCCGCATCAGACCCGCGCGTCGTCCGGCTCGGCCCGGTGGGCGACGCCCAGTTGAGGGCGTTGTACGGTGCCGCGGTCGCGCTCGTGTTCGCGTCGTCGTACGAAGGCTTCGGCTTGCCTCCGCTCGAGGCGATGAGCTGCGGTTGCCCGGTCGTGGCCTCGTCGGCGGCGGCCGTGCCCGAGGTATGCGCCGACGCCGCACTCTATGTCGACCCTGACTCCGCAGACGACATCGCCCGCGCGATCTCCCGGGTAAGCAGCGATGCGACCTTGCGCGCCGACCTGGTTTTACGAGGTGACGTGCGGATCGAGCGGTTCAGCTGGGACGCGGCGGCAGCCTCGCTGCAGGCGCATGTGGAGTCACTCGCGGCGCGGCTGAATGCGGGTGCCGTTTGAAGGTGCTGCACGTGTGCAAGTTCTTTCCGCCAGTGACCGGGGGGATGGAAAGGGTCGTGTTCGAGCTGGCCGAGGGCATGGCGCAGCGCGGCATCGAGGTCGAGGTGCTGTGCGCCGACCTCGGCTCGAGGCGCTCCGTGGAACGGCATGGCGCCGGCTACCTGGTGACCCGCGTCGCCTCGTGGGGCCGCGTCCTGGCCACGTCGGTGGCGCCGGCCATGTTCGGTGAATTCCGTCGCGCCCGGCGCGGCTGCGACATCGTCCATGTGCACATGCCGAATCCACTTGCCGCACTCGCGTTGTGGTTTTCGCCGCCGGCCGGCAAGCTGGTCGTCCACTGGCACAGCGACGTCGTGCGGCAGCGCCTGTCCCGGCGGCTTTACGAGCCATTGCAGCGCTGGCTGCTGGCCAGGGCCGATTCGATCATTGCCACCTCGCACGCGTACGCCGCCTCCTCACCGTGGCTGCGGCGCTGGCCCGGCAAGACCGTGGTCGTGCCGATCGGCATCGGCGACAATGCGGGCCGTCGAGATGCCGCCGCCAGCGAAGCGATTCGTCGGCGCTTCGGCCACCGGCGGATCGTTTTTTCGCTGGGGCGCATGTCGCACTACAAAGGTTTCGACGTGCTGATCGACGCTGCGGCGCTGCTTCCGGACCATTGCGTTGTCGTCGTCGGCGGCGAGGGCGAGTTGCTCGAGCGGCATCGACAGTGCGTGGTCGAGCGCAACCTGACAGGAAAGATCGTATTCGTGGGAAAGATTTCGGACCAGGACCTGCCTGCCTACTTCGACGCTGCCCGGGTCTTTTGCCTTGCGTCGACGTTGCGCTCGGAAGCGTATGGCGTGGTGATCGCCGAAGCGATGGCGATGGGCAAGCCGGTGGTTGCGACGGACATCGCCGGATCCGGAGTCCCCTGGGTCAATGCCGATCACGTGACGGGGCTCAACGTGCCGGTCGAAGACGCTCCTGCCTTGGCCGCCGCGCTCCGTATCACCCTCGACGACGGTGACCTCGCGGCGCGCTACGGGCAGGCCGCCCGACAGCGCTACGAGACGCTCTTCACCGCGGACGGGATGGTCGAGGCGACCGTCCGCCTCTACGACCGCGTGCTCGAGACGGGCACGCCGTCGCCTCTTCATTGACAG
>JALYXU010000239.1 GCA_030946925.1 Pseudomonadota bacterium
CGACCCGAAGAAGCTCTTCAATTCCAGCCTGGACGGGAACACGCGGCGCGCGATCGACCTCCGCCAAGGAGAAAAGATCGACGACGCTGCCTTCACGCAGCTCATCCGCGCCGCGGTCGCGGCCAACGCCGCAGCGCTCGCGCAACGCGCAGCCAGGAAGAAGTGACCCGGGGTCCCCGGCCACTTCGCGCACAGGGCCGCGCTACGTCGCCGTGTCGGGCGCCGGCGCCGGCAGCACCTTCAGCGACGCCAGACTGATCCGGGCCAGCAGGCTCTCGGTGATTTCCTGGATCCGGGCGCTGCCGTTCACACGCATGCGGGCGAACAGAGCCTTGCCAACCACCAGCGCCTGCGGGGCCCGGCCAGTGCCGTCGATGTCCGCAAAGCAGCCGTTGACCGCGAAATGAATGTTCTCGGCCATGTTCTGCAACGTGTTGGCGGGCCCGGCGAAGTCGCTCATGGGCAGCAGGCCCATCTCCTGGTAGGTCAGCGACAACGCCGCGGCAGCCGCCGCCTGATACGCCTTGGCCTGCATGACGTCCTGCTTGCGATCGATCCGGTCCAGAGCGACGACGAGATCACGGAGCTGCTTGATCCTGGTATTCACGTCGGTATCTCCCAAGGAGGCGTTGCCTTGCAATCGGCCGTTTCGGCAGTCGACTTGAGGATGCAGACGCAGCGAATCGCTTGGAATCCACATAAAGCAACTCCCGGACCAGCACATTGCACGAATGCGACCGGACGGCCGACTGCAAGATGTTAAAAAACGCGCGGTGACTCCACTCCGCATCGCTCTCGCCGGCCTCGTCGCTCTCGCTGTCGCCATGGGCATCGGCCGCTTCGCGTTCACGCCGATCCTGCCGATGATGCTGCACGACGGCGGCGTCGATCTGCCCCGCGCGAGCTGGCTGGCCAGCACGAACTACGTCGGCTATCTCGTCGGCGCGCTGCTTTGCACCTTCGATCCGTGGCTGCGCCGCCGCCTGGGCATCGTCACGCAAGCCGATGGCCCGGTGCTGGTGCGCCGCGGCCTTGCCGCCACCGCCTTGTTGACGCTGGCGATGGCCTTGCCCTGGCCCGCTGCGTGGCCGGCGCTGCGCTTTGCCGCCGGCGTCGTCAGCGCCTACGTGCTCGTGCAGTCGTCTGGCTGGTGCCTGGCACAGCTCGCTGCGCGCGGCGCGCCGGCCCTCGGCGGCGTGATGTTCGCCGGACCGGGCGCCGGCATCGTCGCCAGCGGCCTTCTCGCCAGCGCGATGGTCTCGTGGCAGTGGCGCGCGAGCACGGCCTGGATCGTTTTCGCGCTGCTCGCGGCAGCGCTGAGCGCGGCGGTGTGGAACGTGTTTCGAAGCGCGAACGAAGCCATTCCCGCGGGCCATGTGCCGGGTCATGCCGCGGCTGCGACCGCGCCGCTTGGCGCAGCCGCGCCGGCGGCAGTGGACGCGACTGCGGAGGCGCGTGAGCTTGCCACGGCGAATGCCACCAATCACGCACACGGCAGCGCCGAAGTCGCGACGCTCGCCCTTGCCTACGGCCTCTCCGGCTTCGGCTACATCGTCACTGCGACCTTCCTGCCGGTCATCGCCCGCGCAGCGATTCCCGGCTCGCCCCTCATCGACTTGTTCTGGCCGATCTTCGGCAGCGCCGTGGTGGTCGGCGCGCTGCTCTCCTCGCGCGTGAGCGTGGCCGTCGACCGGCGCTGGCTGATCGCCGCGGCCTACGTCCTGCAGGCCACCGGCATCGGCCTCGGCGTCGCGTTCCCGACCGAGGCCGGCTTCGCCATCGGCAGCCTGATGATCGGCCTGCCTTTCACCACGCTGACCCTGTTCGCGTTGCAGGAGGTGCGGCGGATCCGTCCGCACGCCGCGGCGGGCACGATCGGTCTCCTGACCGCGGTGTACGCCCTCGGCCAGGCGATCGGGCCGGCGATGGTCGCGGCCCTTCTGCGGCTGAGCAGTGGCGATGCGCACGCGGCGTTCCAGCGCTCGCTGGTCATCGCCGCATCGGCCTTGCTGATCGGCGCGGCGATGTTCGTTGCGTCGGCACGGGCGTGGCCCCGCCGGGCGCGCGCCTGACCGAACGTTGTCATGTAGACGTCGGCGGCGCCCCGACCTATGGCGCGATGCTGGTTTTATTCTTGACGGGCACTCAGTGCCGGTAACGGCAATCCGTTCAGCTTCGGTTCATGCACCCGCCCGCAAGATGCGCCCATCCCCAACCGATGGAGCCTTCCATGAACCGCTCGAACCTCTTCGTCCTGCTCGCCACCGCCACTGCCGCCTTCGGCGCGCAGGCCCACACCTACACCGACAACGCCCGCGTCCTCGGCGCCGAGCCGCAATACCAGAACGTGAGCGTTCCGCGCCAGGAGTGCAGGAACGAGTGGGTCTCCGAGGCGCGCCCTGCCGGAGGCCGCAACTACGGCGGCGCCGTCGTCGGCGGCCTGGCCGGCGCGCTGCTCGGCAACCAGGTCGGCCGGGGTCATGGCCGCGAAGCCGCCACGGCCGTCGGCGCCGTCGTCGGCGCCGTCACCGGCGACAACATCGCCAACCGCGGCCGCTGGGAGCAGCCGTACGAGCC
>JALYXU010000213.1 GCA_030946925.1 Pseudomonadota bacterium
AGTAGTGGCCGGTCGGGTAGCAGCGCTCGACCTCGGCGTAGACCTCGCGCTTGGCCTCGATCGTCTCGGCGACCATCTCGATGATGAAATGCGGCGCAAGGTCGGGCAGCGCGCTGACGTAGTCGACGCCGGCAAGGCGGTCGGCGGCCGGAGGCGGCGTCCGCGCCTTCACCATCGTCGTGAAGCCGGCGTCGACAAAGGTCTGGGCGACGGCCCGGCCCATGACGCCGTGGCCGATCACGAGCACGCGCTCGATCGCGCCTCCGGCGCGTTCGCTTCCGGCTTTCGACTCGCTCACGGCGAGCTCAGGCATGGCCGAACATGCGCTTGCCGGCGACCGGCAGCGGCGCCGTCAGCACGACGTCGGTCCGACTCGTGTCCAGGCCGGGCCGCTGCCGAGTGCGTAGCGTTGCAGCGCCGCCTCATCGAAGTCGAAGCCGAGACCGGGCTCGCTGTGCAGCTCGACCGAGCCGTCGACGAAGCTAAGCTGGCGATCGACCAGGCGACGGAAGTTGAGCACCGCGTCGTCCGGGAAGAACTCGACGAAGCGGGCGTTGTCGGTGGCCGCGACCAGTGGCGCATGCAGGTCGTGGAACCAGTGCGGGCTGACGGTGATGCCCCGGCCCGCCGCCATCGCCGCGATGCGGCGCCATTCGCTGATGCCACCGCAGACCGCCGCGTCGGTCTGCAGGATCTCGCAGCCGCCGCGCGCCATCAGCTCGTCGTGGTACCAGCGTCCATAGGCGATCTCGCCGGTCGCCACCGTTACCGTCGTGCGCTCGGCCAGCCGGGCGTGCAGGCCGATCTCGTCGGGGCTGAACGGCTCCTCGATCCAGTACGGGTCGTGCGGCTCGAACCGGCGCAGATATTCGAGCGCCTGCGGCAGATCGCTCCAGGCGTTGTTGGCGTCGAGCATCAGCAGCACGTCGGGGCCGATCGCATCGCGGGCCGCGCGCACGCGGGCCTCCTCCTCGACCGGGCCGAGCCGTCCGACCTTGATCTTGACCGCCTTGAAGCCGGCGGCGACGAAGCCCGCGACCTCGTCGCCCAGCTGTTTCGGCCCCTTGCCATCGAGGTAGTAACCGCCGGAGGCATAGGCGGGCACGCGCGCGTCGTGCGCAGCGCCCAGATAGCGATGCAGCGGCAGGCCGGCGGCACGCGCGTTCAAATCCCAGAGGGCTATGTCGAGCGTCGAGATCGCCCGCATCACCGTGCCGGCGCGGCCTTGCAGCAGCGAGTCGCGGTACATCCGCTGCCAGAGCCGCTCGGTCATCTGGCTCTCTTCGCCGACCAGGAGCGGCGCCAGCAGATCTTCGACGGCGACCTGGAACAGCCGACCACCGGCACTGCCGACGTAGCAAAAGCCGATGCCGTGCTGACCGCTCTCGCTCTCGACCTTGACGAGGCCGTAGTGGCGCGCATGCACAATGCGCGAAGAGAACGAGGTCGGCCGGTCGAGCGGCACGACACAGACGGCGACGCTGACGGATCGAACCTTCGGCATGTCGGACTCCGGATGAACGCTGACGGAAAGAAGACGGGTCAGTCGGCCTTGATGCCGAGCTCGGCCGCGACCCGGCCCCACTTGACCGACTCGGACCTCGCAAACGCCAGGCTCTCGGCGGGGTCGAGGACGGCGGTGCTCTGGTTGCCCTGGTCGACCAGGATCTGGCGCAGCTCCGGATCGGCCATGGCCTGGACGACGCCGCGATAGAGGCGATCCTGGATCGCCGCCGGCGTCTTCGCCGGCGCCCACAGCGCGTAGCTGATGGCCAGGTCGTAGCCGGAAAAGCCGGTCGCCTCTTCCACCGTCGGCACCTCGGGCAGCAGGGCCGAACGCTTGCTGCCCGTCACCGCCAAGGCGCGCAGCCGATTCGCATAGATCATCTGCAACGAGGTCGAGAGGCCCGAGAAGTAGAGCGGCACGACGCCGCCGACGGTGTCGTTGAGGGCCGGGCCGCCGCCGCGGTAGGGAATGTGAACCATCGCGATGCCGGCCTTCTGCTTGAACAGCTCGCCGGCGAAGTGGCCGGGGCTGCCGTTGCCGAACGACGCATAGCTGAGGCGGCCAGGCTGTTGCCGGGCCAGGGCGATCAGCTCCTTCAGGTCCTTGACCGGCAGCGACGGGTTGGCGACGACGACCATCGGCACCACCGCGACCACGGCGATCGGCGCGAAGTCGGCGAGCGTCTGGTACGGCAGCTTCGGATAGATCGCCGGGTTGGCGACGTGCGAGGTCACCGAATGGAACATCAAGGTCAGGCCATCGGCCGGCGCCTTGGCGACAAGATCGGCACCGATGACGCCGTTGCCGCCGCCGCGGTTGTCGATGATCACCGGCTGCCCGAGCAACGCCTGCAGACGCACCGCCAGGGGACGGGCCAGGATGTCGTGGACGCCGCCTGGGGGCCAGGGCACGACGATCCGGATCGGCTTGTCCGGATAGGTTGCGGCGCGGGTCGCCGCCAAGGGCAGCGCCACACCGGCACCGAGCAGCAGCAGGGAACGCCTGCGCGCGTCGAGGATCTTCAGGTCGGCCATCGCGATCGACTCTACCCCGAGCGCAGGACACGCGGCACAGCGCCGCAATCCAGCCCTCGATGCACGTCGAGACCGCCTCGGCAGCAGGATTGCGGGTCTTGTCGGCCGTGCCCTCGCGGATCGCGCTCGCAACCGATAATTGCCCGACCCTTGCCAGAAAGCCGTCGTGCCGCAGCGCATCGCCCCGATCCGGATCACTGCCTACACGACCACCACCGCAGCCGGCATCGGCAAAGAGTCGTTGTTGGCGGCGATGCGGGCCGAACGGAGTGCCTTGACCGCGAACGATTTCGGCATCGACCCGCTGCCGACCTGGATCGGCCGTGTCGCCGGGCTCGAGGCGCAACCGCTGCCGGTGCCGCTCAGATCCTGGGACTGCCGGAACAACCGGCTCGCCTGGCTGGGCTTGAATGCGGACGGCTTTCTTGCCGCCGCCCTGGCGGCCCGCGAGCGCTACGGGCCCGCCCGCCTTGCCCTGGTTCTGGGCACCTCGACCTCGAGCATCGGCGCCACCGAAGACGCCTACCGGAATCTCGACAGCGCCGGCCGCTTTCCCGAAGACAACCGAAATCCGCTGGTCCACACGCTGCACTCCCTGGCCAACTTCGTCCACGAGTCGCTCGACCTCGAAGGGCCGTGCCTGACGATCTCGACCGCCTGCTCGTCGAGCGCCAAGGTGTTCGCGACGGCGGAGCGGATGCTGCGCCTCGGCCTGGTCGACGCGGCGATCGTCGGCGGTGTCGACACCTTGTGCGGCAGCGTCCTGTTCGGCTTCAACGCGCTGCAGCTGGTCTCGGCGGGACCGTGCCGGCCGTTCGACGCGGGCCGCGACGGCATCAGCCTCGGCGAAGCCGCCGGCTTCGCGCTGCTCGAGCGTGTCGACGAGCGCGCACGGGCCGGCGGTGACGCAGATGCGCCACGCCTGCTCGGCTACGGCGAATCGAGCGACGCCCACCACATGTCGACGCCGCATCCCGACGGCCTCGGTGCCGAACGGGCGCTCGACGACGCCCTTGTCCGCGCCGGCCTCGATGCCGGCGCGATCGACCACATCAACCTGCACGGCACCGCCAGCATGAAGAACGACGAGGTCGAGGCGGCTCTGGTCGGTCGGCGCTTCCCCGACCGCACCCATGCCAGCTCGACCAAGGGCATCACCGGCCACACGCTCGGCGCCGCCGGCATCGTCGAGGCGGTGGCGTGCCTGCTGGCGATCGAGAACGGCCTCATGCCGGGGACCGTCAACTGCCGCAGCCTCGACGCGGCGTGCGGACCGCAGATCCGGATCGCGCCGGCCCGCGGCGAGGTCCGGCGGGCGCTCAGCAATTCGTTCGGCTTCGGCGGCAACAACTGCGTGCTCGTGTTCGGACGGACGGCATGAGCAACTTGCGCTTCTGCATCGACGGCATCGCCTTCTGGTCGCCGGGCCTGCCCGGCTGGCCGATCGCGCGGGCCGCGTTTCGCGGCGACGGGCTTGCCGTCGAGCCGCCGGCGAAGCGGCCGGCGCCGGCGATCCTGGCCCCGGCCGAGCGACGCCGCGCGCCCGACAGCGTGGCCCTCGCGCTCGAGGTCGCGAGCGCTGCGATGTCGGATGCCGGCAGGCTCGGCGAGCCGCTGCCGTCGGTGTTCACGTCGGCGCACGGCGACCTCGCGGTCAGCGACTACATGTGCGCGACGCTTGCCAGCCAGCCGACGCTCATCTCGCCGACCCGCTTCCACAACTCCGTGCACAACGCCGCCGCCGGCTACTGGACGATCGGCACCGGCTGCATGGCGGCGAGCTCCGCGGTGACCGCGTTCACGCACAGCTTCGGCGCCGGCCTGCTCGAGGCAGCGAGCCAGTGTCTGGCCGACGACGTCGCCGTGCTGCTGGTCGCCTTCGACGTCAACTCCGTCGGCGCCCTGGTCGAGGTCGCCAGCAGCAAGAGCCTGCTGGCCGGCGCACTGGTCCTCACGCCGGTGCGCGCAAGCAGCCGCGGCCCCATCGTCTCGGCCGAGCTCGTCCCCGGCCGGTGCACGGAGTCGCTGCCGCGCTCGAGCGCGGCGCGCGCCCTGCAAGGCAACGGAATGGCCGGGGCGCTGCCCCTCTTCGAAGCACTGGCGCTCGGTAGCGCCGAGCCGCTCGACCTGCCGCTGTCGGCGTCGCAGTGCCTTCGCGTCGTGCCGGAATTGCGCCCCTGATGTCGGCGGCAGCGAAGGCCGACGTCGACGCGGCGCTGCCACCTGGCGGCGGCCGCCACGATGTCGTCATCGCTGGCGGCGGGCTGGCCGGCCTGACGCTGGCGCTGCAGCTCAAGCAAGCGTTCGCCGACCTCGACATCCTGGTCATCGAGCGGCGCCGCCATCCGGTGCCCGAGGCCGCGCACAAGGTCGGCGAATCGACGGTCGAGATCGGTGCCCATTACTTCGCCGACGTGCTCGGCCTCAAGCAGCACCTGCAGCAGCACCAGCTGAAGAAATTCGGCTTCCGCTTCTTCTGCTCCGACGGCCGCCGCGACATCGACGCCGTCACCGAGATCGGCGCGAGCCGCCACCTCTCCGTGCCGGGCTACCAGATCGACCGCGGCATCTTCGAGAATTTCCTGGCCGAGGAGGCAACGCGGCGCGGCATCGCTTTCGTCGATGGCGGGGTGGTCCGCCGCCTCGACCTTGGCGCGGCCGGAACGGCGCACCGCGTCACCTTCGCAGTCGACGGCGCCACCCGCGAGGTCGAGTCGCGCTGGCTGGTCGACGCCTGCGGCCGGGCCGGCCTGATCAAGAAAAAGCTCGATCTCGCCGAGCCGAACGCGCACGACGCCAACGCGGTCTGGTTCCGCATCAAGGACCGCATCAAGATCGACGCGTGGTCGGGCGATCCGGCGTGGCAGGCGCGCTGCGATCCGCAAGCGCGCTGGCTCTCGACCAACCATCTGGTGGGTGCTGGCTACTGGGCCTGGCTGATCCCGCTCGCCTCGGGCTCGCATTCGGTCGGCATCGTCGCCGATGCGAAGCTGCATCCGATCGAGACGATGAACAGCTTCGCCAAGGCGATGGACTGGCTCGAAGTGCACCAGCCGCGTCTCTTCGACGAGCTCGACGGCAAGCGCGACCGGTTGCAGGACTTCGCGTTTTTCCGCAACTTCTCGTACGGCTGCAAGGAGGTCTTCTCTGCCGACCGCTGGGCCCTCACCGGCGAGGCGGGCCTCTTCCTCGACCCGTTCTATTCGCCGGGCAGCGACTTCATCGCCTTCGCCAATACCTACATCACCGAGCTGATCGGCCGCGACCGCAGCGGCCGATCGATCGATGCGCACGCGCGGCTCTACGACCAGATCTACCGCTCCTTCTACGACAGCACGCTGGCGCTCTACACCGACCAGTACGGCATCTTCGGCGACCCCGAAGTGCTGCCGATCAAGGTGATCTGGGACTACACCTACTACTGGGGGATCCTCGGCCAGTTCTTCTTCCAGGGGCGCATTGCCGACCTCGCGGCGCTGTCGGCGTTGCGCGACGCGCTGGCGCATTGCCAGGCACTCAACGTCGAGGTGCAGGCGCTGCTGCGGGCCTGGGCGGCGGCCCGACCGCCCGGCAGCGTCGCCAATCCGGCGGTGCTGCTCGACCAGGCGGCGCTGCCCTGGTTCAGGGATCTCAACAAGAGCCTGAACGACCGGCTCGACGACGCCGGATTTCGCGAGCGGATCCGGTTCTCGACGCGACAGATGCGGTCACTGGCGGCCGAGGTCGCGGCTCGGGCCGAGCACAGCGGCGCCACCGGCCTGGCGACGGCGCCGTTGCGTCAGGTGCTCGACCTCGGTCTGAGGCACGACGCAGTGGCCACCGCGCCGGTCCGGACAGCAGCAGCTGACGGCGTGGGCGAGCAAGCGGTCGCCAGCTCGATGCTCTTCCCGGCGCACCAGCCGCACACCCTCGAAGTCGATCACGCCTGAGGCACCGACCACGCAGCCGCGCGATCAGGCGATAGGGCGCCGCAGGGGCCGCCTCTCGATCAGGCGATGACGCGCAGACCGCGGCCGGGCCGCACCGAGCCGATCACTGCCGCCGCGGCGAAGCCCTCGGCGCGAAACACGCCGAGCACATCGGCCACCGATGCGGCATCGCAGCTGACCAGCAAGCCGCCCGAGGTCTGCGGATCGGTCAACAGATCGCGAGCCAGCGCCGGCAGCGCCGCGTCGAGGTCCACCTCGTCGCCGTAGCCCGCCCAGTTGCGCGCCGACGCCCCGGTGATGAAGCCGTCGTGGGCCAGCGCCGAGACGCCGGCCAGCATCGGCACCTTCGACCAGGCCAGCTCGATGCAGAGGCCGGCGCCGCGGGCGAGCTCGAGCGCATGACCGGCCAGGCCGAAACCGGTGACATCGGTGATGGCATGAACGCCGGCCATCTCCGCCAGGGCGATGCCGGGCGTGTTGAGCTGGGTCGTCGTCTCGATCAGCTGCCGGTAGCCATCGGCGCCGAGCGCGTTCTTCTTCAGCGTCGCCGAGAGCACGCCGACGCCGATCGGCTTGCCGAGCACCAGCACGTCGCCGGCCTTCGCATCGGCGTTGCGGCGGACCTTTTTCGGATGGACCAGGCCCATCACGACCAGGCCGTAGATCGGCTCGACCGAATCGATGGTGTGGCCGCCGGCGATCGGAATGCCGGCGGCGCGGCAGACCGACTCGCCGCCGCGCACGACCGCGCCGATCTGCTCGACCGTGAGCTTGTCGATCGGCATTGCCACCAGGGCCAGCGCCATGATCGGCCTGCCGCCCATGGCGTACACATCGCTGATCGCATTGGTCGCGGCGATGCGGCCGAAGTCGAAGGGATCGTCGACGATCGGCATGAAGAAATCGGTGGTTGCGATCAGTGCCTGCTCGTCGTTGAGCTGGTACACGGCGGCGTCGTCGGCGGTCTCGATGCCGACCAGCAGCTCCTTGGGAACGATGCCGCCGCCGCTCGAGCGCAGGATCTCGGAGAGGACGCCGGGCGCGATCTTGCAGCCGCAGCCGCCGCCGTGCGAGAAGCTGGTGAGGCGGAGGCTCGCATCGGCCGGTGCAGCGGCTGCGGGAGGTGTCGCGTTGATCATGGCGTGGCGGCTCGAGAAGTCGAGGTGCGATTGTCTCAGCGCCCGCGATCGGCTGCGGCGCCGCGGTTGTCGAGCAGGTCGGCGACAAGGTGACGCACGGCAGCGCGCTCGGCGGCCGGGCTGAACAGCGGCGCGCGGCCGGCGCACTGGTCGCGCAACTGCGCCGCGAAGTCGGCGTCGTCGACGAAGCGGCGCATCAGCATGGCCAGGGCAGCCGCGTCGCCGACCGGAAAGGCGCCCGTGTAGCCGCGGCCGAGCAGGCCGAGGTTGCCGTCGATGCGGCTGGCCAGCACCGGCACGCCGGAGCGCACCGCTTCGATGACGACGTTGGCGCCGCCTTCGAGGCGGCTGCAGTGGACGAGGGCGCGGGCCCGGCCGATCGCCCGCCGGGCCGCGCCGTGCGGCACGGCGCCGCGCCACCGGTACCAGGGGCAGACCCGCATGGTCTCTTCTGCCAGCGCGGCGAATCGCGGGTCGAGCGATGCACCGAAGTGGTCGATCGTCAGCCTTTCGCCGCCATCCGACCCGAGCAGCCTGGCGGCAGCCATCAGCGTTTCAGGATCCTTCTCTGCGCGCAAGTGGCCGACGGCGACGAAATCGGCGTCGCCCTGGTGGCGCAGCACGGACAGCGACCGCGCCGACTGGACGATGACGCGGGCCTTGGCCCGCGCGGCGGCATCGAGCCGGTCGAGGCCACACTCCTGCAGCACGACGATGGCGCTGGCACACTGCAGCGAATGACGTGCCGACCGATCGGTTTCGAGATCGCCATAGAGATCGGTGCCTGTCAGGACCAGGCCGATGCCGGCGCTCGGCCGGCGTGCCCTGAAGCGGGCGATCGCCTCGGCCGAACGATGCGCGTGCAGGGCGATGAGGATGTCGGCGCTGGCGTCCGGGTCGGCGTCCGCCGCGCCACGCACCTCGACCTGCGCGACCGGTGCCAGGAACCGCTGCCAGCGCGACGCCGTCTGCCAGTTTCCGTTGTTGGCCGCAGCCAGAGCCGGTGTGACGATGCAGACGCGGGGCTGTCGCGAAGGCGGCTGCGGCATCGAGAGATGATGGCACG
>JALYXU010000277.1 GCA_030946925.1 Pseudomonadota bacterium
GCTCGCGCCGAATTGCTGCCCGAGGTGAGCGCGACTGCCGGCGCCAGCCGTGCGCTGGCGCCGGGCTATCTGCAGCCGGGGGCCTCGAGCAGCCAGCGCACGGCGACCGTCTACGACGCCGAGTTCACGGCCAGCTGGGAGCTCGATTTCTTCGGTCGGAAGCGCCGCGCCAGCGAGTCGGCAGCGGCGCAAGTCGATGCGTCGGCTGCCGGCGTTGCCGCGGTGGGGACGTCGATCGTCGCCGAGGTCGCGCGCAACTATCTGGAGCTGCGCGGCTTGCAGCAACGCCAGCAGGTTGCCGACGCATCGATCGCCAACCAGCGCGAGACGCTGCGCCTGACCGAAGCACGGCTCGAGTTCGGCCGCGGGACCCGGCTCGACGTGGCCCGCGCGCGCAGTCTGCTCGGCAGCACCGAGGCGAGCCTGCCCGCGCTGCAGGCGGCGATCGAGCGCAGCACCTACCGGCTCGCCACCCTGACGGCGCAAGCGCCGCGCCTCGTCGTCCAACAACTCGCGGCGGGCCCGCAGGCACTGCCCGCGCTGCCGGTCACCGACCTCGGCGCTCTGCCCATCGGCACGCCGGAGCAGCTGCTGCGACGCCGGCCGGACCTGGTCCAGGCGGAGCGGCAGCTGGCAGCTGCGACGGCGAACATCGGCGTCGCCACCGCCGACCTGTTCCCGCGGCTGAGCCTGAGCGGCCTGATCGGCCTGGCCGGCCTGCAGCTCGGCTCGCTCGGCGACAGCGGCTCACGCCAGTATTCGTTCGGTGCCGGCCTGACCTGGCCGCTGCTCGATTTCGGCCGCGTCCGCTCGCGCATCGGCGCAAGCGAGGCGCGGGCCGAGCAGGCGCTGGCCGGCTACGAGCAAAGCGTTGCCGTCGCGCTCGAGGAGACCGAAGGCGCGCTCAGCCAGTTCACGCGCAACGCGCAGCAGAGCGAGCGCCTCGACGCCGCCACGCGCGACGCCGAAGACGCCGCGCGTCTGGCCGCACTTCGCTTCGACGCCGGCTCGATCGATTTCCTGGTGCTCCTCGACGCTCAGCGCCAGGCGCTGGCCAGCCGCGACACGCTCGTGCAAGCGCGGGTCGGACAGGCGACGGCGCTCGTTGCCGTCTATCGCGCACTCGGCGGCGGCTGGCCGCAGGACGCGTCGGCGATCGCCGGGCGCTGAGCGCTTCTGGAATCACCACGACCGCGATCGGGCCTTCGAAAGCCTCGCTGAGCGCCAAATTTTGCTGGCGATGTCGAAATCGATGCTCTTGCCGCACGTCATTGCATCGAGCGCAAACGTTTTGCGCTGCATGGCCTGCGTGCGGGCAGGCCCTGAAAGAGGCCGGGGTCTTCGTCGGCGGTGCCGGCCTGCAGCCGCAGGACACGGCGACGACGTTGCGGATGGACACGGCAAGCGTCACGTTCAGGACGGCCCGTACGCGGACTCCAAGGAACAGCTCGGCGGCTACTACATCATCGACGTGCCGAGCCTCGACGCGGCGCTCGACTGGGCGGCGCGTGTTCCGGCCGCTCCCGGCAGCGTGCTCGAGGTCCTGCCCAATCTGCAGGTCCCCGGCTGACGCCGGCGCCGGCTGAGATGGGTCCGGACTCGGGTGGCGAGCTGGGTCCGGACGTCGGCCTGCACGCCACGATCGAGCGGGCGGCCCGCGACTCGTACAGCCGGCTGCTCGCCTTCGTCGCCGCGCGCTCGCGCGATGTCGCGGCGGCCGAAGACGCGCTGGCCGATGCCTTTCGAGCCTCGCTGGAGGCCTGGCCACGCTCGGCGTTCCCGACAAGCCCGAGGCCTGGCTGCTCGTGACCGCGCGGCGCTGCCTCGACGACGCTGCAAGGCATGGCCGGGTCCACGAGGACAGCGTGCCGACCTTGCTCGCGGTCGCGGATGAGGCACGAGGCGATCCCGGCCGAGACGGTCAGAAGCTATCAACCGTATTGGGCGCTCGCCGCCCACCTTCTGATGGCATTGCGCCGCCCGGACGAAGCCCGCTCGGCCTATGCCCAGGCGATCGGCCTGTGCGAAACGCCGTCAGTGCGCGAGTTCCTGACGCGAAAGGCCGCGCTTGCCTGAGCGGGGCCGCAT
>JALYXU010000282.1 GCA_030946925.1 Pseudomonadota bacterium
ACCGGGTTGAAGATGCGAAACCAGGGCTGCGCGTCGCAACCGGTCGATGCCGCCCACTGCCAGCCGCCGTTGTTCGAGGCGAGCTCGTGGTCGATCAGGTGCTCCGCGAACCAGGCCTCGCCGCGTCGCCAGTCGATGCCGAGATCCTTGACCAGGAAGCTCGCCGTCACCATCCGCAGCCGGTTGTGCATGTAGCCGGTCTGGCGAATCTGCATGATCGCGGCGTCGACCAGCGGATAGCCGGTCCGTCCTTCGCTCCAGGCAACGAACACTTCGTCGGCGTGCCGGCCGTGCTCGAAGCGCAGCTTGTCGTATTCCGGCTTGCAGCTGCCCGTGACCACGTGCGGCAGGTGATGCAGGACCTGCTGGTAGAAGTCGCGCCAGATCAGCTCCGAAAGCCAGACTTCGGCGCCGCGGCCGAGGCCACGACCCGGCTCCGTCATCCGCGCGGTCGCCGCAGCCGCCAGGCGCCGGATCGAAACGGTGCCGAAGCGCAGATGGACGCTGAGATAGCTGGGGCCCTTCACCGCCGGATAGTCGCGGGCGCTCGCATAGTCGTCGATCCGGTGCATGAAGTCGGCCAGCAGCGCCTCGGCGGCGGCGCTGTCGCCGCGAATGTGCAGCGCCTCGAGGTTGGTCGCGACGAAGCCGAGCCGTTGCAGCGACGGGATCGCGCGCGCCGGGCCGTCCGGGCCGTCCGGGTCGATCGGCTCGGGGGCGGGCGCCAGGCAGGCCGCGTGGCGCTCGATCGGGTAGGCCTTCAGGTAGAAGGCGTCGACCTTCTTCAGCCAGGCCGAGCGGTACGGCGTGAACACGGTGTAAGGCTTGCCGCTGCCGGTCAGGACCTCGCTGCGCTCGAAGACGACGTGGTCCTTCGAGGTGTGCAAGGCGATGCCGCGCTCGGCCAGGGCGCCGCGGACGGCGGCATCCCGGCTCAGCGCGTAGGGGTCGTCGTCGTGGTTGGCGTAGACCGCCTGCACGTGCAGCGCGTCGGCCAGGGCGACGATCTCGTCGGCGGCCTTGCCGTGACGGACCAAGAGGCGCACGCCCTCGATGCCGTGTCTCGTTCCCAGAGCTGCCAACCCGGCGTCGAGAGCGACGACGCACTGCTGAATGAACTCGACGCGCCGGTCGGCCTTCGGCAAGGGATCGAGGATCTCGCGATCGAAGACGAAGGCGCACCAGACCCGGCGCGCCGCCTTCAGCGCGAAATGGAAGGCGGCTTGGTCGTCGACGCGCAGGTCGCGGCGAAACCAGACCAGGGCGGAGTCCAGGGCTTTTTCCACACCTCGATCATCGTTGCTCGGCGCAATCGGCGCGTCGGAATAAAATGACGACCATGGCGGCCTCGATCGATCTGACCAACCAGTTTCTGATCGCCATGCCGGGCATGGGCGACAGCCCGTTCGCGGGCAGCGTTGTCTACATGTGCGAGCACACCGAGAACGGCGCTCTCGGCCTGGTCATCAACAAGCCGATCGACATCACGCTGAAGAACCTGTTCGAGAAGGTGGAGCTGTCGCTCGATCGCGAGGATCTTGCCGATGCACCGGTCTATTTCGGCGGCCCTGTGCAGACCGAGCGCGGCTTCGTGCTGCACGAGCGGCTCGCCGTCGAAGGCGCCGACGATGCCAGCTACAACTCGTCGCTGAAGATCGCCGGCGGCCTGGCGATGACGACGAGCAAGGATGTGCTCGAGGCCCTTGCCAGCGGTGCCGGCCCGAAGAAGATCCTGGTCACGCTCGGCTACAGCGGCTGGGCGGCCGGCCAGCTCGAGGACGAAATGAGCAAGAACGGCTGGATCAACGTCGCGGCCGAGCCGGGCATCATCTTCGACACGCCGGTCGGCCAGCGTTACGACAAGGCGCTGTCGCTCCTCGGCATCGACGCCGGCATGCTCAGCTCGGCGGCGGGGCACGCGTGAGGCCGGGCCTGCCGCCTGCTCCTGAACACCGCTCGTTCCTCGCTTTCGATTTCGGCAGTCGGCGCATCGGCGTCGCCACCGGCAACAGCCTGACCGGCACCGCGACGCCGCTGACGACCTTGGCGCTGCCGGCGGCGACACGGCTCGAGCGCATCGCCGACCTGCTCGCCGAATGGCGGCCCGATGCACTGGTCGTCGGGGTGCCGTTTCATCCCGACGGCGCGCCGCATCTCAATACCGCCGCGGCGCGCCGCTTTGCCCGACAGTTGCAGGCCCGCTTCGGCCTGCCGGTGCATGAAGTCGACGAGCGCTACACGACGACCGAGGCACGTGCCGCCGGCGCCGTCGATCTCGACGCCGCCGCTGCGGCGCTGATCCTCGAGCAGCATCTGGCCTCCCTCGCATGACGGAAGCGGCCGCGACCGATCTCGACGCCGAGGCGCTCTACGCCCGCCTGCTTGCAGGCATCGGCCCGCTGCTCGGCGGCAACGGCGCGCTGGTCGGGATCTGGTCGGGGGGCGCCTGGATCGCCGAGAGGCTGCAACGCGACCTGGCATTGCCGGGCGAGGCCGGCGTCATCTCCAGCGCGCTGCATCGCGACGATTTCTCGCAACGCGGCCTGAGCGCCGGCGCCGACCACACGCGGCTGCCGTTCGAGATCGAAGGCCGGCGCATCGTCCTCGTCGACGACGTGCTCTACACCGGCCGGACCATCCGCGCCGCCGTCAACGAGCTGTACGACTTCGGCCGGCCGGCCAGCGTTGCCCTGGCGGTGCTGGTCGACCGGGGCGGCCGGGAGCTGCCGATCGAAGCCAGCCTGGCGGTGATGCGGATCGATCTGGCGGCCGGCCAGCGGCTGTCGCTGGCCCGGGACGACGCCGGCCGGTTCAGCTTCGAGATCCGCAGGTAGGTCGGGGACTCCATGTTCGTCCGTCGCAACCCGCAGCTCAACCGCAACGACGAGCTCATCCATCTGCTCTCGATCGAAGGCCTGCCGCCGGCGATCCTGCAGCACATCCTCGACACCGCCGGGACCTTCCTCAGCGTCAACGACCGCGACGTCAAGAAGGTGCCGCTCTTGCGCGGCAAGAGCGTCTTCAACCTGTTCTTCGAGAACTCGACGCGCACGCGCACCACCTTCGAGATCGCCGCCAAGCGGCTGTCGGCCGATGTCATCAACCTCGACATCGCCGCCTCGTCGACGACCAAGGGCGAAAGCCTGCTCGACACCATCGCCAACCTGTCGGCGATGCACGCCGACATGTTCGTGGTCCGGCATTCCGAAAGCGGCGCGCCCTATCTGATCGCCAGGCACTGCGCGCCGCACGTCCATGTCGTCAACGCCGGCGACGGCAGGCACTCACACCCGACGCAGGGCCTGCTCGACATGTACACGATCCGCCACTACAAGAAGGACTTTCGCAACCTGACGGTGGCGATCGTCGGCGACATCGTCCATTCGCGCGTCGCCCGCTCCGACATCCACGCCCTGACCACGCTCGGCGTGCCCGAGATCCGCGCGGTCGGGCCGAAGACGCTGGTGCCGGCCGACTTGAAGGAGATGGGCGTGCGGGTCTGCCACGACATGGCCGAAGGCGTCCGCGGCGCCGACGTCATCATCATGCTGCGCCTGCAGAACGAGCGCATGGGCGGGGCGATGCTGCCGAGCGCCGGCGAGTTCTTCAAGACCTTTGGGCTGAGCGGCGAAAAGCTGGCGCTGGCCAAGCCGGACGCCATCGTCATGCATCCGGGGCCGATCAACCGCGGCGTCGAGATCGACTCCTGCGTCGCCGACGGCAAGCAGAGCGTGATCCTGCCGCAGGTCACCTTCGGGATCGCCGTGCGGATGGCCGTGATGTCGATCATTGCCGGCAACAGCGCTTGAGGAAGGCACGGCGGCAATGACGAAGATGCTGATCACGGGAGCCCGGCTGGTCGATCCGCAGAGCGGCCGCGACGCGCCCGGCGTGCTCGCCATCGCCGACGGCCGGATCGTCGCCTCTGGCAGCGAAGCGCCGCGCGAGTTCGCCGCGGAGCGGACCATCGACGCGACCGGCGCGGTCGTGATGCCGGGGCTGGTCGATCTTTGCGCACGGCTCGGCGAGCCGGGTCACGAGCACGAAGGCATGCTCGAATCGGAGATGGCCGCGGCAGTCGCCGGCGGCGTCACCAGCCTGGTCTGCCCGCCCGACACCGACCCGGTCCTCGACGAGCCGGGCCTGGTCGAGATGCTCAAGTACCGGGCCCGCAGCCTCGATCTGGCGCGGCTCTATCCGATCGGTGCGCTGACGCGCGGCCTGGCTGGCGAGGCCATCACCGAAATGGCCGAGCTCACCGAGGCAGGCTGCATCGGCTTCGGCCAGGCCGACGTGCCGATCCGCGACACGCTGGTCCTGCATCGGGCATTGCAGTACGCCGCGACATTCGGCTTCACCGTCTGGCTGCGCCCGAGCGACGCCTGGCTCGGCATCGGCGTCGCGGCGAAGGGGCCGCTGGCCACGCGGATGGGCCTGTCTGGCGTGCCGGTGCTTGCCGAGACGATCGCCCTGGCGACCATCTTCGAGCTGGTTCGAGACACCGGCGCGCGGGTCCATCTGTGCCGCCTCAGCAGCGCCGCCGGCGTCGAGCTGGTGCGCGCGGCCAAGGCCGAAGGCTTGCCGATCACCTGCGACGCCAGCGTCCACCAGCTGCACCTGATCGATGTCGACATCGGCTACTTCGACGCCGCGACGCGTCTGGTGCCGCCGCTGCGTCAGCAGCGCGACCGCGACGCGATCCGCAATGGCCTCGCCGACGCCACCATCGATGCGCTGGTCAGTGACCACACCCCGGTTGCCGACGATGCCAAGCAGTTGCCCTTTGCCGAAGCCGAGCCCGGCGCGACCGGGCTGGAGCTGCTGCTCGGCCTGGCCTTGAAGTGGGGCGAGGCCTCGCATCTCGGTCTGGCCCAGACCCTTGCGGCGGTGACCAGCCGGCCCGCGGCAGTCCTCGCCGGCGCGGCGTCGCAGCGTGGCGAACCGGGCGGCCTGAGCGTCGGCGCGCCGGCCGACCTCTGCATCTTCGATGTCGACAAGGCGTGGCAGGTGCAGCCCGCGCGCTTGAAGAGCCGCGGCACCAACACGCCATTTTCCGGACACGAGCTGAACGGCGTGGTGCGCTGGACGCTGGTCGACGGCCGCGTCGCCTACCAGAGCGTCGACAGGTCCTGAGCTCGGCGAGGCGGCGCTCGACCACCGCTTCGATGCGCCGTCTCCGCGCCTTGGTGCGCCTGTCGCGCTGCGTGTCGCACGGGCTGCATGGCCTCTGGGTCGTGCTGTTTCGTTTTCCGCGTCTCGACCTGGCGGCGCGACACGACACGATCGGCTGGTGGTCGAAAGGCATGCTGGCGCGGCTCGGCATCGCCTTGCGTGTCGAGGGTGACCTGGTGAACGGCGGCCTGCTGGTCGCCAACCACGTGTCCTGGCTCGACGTCATGGCCATCCACGCCGTCGCACCCGATGCCCGCTTCGTCGCCAAGGCCGACGTGCGCTCGTGGCCGCTGCTGTCGCGGCTGGTCGACTGCGCCGGCACGCTGTATCTTCAGCGCGAGAAAAAGCGCGATGCGGTGCGCGTGATCCATCGGATGGCCGAAGTCCTCGCCGCCGGACACCGAGTCGCGATCTTTCCCGAGGGGACGACCTCGACCGGGCACGGCCTGCTGCCCTTTCACGCCAACCTGTTGCAGGCCGCGATCGCGACCGGCACCGCCGTCCAGCCGGTGGCGCTGCGCTTTTCCGATTCGAGCCATGCCGTGAGCCCGGCGATGGAATTCGTCGGCGCGACGACGCTGCTGCAAAGCCTGTGGCGCTCTGCGTGCGGCGAGGATGTGATGGCCCGACTGGTGCTGCTGCCGGCGCGGCCATCGCGTGGTGCCGATCGCCGGACGCTGGCCCGTCTGCTGCGCGCCGACATCGCGTCGGCGCTCGGCGTTCAGCTCGAGGCCGCCTGACGGGCCACCGAGGCCACCGCCTTGGCCGCGGCCTCGGGGTCGCCGAGGTAGTAGTGGCGGATCGGCTTCAGCGCAGCGTCGAGCTCGTAGACGAGCGGAATGCCATTCGGGATGTTGAGGCCGACGATCTCGGCGTCGGCGATGCCGTCGAGGTACTTGACCAGTGCCCGCATGCTGTTGCCGTGAGCCGAGACCAGCAGGCGCTCGCCGGAGCGGATCGCCGGCGCCAGTGTCGAATGCCAGAACGGCAGGACCCGCGCGACCGTGTCCTTCAGGCATTCGGTGAGCGGGACCTGCATCGGCGCGAGGCCGGCATAGCGCGGGTCGGCACGCTCGCTGCGCGCGTCGTCTTCGGCGAGCGCCGGCGGCGGAACGTCGTAGCTGCGCCGCCAGGCGAGCACCTGAGCGTCGCCGTATTGCCTTGCCGTCTCGGCCTTGTTCAAGCCCTGCAGGGCGCCGTAGTGGCGCTCGTTCAGCTGCCAGGCGTTGCTCACCGGCAGCCAGCTCCGGTCCATCTGGTCGAGCGCGTGCCAGAGCGTCCAGATGGCGCGCTTGAGGACCGATGTCCAGGCGCGGTCGAAGGCGTAGCCCTCGGCCTTCAGCAAGCGGCCCGCGGCGCGCGCCTGCTCGACGCCGAGCGGCGTCAGGTCGACATCGGTCCAGCCGGTGAACCGGTTCTCGAGATTCCAGGTCGATTCGCCGTGGCGAACCAGGACAAGCTTGTACATGGGTGACGTTCAGTGCGCCGCTGCAACCTGTCGCCCGGCAAGGCGATGGCCGGTCGAAGGCTGCGCGGCAAAAAGCAAATTCTATAATTCGCGTTTCCCCGGACGGGTGCCGCGCGCTCGACGACCGCTTGAACTTCCTGCTGCAAAACTGGTATCTGTTCGCCGCCGCGCTCATCTCCGGCGGCATGCTCGCGTGGCCGCTGTTGAGCCAGGCTGGAGGGGCCGCGCGGGTTTCGGCCGCCGATGCGGTTCAGCTCATCAATCGGCAAAAGGCCGTCCTGATCGACGTCAGCGACGCCGCCGAATACGCGGCCGGCCACGCTGTCGGCGCCAGGAGCGTGCCGCTGGCGAGCCTCGAGACCTCGCGCGACCTGCCGAAAAACAAGTCGCTGCCGCTGGTCCTGGTGTGCGCCACCGGGACGCGCGCGCAGCGTGCCGTGGCGGTCTTGCACAAGCTCGGATTTGCCGACACCCGGGTCCTGGCCGGTGGCTTCAATGCCTGGCGGGCCGCCAACCTTCCGGTCGAAAAGACCGCCACTGCCTGAGCCCTCGCCAAATGCAGAGAGTGAAGATGTTCAGCACCGCCGGCTGCCCCTATTGCGTCCGCGCCAAGGCGCTGCTCGCGCAACGCGGCGTTGCGGCGATCGACGAAATCCGCATCGACGAGACACCGGCCGAGCGCGACACCATGATCCGTCTCACCCGCCGCTACACCGTGCCGCAGATCTTCATCGGCGATACCCACGTCGGCGGCTGCGACGAGCTGGTGGCGCTCGATCGGGCCGGCGGTCTCGAGCCGTTGCTGGCCGGCGCGACATAATCCGCGGCCCGGCGACCGCCCGGCCTTTCTTCGTTGCGTCGCCCTGTCCGGGCGATGCCTTTTTCTCGAGACTCGCATGGCCGACGACACGCAAAACAACCCGACCTTCATGATCCAGCGGATGTATCTGAAGGACTTGTCGCTGGAGCAGCCGAACGCGCCGCAGGTCCTGCTCGAACAGGGGCAGCCGCAGGTCGAGATCAACCTCACGCTCGGCGCCGGGCCGATCAGCGAAGGCATGTTCGAGGTGACCGTGATGGCGACGGTGACGACCAAGATCAACGACAAGGTCCTGTTCCTGGTCGAGGCCAAGCAAGGCGGCATCTTCGAGATCCGCAATCTTCCCGAAGAGCAGATGAAGCAGGTCCTCGGCATCGCTTGCCCGAACATCGTCTATCCGTATCTTCGGGCGATCGTTTCCGACATCTGCACCCGCGCGGGCTTTCCGCCGGTGATCCTCGCCGAGGTGAATTTCCAGGCGATGTACGAGGCCCAGCAGGCGCAGCTGGCAGCGCAAGCGGCCGGCGTGACCAACGGCTCGGGTGGCGTCGGCCTGGTGAACTGAAGCGTCGGCCCGGCCGCGCCGTGAGCCCGTCCGGCCGCCGAAGCGGCGACTGTCGGCGCCAGCGGCGCCAGGGCGCGTCGTGAATCTGACGATCCTCGGCGCCGGCGCCTGGGGCACCGCGCTCGCGGTCCGCGCTGCGGCCACCCAGCCGGTCCGGCTCTGGGCCCGCGACGCGAGCCACGTCGTGCGGATGCGCTCGCTCCGCCGAAACCGGGCCTATCTGCCGGAGATCGCGCTGCCGCCGGCCTTGCAGATCGGCAACGACCTCGATGCGGCCATGCGTCACGCACGCGGCGGTCTCGTCATCGTCGCGACGCCGATGGCGGCGCTCGAGCCGATGCTGCGCCGGGCCGCCGCCGAGCCCGACCTCGTCGGGATTCTCTGGTTGTGCAAGGGCTTCCAGGAGCCGAGCGGCAGGCTGGGACACGAGGTGGCCGCTGCGGTGGCGCCGGCGGCCCGGGTCGGCGTGCTGTCGGGCCCGAGCTTCGCCATCGAGGTCGCTCAAGGCCGGCCCACCGCGCTGGTGGTGGCCAGCGGGCACGCCGCCTTGTGCGAGGCCGCCGTCGACGCGTTGCATGCCGACAGCCTGCGCCTCTATACATCCACCGACCCGATCGGGGTCGAGGTCGGCGGGGCCGTGAAGAACGTGCTGGCGATCGCGACCGGCATCGCCGATGGCATGGCGCTCGGGATGAACGCCCGGGCCGCCCTGGTCACGCGTGGCCTGGCCGAGATGACGCGGCTCGGCCTGGCGCTCGGCGCCGAGGCCCGGACCTTCATGGGCTTGTCCGGACTCGGCGACTTGGTGCTGACGACCACCGGCGATCTGTCGCGAAACCGCCGAGTCGGCCTCGAGCTTGCTGCGGGCCTGCCCCTGCAACAGATCGTCGCCGAGCTCGGCCACGTCGCCGAGGGCATCAAGAGCGCGCCGATGGTGCTGCAGCGGGCCCGTTCCGGCGGCGTCGAGATGCCGATCGTCGAGGCGGTGGTCGAGGTGCTGGACGGCCGGATCGCGCCGCAACAAGCGCTCGAGCGGCTGCTGCGCCGCGACGCCAGGGCCGAGAGTCTTTAAGAAAAAGCTAAGCGCCGCCCCGGTAGCCGTTCTGCCGCCAGGCCTCGAAGACGGCGACGGCCACCGCATTGCTCAAGTTCAGACTGCGCTGCCCGGGCCGCATCGGCAGGCGGACCTGGCGAGAACCGGGAAAGCCGCTGCGCAGCGCGTCGGGCAGCCCCGCCGTCTCCGAGCCGAACACCAGCCAATCGCCCGCTTGAAAGGCGATCTCGCCAAGCCCAGCGCTGCCGTGCGTCGTGAAGGCGAACTGCCGCTCGACAGCAGGGGCCTCGGCTTCGATGAAATGGGCCCACGACGCATGCCGTTTCACCTCGGCGTGCTCGTGGTAGTCGAGGCCGGCCCGGCGCAGCAGCGCATCGTCCATCGAAAAGCCGAGCGGCTCGACCAGATGCAGCCGCGCACCGGTGTTCGCCGCGAGCCGGATCACGTTGCCCGTGTTGGGCGGGATCTCCGGGTGGACCAGGACGATGTTGAACATCGCTCAGCCGGCGGCAGGCCCCCTCCGAACCGGCTCGGCGTTCTCTCGGGGGGCAGCGAACGCAGTGAGCGTGGGGGCACCGGCTGACCGCCGGGCCGCCCCAAGGCCGGCCGCACCCCCTCGGGGGGCAGCGAACGCAGAGAGCGTGGGGGCACCATTCCTCATCGATCACCGGGCAGGGGTGTGCGTGCGACCACCCAGACTGCAACGCTTCGGGCGCCGGCGGACTTCAGGACCAGCGCAATCTCCGCCAGCGTGCTGCCGGTGGTCATGACATCGTCGACGACGGCGACGGCGCGCCCGCGCAGCTCCCCGAGCCGCCGCGGTTCGACGGCGAAGGCGCCGCGGACGTTGCCCGCCCGTTCCTCCGGCAACAGCGCCAGCTGATGCGGGGTGTCGCGGATGCGCAGCAGCAGATGCGGATCGGCACGACTGCCGATCCGCGCGGCGACGCGCCGGGCCAGCTGCCAGGCCTGGTTGTAGCCGCGCTCGCGCAGCCTTGCCGCGCTGAGCGGCACCGGCAGGATCAGCGCGTCGCCGTCGATCGCGCCGGCGCGATGCAGCGCATCGACGATCGCGTCGGCGAAGGGCGCCGCCAGATCGAGCGCGGCGTGAAACTTGAACGCGGCGATCAGGCGGTCCCAGGGATAGGCATAGTCGACGCGCGCCAGCGCCGTGTCGAAGGCCAGCGGACGGGTCAGGCAGGCGCCACAGGTGTCGACGCGCGGGCCCACCGGCAGGGCGCAGCGCCGGCAGCGACGCACGGGCGCGGCGAACCGGCTGCAGCAGGTCTGGCAAATGCGTCCGGCTCCCCACGACCGGCACACCGCACAGAGGCTCGGCAGACGCAAGCGGCCCGGCCGCGCTGCCTGCGCACCAGCTTCGGGGGTCGCGAACATCGCCTCAATATACTTCCGCCGATGCCTTCGCCCCCCGGTGCAAGCGGTCGCGACCTCGACGCCGCAGCCGTCGATGCGACGCTGCGCCGAACGGCTCGGCAAGACGAGGCCCCCTGGCTGCATCGAGAGGTGGCGCGTCGACTGGCCGAGCATCTCGATCCGATCCGCCTGCAGCCCGGGCGCGTCTTCGATTGGTGGGCGGGATGGGGCGACGGCGCCACGGCGCTGCAGGCCCGTTATCCGAACGCCACGATCGTTGCCATCGAGGCCGATGCGGGTTGGGCCGCGCGGCCCATGGCCCGGCCGAAGCGCCGCTGGTGGCCGAGCCCGCGAGGCCAGGCCAGCGCGAGGCTTGTGGCCGGCGCCGACGATGCCGCGCTCGGCTCGGCGCAGCTGCTGTGGGCGAACATGGTGCTGCACGCAGTGGTCGACCCGCCGGCCCTCTTCAAACGCTGGCACGCGCTGCTCGAAGTCGACGGCGTGCTCGTTTTCTCATGTCTCGGTCCGGCCACATTGAAGGAGCTGCGGGCTCTGTATGCAGGGCTGCAGTGGCCACCGCCGACGCCCGGATTCATCGACATGCACGACCTCGGCGACATGATGGTGGCCGCCGGCTTCGCAGCGCCGGTGCTCGACCAGGAGACGCTGGTGCTGACATGGGCAGATGCCGAGGCGGTGCTGCGAGACCTGCGGCAGCTCGGCGGCAACGCGTCGCCGCAGCGATTCCGCGGCCTTCGCACGCCACGCTGGCGACAGCGTCTCCTCGCCGCACTCGACGCGCAATCCGGCGCCGACGGCAGAATCTCGCTGAGCTTCGAAATCGCCTACGGGCACGGCTTCAAGGTGGCGCCGCGAGTCGCAGCCGGCGAGCCGGTGGCGGTCTCGCTCGAGGCCATGCGCGCGCTTGTTCGCAGGCCCGGTCGCTGATGCGCATGCGTGAGCTAAAATTTCAGGGTTTTGCTGATCGACGGGCGGCCCGTCGCATCGTCAGACCTCGCACCGCACCGTCGGCGCTCTCCCACTCGACACAAGCCGACTCGGATTTCCGGACTCGACACCACAGATGATGACGCTGCGATCTCTTGCGGGCACTGCCGGTCGGCTCGCCGGTGCTGCCGCCCGCATGGCCCTTTGGTTCGGCGCCGTGTTGGCGCTGCCGGCCCACGCGCTCGGCGACTTGAAGGGAGGCCCGGCCGTCAATCAGTTCAACCTGAATCCACCGGCCTCGGCCATTGCCGACGACCAGCAGTGGCTGCACAACTTCATGCTGGTCATCTGCGTCGTGATCTTCCTTGCCGTGTTTGGCGTGATGTTCTATTCGATCGTCATGCACCGGAAGTCGAAAGGGGCGCGCGCCGCCAATTTTCACGAGAGCACGACGGTGGAGATCGCCTGGACAGTGGTGCCCTTCGTCATCGTCATCCTGATGGCATTGCCGGCGACCCGGGTCGTCGTCGCGATGAAGGACACCAGCTCCGCCGACCTGACCATCAAGGCCACCGGCAGCCAGTGGAAGTGGGGCTACGACTACCTGAAGGGCGAAGGCGAAGGCATCGGCTTCCTGTCGACGCTCGATCCGGCGCAGCGCGAGATGTCGGATGCCGGCAAGCCGCAGGGCGACGACTATCTGCTCCGCGTCGACAACCCGCTGGTCGTTCCTGTCGACAAGAAGGTCCGCATCATCACCACCGCGAACGACGTCATCCACGCCTTCTACGTTCCGTCCCTCGGCGTACAGGAAACCGCGATTCCGGGCTTCGTTCGCGACACCTGGTTCCGCGCCAACCAGATCGGCATCTTCTACGGCCAGTGCTCGCAGCTTTGCGGCAAGGAGCACTCGTACATGCCGATCCAGGTCAAGGTCGTGTCGCAGGCCGACTACACCGCGTGGGTCGGCGGCAAGGCCAAGGAGGCCTCTGCCAAGGCCGACGACCCGAACAGGGTCTGGGACCTGGCTGCATTGCAGGCGCGCGGCGAGCAGGTCTACAACAGCAACTGCCAGGTCTGCCATCAGGCCAACGGCAAGGGCGGCGGCGCCGTCAACGCCAAGGCGCTCGACGCCTCGCCGACGGTACTCGATGTCGACAAGTCGAAGCAGATCCACGTGCTCCTGAACGGGCAGAACGCGATGCCGGCATGGCGGCAGCTGAGCGATACCGAGATCGCCGCCGTCATCACGTTCACGAAGAACCATTGGTCGAACGCCACCGGGCAGGTGGTGCAGCCGACCGAAGTCGCGGCAGCGCGCAAGTAGCGCGATCGCCGGCAACCCAAAGGACATCGTTTCAATGAGCGCAGTCATCGGCCACCCGGGCGGACCCCACGGCACCGTCGACATCGCCGGCCTCGGTCACGGCGACCACGACCACGAGCATCACGGCGCGCCGCACGGTTGGCGGCGCTGGGTCTACGCGACCAACCACAAGGACATCGGCACGATGTACCTGTTGTTCTCGTTCACGATGTTCACGATCGGCGGCATGCTGGCGCTGGTGATCCGCGCCGAGCTGTTTCAACCCGGCCTGCAATTCGTCAACCCGCAACTCTTCAATCAGCTGACGACGATGCACGGGCTGATCATGGTGTTCGGGGCGATCATGCCGGCCTTCGTCGGCTTCGCGAACTGGATGGTGCCGCTGCAGATCGGCGCGCCCGACATGGCATTCGCGCGCATGAACAACCTGAGCTTCTGGTTGCTGATCCCGGCCGCGATCATGATCGTCAGCTCGTTCTTCATGCCCGGCGGCGCACCGGCCGCCGGCTGGACGCTCTACGCGCCGCTGACGCTGCAGATGGGCCCGTCGATGGATGCCGGCATCTTCGCCCTGCACATCCTCGGCGCGAGCTCGATCATGGGCTCGATCAACATCATCGTCACCATCCTCAACATGCGCGCGCCGGGGATGACGCTGATGAAGATGCCACTCTTCTGCTGGACCTGGCTGATCACGGCGTACCTGCTGATCGCGGTGATGCCGGTGCTCGCCGGCGCGATCACGATGACGCTCACCGACCGCCATTTCGGGACCAGCTTCTTCAACCCGGCGGGCGGCGGCGATCCGGTGATGTACCAGCACATCTTCTGGTTCTTCGGCCACCCCGAGGTCTACATCATGATCTTGCCGGCGTTCGGCATCATCAGCGCGATCATCCCGGCGTTCGCGCGCAAGCGCCTGTTCGGCTACACCTCGATGGTGTATGCCACGGCCTCGATCGCGATCCTCTCGTTCATCGTCTGGGCCCACCACATGTTCACGCAGGGCATGCCGGTGACCGGCCAGCTCTTCTTCATGTACGCGACCATGCTGATCGCGGTGCCGACGGGCGTGAAGGTGTTCAACTGGATCGCCACGATGTGGCGCGGCTCGCTGAGCTTCGAGACGCCGATGCTCTGGGCGGTCGGCTTCATCTTCGTCTTCACGATGGGCGGCTTCACGGGCTTGATCCTGGCGATGGCGCCGATCGACATCCAGATCCACGACACCTACTACGTCGTCGCCCACTTCCACTACGTGCTGGTCGCCGGGTCTCTCTTCGCGATGTTCGGCGGCGTCTACTACTGGGGCCCGAAGTGGACCGGCGTGATGTACAGCGAGACCCGCGGCAAGATCCATTTCTGGAGCTCGCTGATCTTCTTCAACGTCACCTTCTTCCCGATGCACTTCCTCGGCCTGGCCGGCATGCCGCGCCGCTACGCCGACTACCCGATGCAGTTCACCGACTTCAACATGATCGCCTCGGTCGGTGCGTTCGGCTTCGGCCTGTCGCAGATCTACTTCTTCTTCTTCGTCGTCCTGCCGATGATGCGCGGCCAGGGTGCGCGCGCGCCGCAGCAGCCCTGGGAAGGGGCCGAGGGGCTGGAATGGGAGATCCCGTCGCCGGCGCCGTTCCACACCTTCGAGTCGGTGCCGCAGCTCAACGCTGCCGGGACCAAGATCCTCGGCTACGGTTCGCCCGCGCACCCGGACGCGGCGGGCGCCGCCGTTCCCGCCTGAGCCAGGCGATGACGACCGAGCCGAAGCAGCGCAAGGCGAACCTTCGCCTCGCGCTCATCCTGGCCTCCATCGCGCTGGTCTTTTTCGTCGGCTTCGTCGCCAAGAGCGCGTTCTTCCCCGGCTGACGGCGTCAACAGATGGACCGCTTCGCTTCCCTGCGCGCACGAGCCTTGCTGGCCGACAACCGGCAGATGGTCGGCAAGCTGATGGTCATCGCCGCCTTGATGTTTGGCTTCGGCTACGCGCTGGTGCCGATCTACCGCGCCGTCTGCAACGCGCTCGGCATCAACGTGCTGTCGGTGTCCGAGCTGCGCACCGGCGCCGGTCCGGCCGCCGCGCGCAACGGCCAGGTCGACACCGGCCGCACCGTCACCGTCGAATTCGACGCGAACGTTCGAGGGCCCTGGGACTTTCGCCCCGAACGGGCGTCGATCGACGTTCATCCCGGCCAGCTGACGACCGTGATGTACGACTTCCGGAATCGACAGGACAAGGCGATCGCGGTGCAGGCGATCCCCAGTTACGCGCCGGCGGCGGCAATGGCGCACTTCAACAAGGTCGAATGCTTCTGCTTCAGCCAGCACCTGCTGCAGGCCGGCGAAGCGGTTCGCTGGCCGGTGGTCTTCGTCGTCGACGCCCAGTTGCCGAAGGACGTCAGGACGATCACGCTCTCCTATACGTTTTTCGAGGTCGGCGGCAAGGTGCCGGCCGAGCCGGCACAAGCCGCGCGCGGCCACGCAGCGGAGCCCCTCTCGTGAGCGAGCCGACAGGACCGAAGTCGGCAGTCCGGCGAAAGGCTTCGATCATGCGCACCGCCCAGGCGGTCGGCTGGTCGTTCTTCGGTGTGCGCAAGGCCCGCGATCTGGAGCGCGATGCAAGCGAGCTGAACCCGCTGCACATCGTCGTCGCCGGCATCGTCGCCGCCGCCCTGTTCGTCGCGGCGATCGTCGGCCTCGTCAACTGGGTCATCTCGAGCGGCATCGCCGCATGACATCGAACGCTCGGTAATCGCAGGAAAGAAAAGCCATGTCTGCAGTCGCACAAACGGGCACGACGCCCGGCTATTTCGTTCCGGCCCCATCCGGCCATCCGGCCGCGACGGCATTCGGTCTGCTGCTCGTCATCTTCGGCGGCAGCCAGTGGATCAATGGCGCCGGCTGGGCTGCATGGGTGGTGCTCGCCGGCTTCGCGATCTGGGCTTTCGTCCTGCAGCAATGGTTTCGACGCGCGATCTCGGAGAGCGAACACGGTCTCTACAACGGCCGCGTCGACGTCTCGTTCCGCTGGAGCATGAGCTGGTTCATCTTCTCCGAAGTGATGTTCTTCAGTGCCTTCTTCGGTGCCCTCTACTGGGTCCGCGTCCATGCGCTGCCGAGCCTGGGAGACCTCGAGAACGCCGTCCTCTGGCCCGACTTCCGGGCGGTCTGGCCGAGCTCGGCACCGGGCGGCGGCTTCACCGGCTCGCCGGCCAACATCGTCGAGCCGTTCGCGACCATGGGCCCGTGGCCGATCCCGACGCTCAACACCGCGATCCACCTGACTTCGGGCGTGACGGTGACGATCGCCCACCACGCCCTGCTCGCCCAGCATTGCGCGCGCGCGATCGTGTTCATGTGGCTCACGGTGCTGCTCGGCATCACCTTCCTCGGCTTCCAGGCCTACGAGTACTCGCATGCCTACAGCGAACTGAACCTGAAGCTGAGCTCGGGCGCCTACGGGTCGACGTTCTTCATGCTGACCGGATTTCACGGCTTTCACGTCTTCGTGGGCATGCTGATGCTGCTGTTCATCACCATCCGCATCATGCGTGGCCACTTCACGCCCGACCGGCACTTCGGCTTCGAGGGCGCGGCCTGGTACTGGCACTTCGTCGACGTCGTCTGGCTCGGCCTCTACATCGTCGTCTACTGGCTGTAGTGGGCCCGATGGCGCCTCACTTCGTTCGCTGCCCCCCGGGGGGGCGCGGGAGCGCCTTGGGGCGGCCCGGCGGCGGTCCGGGTCGCAAGCTCCGACAGCTCTAGCCGCGGTGGCGGCCTTCTGGCGTTCAGCGGCCGAGCGGCACGCCGGTCGGATGGATCCAGCCGAGCGCCCAGGCGATGACGATGCAGGCGAACAGCAGCACCGAGACGGCGATCCGAACGGCGAGGGCGCGCATCATGTCGCCGCCCTTCGAGCCCTCCTTGCGGCCGCCGCGCAGCATCGCCACACCGGCCCAGGCCAGGGCGCCGAGGATGACCGCGAAGGCGATGCCGATCAGTGCATTCATCATCGACGATTATGGTCGGGGGTCGCCGTCGTGACGGCGACAGGCCTTTCGTGAACGGCGAGCTGCCATCCTCCGGCGGCGCGTCCCGACGCGCTCGCGTCCGCGCCACGGTGACGCTGCTGGCGACCCTGGCCGGCGTCGCCATCGCGGCACGCCTGGGCGTCTGGCAGCTCGATCGCGCCGACCAGAAGATCGCGCTGCAGACGATGCTCGAGGCGCGCTCGCGCGAGCCCGCGCTCGACGGTGCAGCCC
>JALYXU010000298.1 GCA_030946925.1 Pseudomonadota bacterium
CGCGAAGCGCCGCCGAGCACCGCATCCGCCGCGCCGTCGCGGCGCTGGCCCGTCGCTACCCGTTCGCGCGTGAATTGGTCAACACCGGTCGGATGGCACAGGCCAACCCCTACCCAGCGTCGCGATCGGCTGGCGCCGGCGCGCGGTCGCTGCAGAACGTCGCCTTCGACGCCACGACGCTGATGCGCTGCCTCGCCAAAGGCACTCGCTTCCTCGGCCTGGCGATCGGCGCGGACGGCGCGGCGCTGCAGCGCCTGGAGCCGTTGCGCTCGCGCTGGCCGGTCGAGTTTCGCGGTCTCGATGCGGCGAGCCCGCTGGCGGTCCACCTCGGCGTGGCGGCGGGCAGCTTCGTGCTGGTCCGCCCCGATGCCTACGTCGCCGCGACCTTGGCCGACGCGTCGCCGGCCGGCGTCGAAGCGGCGCTGCGCGCTGCGCTCGCGAGGCTATGAAGACCGATCCGAACATCGTCGATGCCGACGCCTTCTACGCGGCGTGGCTGGCCGCCCACGAGGGCTTGAGCGACGCCGAGAGCGCCGACCTCGACGCCCGCCTGGTGCTGCTCCTTGCCAACCAGATCGGCGACCAGACGACGCTGCTCGACTGCATCGCCGCCGCACGCGCCGCCGGGTAGGGCGATGCCCGGGCCCGCGCTGGAGGCTATTGCCAGCGCAGCGCGGCCAGGTCGTTGGCGGCGATCGGCGAGCTGCTCCACATGCCTTTCAGCCGCTTGTTGCCGACCGCGAACTGGACCGGCTGGAACAGGTAGACGTTGACGCTGTCGGCGGCGAGCTGGCGCTGCATGTCGCCGAGCAGCCGGAGCCGGGTCTTCGGATCGGTGCTGGCGCCGTAGGCGGCGAACAGCGCCCGGTAAGCCTTCGAGTCGTAGCCGTAGTAGTAGGCCGGGTCGGCGTAGCGGTCGAAGTCGAGCGGCTCGACGTGCATGACGACGGTCAGGTCGAAGTTGCCCTTGAAAGCGCCGGCGAGCCATTGCGCCCACTCGACGTTCTCGATCCGGGCGACGATGCCGACCTTGGCCAGCTGCGCGGCGATGATCTCGCCGCCCTTTCGCGCGTAAGCCGGCGGCGGCAGGGTCAGGCTCACCTGCAGCGGTGTCGCGACGCCGGCCTCCTTGAGCAACGCCTTCGCCTTGTCAGGGTCGTAGCGATTGACGGCGGTGAGATCGAGGTAGCCGGCGTCGCTCGGCACCAGGTGGCTGCCGATCGGCGTGCCGTGACCTTCCTGGGCACCGTCGATGATGGCCTTGCGATCGATCGCCGCCGCGATGGCGCGGCGCACCCGGACGTCGTCGAAGGGCTTACGCTTGTTGTTGATCGCCAGGATCGTCTTGCCTTCGGTGCCGCCGCTGACGACCGTGAAGCGCGGGTCCGACTCGAACTGCTTCAGGCTTTCGAGCGCGCCGAAGCGCGGCATGCCGTCGATGTCGCCGGCGAGCAGCGCCGCGACCTGCCCGGCCGGCTCGCTGATGAAGCGAAAGCTCACTTTCTTCATCGCTGCCCGGGCCGGGTCGCGGTACTGCTCGCTCCGGATCAGCGTGATCGATGCACCGTGCGCCCAGGCGTCGAACCGGTAGGGGCCCGTGCCGATCGGCCGGGTCGCCGTCGTCGGCGCGCTCTTCGGGTCGAGGATGACGGCGGTGTTCTCGCCCATCCGGAACAGAAAATTGCCGTCGGCGCTGTTCAGCACGACGATCACGGTGGACGGATCGGGCGTCTCGATGCGGCTGATGTTGTCGAAGACCGACTTCTTGGCCTTGTTGGTCGAGCCGGGCGCCTTGGCCCGCTCGAAACTGAACTTGACGTCGCTGGCATCGAAGGTTTCGCCATCGTGAAAGCGCACACCCTTGCGCAACTTGAAGGTGTAGACCTTGCCGTCCGGATCGATGCTCCAGCTCTCGGCCAGCAACGGCGCGACGGTTCCGTCCATGTTGATGCGGGTCAGGCCCTCGAGCACGTTCAGATGGACGATCTCCCCGATCGCCGCTGCGGGCGCCGTGGTCGGGTCGAGACCCGGCGCCGGCTCGAGCGCCATGCCGATCACGACGCTGTCCTTGCGCGCCTGTGCCGACGCAGGCGTGGCCCACGGCAACGCCAGGATCACGAGCGCGAGCCAGGCGAGCGACCCGACGGCGGCGCGACTCGATGGGCGAAAGAAAAAGTTCATGGTTCGAGGCTCGCAAACGGACGCCGCACTTTACGGGAAGGGCCGGTCGGGCCGTGCGGGCGGCGGCAGCAGCCACCCGCTGGTTCGTCGATACTGCGGCCGCCGCGACAACGGACGATGCGATGACACATGCGGGCCAAGCCATGACAGTCGTCGAGAAGGTGACTGAAGCCATGCTGCTCTCGCGCCGCGACCTGCTGATCTGGGGTAGCAGCGGCGTCGCCTTGCTTGGCGCGGGCTGTGCGAAAGACAACGCAGCGATGTCGGGCGACGTCGCCGCAGCGCTGGCACTGACCGGCCGGCTGCGCGCCTCGATCAACCTCGGCAATCCGGTCCTCGCCCGTGCCGGGTCGACCGGCGGCGAACCGGTCGGTGTCTCGGTCGACCTGGCCCGCGAGCTGGCTCGCGAGCTCGGCGTCGGCATCGACCTGCGCGTCGTCGACGCTGCGGCGAAGTCGGTCGAAGCAGTCCGGGCGGGTCAAGCCGACGTCGGCTTTTTCGCGATCGACCCGCTGCGCGGCGAGGGCATTCGCTTCAGCGCGCCGTATCTTCTGATCGAAGGCGCGTACCTGGTTCGACAAGGCTCGCCGTTGACGCGCAACGATCAGGTGGATCGGCCCGGCAACCGCATCGTCGTCGGCAAGGGCAGCGCCTACGATCTGTTCCTGAGCCGCGAGATCAAGGCCGCCGAGCTGGTGCGGGCGGCAACGTCGCCGGCGGTCGTCGACGCGTTCCTCGCCGGCAACGCCGACGTGGCGGCCGGCGTCAGGCAGCAGCTCGAGGCCGACGCCGGACGCGTGGGCGGCCTGCGCTTGTTGCCGGGCCGCTTCATGGTGATCGAGCAGGCGATGGGCCTGCCGGCGGCACGGTCCGAACCGGCGCTGCGCGCCCTCGCCGGGTTCGTCGAGCGGATGAAGGCGAGCGGCTTCGTCAGCCGCGCCCTCGAGCGCCATGGCGTCCAGGGCGCCAGCGTCGCGCCGCCGGGCTGAGGCGACAGGTACGAAGCTTGCCGGATCGGCGCCACATCCGATCCATGGAGACGCCATGAGCACACTCGATGCAGACAAGCGAAACGCCATCCCGAAGCAGCAATTCGCCTTTCCGAAGCAGCGCAAGGAGCCGCTCGAAAACGCCGGTCACGTGCGCAATGCGATCGCTCGTTTCAACCAGGTCGAAGGCGTCAGCGACGCCGAGCGAGACACTGCCTGGAAGCACATCACCGCGGCGGCGAAGAAGTTCGGCGTCGAGGTGAAGGAAAAGTCCTGGCGCGAGATCGGTGCCAAGGCGAAGAAGTCCAGCAAGAGCTGACCGGCGGTCGTCCACCGGCACACGCCACGCGCGCTGTCAGCGGCGACCGGTCCGCGGGTCGAGTACGTCGCGCAGCCCGTCGCCCGTGAGATTGAGGCCGAGCACCGTCAGCGCGATCGCCAGGCCCGGATAGACCGCCAGCTGCGGCGCCTGGAAGAGCAGCGGCTGCGCGTCGCTCAGCATCCGGCCCCACGACGGCGTCGGCGGCTGCGTGCCGAGGCCGAGGTAGCTGAGCGCGGCCTCGGCGAGGATGGCCAGCGCGAACTGCAGCGCTGCCTGCACGACGAGCATGGCGGCGATGTTAGGCAGCACGTGATGGAACGCGATCTGCCATTCGTTCCGGCCGAGCGCCCGCGCCGCCAGCACGAACTCGCGCCCGTGCACCGTCAGGGCGCTGGCCCGCGTGACGCGTGCGAAGACCGGCACGTTGAAGATGCCGATGGCGACGACCGAGGTCACGAGCCCGGGCCCGTGGACGGCGCTGAGCATGATCGCCGAGAGCAGCGCCGGAAAGGCGAAGGTGAAGTCGGCCAATCGCATCACGGCCTGGTCGATCCATCCGCGCCTGGTCGCCGCGAGCAGGCCGAGGCCGACGCCCAGGCCCATGCCGATGGCGACGGCGAACAGGCCGACTGCGAGCGAGGTGCGGCTCCCGGCCGCCAGCAGCGAGACGATGTCCCGGCCCAGGCTGTCGGTGCCGAGCCAGTGCGACGCTCCGGGCGGCTGCAGCCTGCCCGCAATATCGAGCTCGTACGGGCTGTGCGGGGTCCAGGCGAACGACAGCAAGGCGACGGCGACGACAAAGACGACGAGCGACGCGCCGATCGCCAGCGACGTGCGCCGCCATCGCCTCCGCGACCTGGCCGGCGAACCGTCGCTCATCGGCGCAGCTCCCACCTGCGCATCGTGGCGCCCGGTTCGGCTACGGCGACGCGGTTCACCCGTTGCCGGCACGCAGCCGCGGATCGATGACGACGTAGATCACGTCGACCGCGAAGTTGACGACGATGACGCTCGCCGCCAGCAGCATGACGACGTCGCGCACCAGCAGCAGATCGCGGTTGGCGATCGCCTGGAAGACGAGGCGGCCGAGACCGGGCAGCGCGAACACGTTTTCGACCACGACGGTGCCCGTCAGCAGGTTGGCGAACTGCAAGCCCATCACGGTGACGATCGGAACCATCGCATTGCGCAGGACGTGCCGGCGCAGCACCGCGCCGGGCGACTGGCCCTTGGCGCGGGCGGTTCGGACGAAGTCTTCGTTGAGAACGTCGAGGACCGCGGCGCGGACGATGCGGGCCAGGATCGCCGCCTGCACCACCGAGAGCGCCACCGCCGGCAGGACCAGCGCGTGCAAGGCCGGGCCGATGCCGCCGCCGTCGGCGTCGTGCCAGCCCGGAAAGCCGCCTGCGGGGAACCAGCGCAGCCTGACGGCGAAGACGAGGATCAGGACGATCGCGAACCAGAAATTCGGGACCGCCAGGCCGAGCTGGCTCAGCACCATCACGCCGCCGTCGGCGAAGCGGCGATGTCGTGCCGCCGCGAACAGGCCGAGCGAGAACGCGAGCAGCGTCGTCAGGGCCATCGCCAGGATCGCCAGCGGCACGGTGACGGCGAGGCGCTCGGCAACGAGTCCGGCGATCGGCGTGTCGTAGGCAATGCTGTTGCCGAGCTCGGCGGTGACGAGGCCGCGCATCCAGGCCGCATAGCGCATCGGCGCCGGCCGGTCGAGGCCGAGCTGCGCTGTCAGCGCCGCGACCGACTCCGGGGTCGCGCTCTCGCCGAGCATCACTTCGGCGGCGTTGCCGGGCAAGACATCGAGCACCGCGAAGACGACGAGCGACGCCGCCAGCAGCGTCAGCACGAGGCCGGCGAAGCGCCTGAGCAGAGATGCGCCGATGACGTTGCCGCCCGAGCGAGCCTGCGCCTCAGAAGCTCGTCACGAGCATCACGACGACGGCGATCGCCATCACGACGGTCGCGGCCCAGCCGAAGAATCGATGCCGCTGGGTGATGGTGTAGCGGCCCATCATTTTCTGCGACTGGCCGATCAGCATCAGGACGACCATGATCGGCACCGAGATCACGCCGTTGACGATCGCGCTCCAGACCAGGGCTCTGATCGGATCGACCTCGAGCACGCCCATCGCCGTGCCGATGCCGGTGGCGGCGATGATGATGAGATAGAAACCGCGGGCCTCGCGGAAGCCGTGCGAGAGGCCGGCCCGCCAGCCGAACAGCTCGCTCACCGCGTAGGCCGCCGAGCCGGCCAGCACCGGCACCGCGAGCAGGCCGGTGCCGATGATGCCCATCGCGAAGACGACGAAGGCGAACTCGCCGGCGACCGGCCGCAGCGCCTCCGCCGCCTGCGCCGAGGTCTGGATGCTGGCGATGCCGTGCTGGTTCAACGTCACCGCGGTGGCGACGACGATGCACAGGGCGATGACATTGGAAAAGGTCATGCCGATGAAGGTGTCCTGCTTGATTCGCGACAGATGCTCGGCAACGTAGTCCGGATGGCTGCGCAGATCGCGTGCATCGGGCCGGCGCCGGCTGTCTTCGACCTCCTGCGAGGCCTGCCAGAAGAACAGGTAGGGGCTGATGGTCGTGCCCAGCACCGCGACGACCATGGCGGCGTAGTCCTTGAACGAGACCCCGGCCGGGAAGTGGTTCCAGGGCTGCAGCGACTCGGAAATCGCCTGCTTCCAGGGCACCGAGACGGCCAGGATCACGGCGACGTAGGCGAACAGCGTCAGGGTCAGCCACTTCAGCAGACGCACCGTCCGGTCGTACGAGAAGAAGATCTGGGTGCCGATGCAGAGCGCGCCGAAGCCGAACACGTAGAGCGGCTGCGGGCCGCCTGCGAACAGCGTGACGGCCTCGGCCATCGCGCCGATGTCGGCGGCGATGTTGATGGTGTTGGCGACGACGAGCAGGCCGACCAGGCCGAGCGTCAGCCAGCGCGGGCACATCTTGCCGATGTTGGCGGCCAGGCCTTCGTGGGTGACGAAGCCGATCCGCGCCGACAGCATCTGGATGCCGATCATCAGCGGCATCGTCAGGAACAAGGTCCAGACCAGGCCGAAGCGAAACTGGGCGCCGGCCTGCGAATAGGTGGCGATGCCGCTCGGGTCGTCGTCGGCCGCCCCGGTGATGAGGCCCGGCCCGAGCCGGCTGGCGAAGTCGGTCTTCTTCGGTGTGTTCATGGCGATCGGCGTCGCCGGGTGGCTTGAAGCTCCGCTGCGCCAGCCGTGGCCTTCGCCATCTCAGGCGGCGCGCGCAGCATCGAGAGCCTCGTCGAGGATCTCGACCCAGTGCCGGACCGGTGTCGGCGTGCCGCTTTGCAGATGCTGGATGCAGCCGATGTTGGCCGAGACGATCACTTCCGGCTCGAGCGCTGCGAGATGGCCGAGCTTGCGATCGCGCAGCGGCAGCGCCAGCTCGGGATGCAGGACCGAATAGGTGCCGG
Source organism: Pseudomonadota bacterium (assembly GCA_030946925.1). Lineage (GTDB taxonomy): Bacteria > Pseudomonadota > Gammaproteobacteria > Burkholderiales > Burkholderiaceae_C > Schlegelella_A. The sequence goes on from JALYXU010000298.1 coordinate 6,959, forward strand.
CCGAGCCGCAGCAGAGGTGCGATTCGTTCGCTGAGACGCGGATGTCGAAGCCGAGCTCGCGCAGATGCGTCTCGACGCCGCCGCGCAGCTGCTGGCCGTGCTGCAAGGTGCAGGGTGGGTGGTACGCGAGGCGCATCGCGGACCCTGGGGGTGACACGTCTGCACCGCTGCCCCGCTGCCCCGCCGGACGGGCGAGGACCATCCGGTCTCGCAACGCGGGCACGAGGTCCGGCAGCAGCTCGGAAAGGTCGCGCGTGAGGTCGGCGACGCGCCGTGCCTTGTCGGCATAGGCAGGGTCGTGGCCGAGCGAGTGGCCGTATTCCTT
>JALYXU010000312.1 GCA_030946925.1 Pseudomonadota bacterium
TCCTGCTCGATGCGGATCCTGACCGGCAGGTAGCGCAGCTCGGGCGCGAACCACATCTCGACGGTCAGGTCGCCGGGCTTGCGTGCAGCCAGCCGCGGCTTCAGGTGAAAGGCCGGCAGCTCGCCGAACGGAGTGAAGAGCGTCTCCTCCTCTGCGACGTCGTAGGTCCAGCGGTTCATGCTGCGCGGCAGTGCCAGCGGAAATTCGAACCTGTTGCCGACGCGCAGCTCCTCTGGGTGCGACCCGAACAGCCAGGTGAACTGGATGAACTGGCTGGCAGTGTCCTGCACGCCGGACAGGCGTTCCCTCTGCTGGCCGTTGCCGAGGGTGATGGCATCGGCGGCGAACAGGACGGTCATGCGGCGGCGCTCGCGAAACATCACCTGGGTGTCCTCGTCGTAGCGATCCGGAACCAGCCCGCCTTCGGAAATCGTCCCTTCGCTGGTCATCTTGCGCGAGAAGATCGGCGCGAATTCCGGGCCGGCACGGAGGTCGACGTTGACCTGGTAGCGCGCGCCGGTGCGGATCCACTCGACCTCGGCCCGGCCGTTCACTTCACCGCGGTAGTTGCCGTTCAAGATGTAGCTGACGCGGGTTGCGCGTGGCCAGACGAAGCCGGCAGTGCCGACTGCGAGGGTGGCAGCCGACGCCGGCGATCCGGCGCTCTCGCCGCTCGGCCCGGTGCCGTTCGTGGCGACCTTCGGTGATGGAGCAGACGCCAGCGATGCGGCCATCGCGGCCGCGTCCGCGCCGATCGGCGACGTCGACTCGATGCCCGGAACCGCTGCCGCCATCGATGCCGCGCTCGACGCGGCCGGTGCCGCGGTCTCGACGTCGGCCGATCCGGATGCCGCCGAGGCAGCCGATGCAGCCGGCACGGCACGGCGCGCAGCCCGCGGCTTGCGCGGCATCCGCGCCGACTGAGCCGCAACTGGCGATGGCGGCAGCGGCGCGGCGGTCGCGGGCGCCTCGAGCTCGAGGGTGCGCATGTAGGCGATCTCGATCCGCGCGGGCATCGCCTCGGCCGCGCCGGCGGCCCCCATCCGCGCCGCCAGCTCGTTCGTGACGCCGACATGAAGCAAGGCGACGGCGGCGACCACGACGAGAAAGGTTCGACGCCGCCTGCCCCCCGGCCACGGCCACGGCGGCTGCGTCAGCCGGCGATCCATGCCTCGCACAAGGCCTTGCTCTCGGCCGAGGCGTGCTCGGCGCGGCGAAGCAGCAGCTTGCCGCCGGTCGCCGCGGGCAACGCGTCGGCCTCGAGGGTGAGGCGATGCAAGCGCTGGTCGCGGCCGACCAGCAACAGCAGCCGGCTACCCGGCACCAGACTGCGCAAGGCATCGTCGAGGCGACGCAGCCGCCAGTCGCCGGCGGCGATCAGCTCGTCACCGGCGCAAAGACCAAGCCCTTCGCCTGCGCCACCGCGCAGCACATGGGTGACCTTGACGCCGGTCAATGCGCTCTCGTTGACGCGAATGCCCAAGCGCTGTGCCAGCGTCGCCGGCTGCGTCTCGGTCTCGATTCCGACCTCGCGCAGCAACGCCTCGAGCGGCAGCTCGTCGGTGCCGTGAACCCACGCTGCCAGCTCGGTTGCGTACGAGCGTCCGCCGACCGCTTCGAGTGCCGCACCGATGTCGGTCTCGTCGATCGGACCGCCGCTGCTGCCCGTCCAGAGGCTGCGCATCACGTCGTCGAGCGTGCCGCGGCCTTCGCTGCGCAGGCTCAGATCGAATGCGAGCGCGATCAGTGCGCCCTTGGCGTAGTAGCTCACCGTCGCGTTCGGCGTGTTCTCGTCGCCGCGGTAGTACTTGACCCAGGCGTCGAAGCTCGATGCGGCAGCGCTTTGAACGGTCCGGCCCGGCGTCGCCGCCACGGCGCCGATGGTCTTGGCGATCAGCTTCAAATAGCGGGGGGCGTCGATCAGGCCGCTGCGTGCGACCAGGAGGTCGTCGTAGTACGACGTGAAGCCCTCGAAGAACCAGAGCAGCTCGGTGTAGTTCTCTCGTCCGTAGTCGTAGGCGGTGAAATCGCGCGGCTTCAGGCGCCTGACGTTCCAGGCGTGGAAGTACTCGTGGGCGATCAGGCCGAGCACGCCGACATAGGCGTCGCTTGGCTGGACTTCGCCCGGCGCCGGGCGCGCCGGCAGATCGCGTCGCGGCGCGACCAGCGCCGTGCTCGAGCGATGCTCGAGGCCGCCACGGCCGTCGTCGAGCGCGTTGAGAAGAAACACATACCGCTCGAAGGGCGGGCGGCCGCCCGGGCCGTGCCAGAAGCCGATCGTGCGCTCGCAGATCCGCGTGGCATCGGCAAGCAGCCGATCGCCGTCGAAATCGGGCAAGGCGCCGGCAACGACGAACTCGTGCACGACGCCCCCGGCCTCGAAGCGACCGTGCCAGAAGCGGCCGAGCTCGAATGGATGATCGACCAGCGCGTCGTAGTCGGCGGCAACGAAGGAATAGGCCGGGGCGCCGGGCCCGGCCGGCTGCAGTGCCGTCGCCACGTCCCAGCCGAGGGGCAGGCTGCGCAGCGACAGGCCATGCGGCTCGTGTGCGCGTCCGTCGACGCGCAGGCAAAGGCTCGTGCCGTTGAAAAAGCCGCGGCCGGCGTCGAGAAACGCGGCCCGGACAGACAGGTCGAACGCATAGACGCGATAGCGCACGATCAGATCGGCGCTGCCCTCGCAACGCGCCGACCAGCTGGCCTTGTCGAGCTGCTCCAGCACCACCGCGCGGCCGGCCTGCTCGGCGACGATGCCGCAGAGGTGTCGCGCGAACTCGCGCACCAGATAGCTGCCAGGAATCCAGACCGGCAGGCTGACGATTTGTCGCGTGGCCGGCCGCGGCAGTGTCAGCTCGACCGAGAAGGTGTGCGCCCGCGTGTCGGAGACGTCGATGGCGTA
>JALYXU010000313.1 GCA_030946925.1 Pseudomonadota bacterium
GCCTCGATGACGATGCCCTTGGCCATCGCCTCTTTCGGGGCGCGAAGCTCGAGCACCTCGGCCTGCAACAACACCTGCTCGAGCAGGGTGTCGATGCCCTGCCCGGTCTTCGCCGAAACGCCGACGAAGGGCGAATCGCCGCCAAAGTCTTCGGGAACGACCTGCTCGGCGACCAGCTCCGACTTGAGCCGCTCGATGTTGGCCTCCGGCTTGTCGATCTTGTTCATCGCGACGACGATCGGCACCCCGGCAGCCTTGGCATGAGAGATCGCTTCCTTGGTCTGCGGCATCACGCCATCGTCGGCTGCGACGACGAGGATGACGATGTCGGTTGCCTTGGCACCGCGGGCACGCATTGCCGTGAACGCGGCGTGTCCCGGCGTGTCCAGGAAGGTGATCATGCCGCGGGGCGTCTCGACGTGATAGGCGCCGATGTGCTGGGTGATGCCGCCCGCCTCGCCGGCTGCGACGCGGCTGGTCCGGATGTAGTCGAGCAGCGAGGTCTTGCCGTGGTCGACGTGGCCCATGACGGTGACGACGGGGGCGCGGGGCAGCGACTCGTGCTCCGAATCGGCTTCGACTTCCTCCTCGAGGAAGGCATCGGGATCGTCGAGCTTGGCGGCCAGCGCGGTATGGCCCATCTCCTCGACGACGATCATCGCAGTCTCCTGATCGAGCTGCTGGTTGATGGTGACCATCTGACCGAGCTTCATCAACTGCTTGATGACCTCCGAGGCCTTCACCGAGATCTTGTGCGCCAGGTCGGCGACGCTGATCGTCTCCGGAATGTGAACTTCCTGCGCCTGAAATTCCGCAGGTGCGACGAACGAGCTCGGCGCGCCATCGTTGCGGTCGCCGCGGCGACCGGCACGCGGCGCGCGCCAACCGGCACGGCCGGCGCCAGGAGCGCCGCGCGGCGCTGCCTTGAGGGCGCGCTTCTTCGCTGCGTCGTCGGCCCAGCTCGAGGAAAGCTTCTCCGACTTGATCGATTTCTTGTCGCCCGGCTTGGCGACGCCGGGCGCCGCAGCACCAGGCGCGCCCACCTTCTTGTGGATCGTGCCCTTGATCGCTTCCTTGCCGGCCTCGACGGGCTTGGCCTCTTCCGGCTTCTTCGCGACCAGCACCTTCTTCGGCGCATTCATCATGGTGCGAATGGCGGCGGCCTCGTCTTCGGCGGCCTTGCGTCGCTTCGCCAGATCGGCGGCACGCTGCTTTTCCTCGTTCTCGATGGTGCCGGCCTTGACCAGGCGCAACGCTGGCTTGACCGGCTCGGCGACTGCCGGCTTGACCTCCTCGACCTTGGCCTCGACCGGTTCGCCTTTCGCGGCCTTCGTCGGCTTGGCCGGCGGCGCGGCCGCGGCAGCAAGTGCCTCGGCGGCAAGCCGCTCCGCAGTCTCGCGGGCGCGCAGCTCGGCGGCTTCGCGCTCGGCGCGTTCATGCGCTTCGCGAACCCGCTGCTGCTCCTTCAGCTCTTCTTCCTGCAGACGCAGGCGCTCGGCCTCGGCCTGAGCCTCTTCTTCGCGGCGGAGCAGCTCGGCCTCGTGCGATTCGGCGGCGGCCGGATCATCGACCGGCGCAGGCGCCTCGTCGCGCTTGACGAAGGTCCGCTTTTTCCGGACCTCGACTTGAATCGTGCGCGCCTTGCCGCTCGAATCGGCCTGCTTGATCTCGCTCGTCGATTTGCGGGTCAGCGTGATCTTCTTGCGCTCGGCGCTCGGCACGGTGCCGTGGGCGATGCGCAGGTGGTCGAGCAGACGCGCCTTGTCGTTCTCGCTCAGCGAGTCGTCCGACGAGGCCTTGCTGACGCCGGCCGACTGCAGCTGTTCGAGCAGCGCCGCGGCCGGGCGATTCAGCTCGGCTGCGAGTTGGGCGACGGTTGTCGATGCCATAGGGTTGTCTATCCTTGCGTTGCGGCTTCTTGCGTCGCCGCGGCTTCGGTTTCGGCAGCGAACCAGTGGGCGCGTGCCTTCATGATCAGATCCTTCGCCGTCTCGGCGTCGACCCGCGTCATCTCGATCATCTCGTCGACAGCCAGGTCGCCGAGATCGTCGCGGCTCTTGACGCCGCCTTCATTGAGCCGCTTGATGAGCTCGGGCGTCAGGCCGATGAAATCCTCGAGATCCTGCGACACGGCGTCGCCGCGCTCGGCCTTGCCGAGCTCGATCGTCAGCAGCGCATCCTTGGCCCGCGTGCGCAGCTCGTTGACGGTGTCTTCGTCGAAGCTCTCGATCTCGAGCATCTCCTGCATCGGCACGTAGGCCACTTCCTCGAGGCTGGAGAAGCCCTCGGCGATCAGGATGTCGGCCACCTCGGCGTCGACGTCGAGCTTGTCGACGAAGAGCTTGCGCACCGAATCCGACTCGTTGGCCTGCTTCGACGCCGATTCCTCGGCGGTCATGATGTTGATCCGCCACCCGGTCATCTCCGACGCAAGACGGACGTTTTGACCGCCGCGGCCGATTGCGATGGCGAGATTTTCCTCGTCGACGACGACGTCCATCGCGTGCCGTTCCTCGTCGACGACGATCGACTGCACGTTGGCCGGCGCGAGCGCGCCGATCACGAACTGCGCCGGGTCTTCCGACCACAGCACGATGTCGACCCGCTCGCCGGCGAGCTCGTTGGTGACGGCATTGACGCGCGAGCCGCGCACGCCGACGCAGGTGCCGATGGGATCGACGCGGCGGTCGTGCGACACCACCGCGATCTTGGCGCGCGAGCCCGGATCGCGGGCGCACGACTTGATCTCGAGCAGACCCTGGTCCATCTCGGGCACTTCCTGCTTGAAGAGCTCCATCATGAAGCCCGGTGACGAGCGCGACAGGATGATCTGCGGCCCGCGCAGCGTCGGATCGACCTCCTGGATGTAGGCGCGAACCCGGTCGCCGGTGCGGAGGTTTTCCTTCGGGATCATCTCCGAGCGACGCAAACGGCCTTCGATGCGGCCCGACTCGACGACGATGTCGCCCTTGTCGAGACGCTTGACGGTGCCGACGAAGATCTTCTCGCCACGCGAGAGGAAGTCGGTCAGCAGCTGTTCGCGCTCGGCGTCGCGGATCTTCTGCAGGATCACCTGCTTGGCGGCCTGCGCGCCGATCCGGCCGATCGAGACCGACTCGATCTGCTCTTCGATGTAGTCGTCGACCTCGATGTCGGCGATCTGCTCGACGGCCTCGAAATGCAGGACTTCCGAATCCGGCAGCTGCAGGCCGGCCTCGTTCGGAACCACGTGCCAACGGCGAAACGTCTCGTACTGACCGGTTTCGCGATCGACCGAAACCCGGATGTCGACCTCGCCGCCCTCGAGCTTCTTCGAGGCCGAGGCGAGCGCCGCCTCGACGGCCTGAAAAACGATCTCGAGATCTACGCTCTTCTCGCGCGAAATCGCGTCCACCAGCATCAACAGTTCACGGTTCATTGCCTAAGACCTCCGTCCGTCTCTTCAGCGACGCGCGCCTCGTGAGCATCGGCAGCCGCCGGGGCGGCTCGGCGCCCCTTGAAATCGATCACCGGGACGAGTCGCGCTTCGCGCACCTCATCCATCGAAAAATCAAGCACCCGAACCTCATCGGCAGCCGCCGAGGGGTCGAGCGAAACCGGCGCGATGCCTGCCGCTTCGGCTGCAGCGCGCCGACCCTGGGCCGACCGGCTGGCGGCATGGCGCTTTGCCGCCGCGACCGACGCGGTCGGCGCAAGGACGAGGCGCCAGCCGTCCTCCCTGGCGAGCAACTCGCCGCGAAATCGCTTCCGTCCCTTGAACGGGACCTTCAGCGTCAGTTCGACCTGCTCGCCTTCGAATCGGGCGAAATCGGCCTTGCTCTTGAGCGGCCGATCGAGACCCGGGGACGACACCTCCAGCCGCTCGTAGGCCAGGCCCTCGACTTCGAGCACGTGCTGCAGTTGCCGCGTCACCTTTTCGCAATCGTCGACGTTGATGAATCGCGCCGGGCCGGCCTGCGGCGGATGATCGATCGTCACCCGCAACAGGCCGGCAGGCGCCCGCTCGACGTCGACCAGCTCGTAGCCGAGGCCACGAACGGTCGTATCGATGGTCGAGTGCTGGCTCATAGGCATGGAACGTGACGCAGTCGGAGGAAAAATCCGCAGTGAAAAGCGATCGGCCAAAAAAAAATGGGCCGGAAGATCCGCCCACTTGACGCTATCTGGCAAAGCCGGAATTGTATCCGTTTGAGTCCCTACTGGCAAGGCGCGGTGCTGTCAAGCGGATGGGGCCGCGAACTTCCCCATGCCAGAATCCGCCGCCCCGACCACCCCGGAGCCCACGATGGGATTCCTCGCCGGCAAACGCTTTCTGATCACCGGTGTGCTCTCGAACCGCTCGATCGCCTACGGCGTCGCCCGAGCCTGCCATCGCGAGGGCGCGGAGCTCGCCCTGAGCTACCAGGGCGAGCGCTTCAAGGAAAGGGGCCTGGCCTTCGCGGCCGAATTCGGCTCGAGCCTCGTCTTCGATTGCGACGTCGCCGACGACGCCCAGATCGAGCGCCTCTTCAGCGATCTCGGCAGCGCCTGGCCTAGCTTCGACGGCTTCGTCCACTCGATCGGCTTCGCACCCAAGGAAGCGATCGCCGGCGATTTTCTCGACGGCCTGTCGCGCGACGCCTTTCGGATCGCCCACGAGATTTCGAGCTACAGCTTTCCCGCCATGGCCAAGGCGGCGGCGCCTCGCCTCAACCCGACAGCCGCACTCCTGACGTTGACCTACCTGGGCGCCCTGCGCAGCGTTCCCAACTACAACACGATGGGGCTGGCCAAGGCGTCCCTAGAAGCTTCGGTCAGGTACCTCGCCTCGAGCCTCGGCCCCCGGGGCATTCGGGTCAACGCGATTTCGGCGGGGCCGATCAAGACGCTGGCCGCGTCCGGGATCAAGGGCTTCGGCAAGATTCTCGAAGTCGTCGAACGGAACGCGCCATTGCGACGCAACGTCACGATCGACGACGTCGGCAACGCTGCGGCGTTCTTGCTGTCCGACCTCGCTGCCGGCATCACTTCGGAGATCACCTACGTCGACGCCGGCTTCAGCCACGCCATGGGCGGCGCCGCCTGACACCCGTCAGCGAACGCAGTCGACGAAGTAGCGACCATCCTCGATGCTGACGCCTTGCATCTCGGACATCGACAGCAACCCGTGGACGTCGGTGTCGAAGCCCGGAAACGCCTTGTTGAACGCCCGGGTGAAGCGCAGGTAGTCGACGATCTTCTTGTTGAAGCGCTCGCCCGGGATCAGCAGCGGGATGCCCGGCGGGTACGGCGTCAGCAAGGTCGTCGAGACCCGTCCTTCGAGCTGATCGATCTCGACCCGCTCGGTCTTGCCGTGGGCGATGCAGGCGAATGCGTCGCTGGGCTTCATCATCGGCTGGATGTCGGAGACGTACATGTCCGTCACCAGGCGGGCGATGTCGTCCTTGGCATAGAACTCGTGAATGCTTTGCGACAGGTCGCGCAGGCCGGTCCGCTCGTACTTCGGATGCGCGGCCGTGAACTCGGGCATCACCTTCCAGCACGGCTGGTTGCGGTCGAAATCGTCCTTGAACTGCTGCAGTGCCGTCAGAAGCGTATTCCATCGGCCCTTGGTGATGCCGATCGTGAACATGATGAAGAACGAGTAGAGCCCCGTCTTCTCGACGACGACGCCATGATCGACAAGGTACTTGGTGACGATCGCCGCGGGAATGCCGGTGTTGGCGAACTTGCCCGACATATCCAGGCCCGGCGTGATCAGCGTGCACTTGATCGGGTCGAGCAGGTTGAAGCTTTCGGCCAGGTTGCCGAAGCCGTGCCACTTGCCGTTCGCCTTCAGCATCCAGTCGGCGCTGGTGCCGATGCCTGAGGCCGTGAGCTTGTCGGGGCCCCAGACCTTGAACCACCAGTCCTTTCCGTACTCGGCATCGACCTTGCGCATCGCCCGCCGGAAGTCCAGCGACTCGGCGATGCTCTCTTCGACCAGGGCCCGGCCGCCGGGCGCTTCCATCATCGCCGCCGAAACATCGCACGAGGCGATGATCGCGTACTGCGGGCTGGTCGAGCTGTGCATCAGGTAGGCCTCGTTGAAGAGGTGCGGATCGAGCTTTCGCTTCTGCGCGTCCTGCACCAGCACCTGCGACGCCTGGCTGATGCCGGCGAGCAGCTTGTGCGTCGACTGCGTCGCGAAGACGATCTGGTTCTTCGGACGCGGCCGCTTTCTGCCCATCGCGTGGAACTGGCCGTAGAAGTCGTGGAAGGC
>JALYXU010000223.1 GCA_030946925.1 Pseudomonadota bacterium
TCGAGTAGAAGCCCTCCTGCACCAGCAGGTCGATCTGGCCCAGGTCCACCACGCCCAGATTGACCGTCATCTTTTCGGTCTCGCCGGTCCGTGGCTTGATTTCGATGCTTCGGTTCTTGGTCAACTCCGCCCTCCAGATAGCATCCAGATGGATGGCGTCAAGCCATTCTCAAGGGGGCCGGTGAAATCAGTTGGTGTCCGTCACCTCTGCGCGACTGGACCAAGCGCCGGGCGGGCGTCAGCCCTCCGCATCACCTGCGAATCAGGACGGCGGACGGTTCCTGCCGCTGCCCATGCGAAAACGCTTGGGGCCGATGCCGACGTCGCGCTTGAACATGAGCGCGAACTGGTCCTGACGACGAAAGCCGCACGAGGCGCTGATCGCGTTCAGCGAATGGTCACCCGTCAGGAGAAGGACCTTCGCGAATTCGATTCGGCGCTTCAGCAGATAGCGGTACGGTGAGTCGCCAGTCGCCTTGTGGAAGGACCGGCTGAAATGCGATTGACTCGACCCCGCGGCGGCAACCAGGTCGGCGAGCCGGAGATCGCTGGCCAGATTGGCGTCGATGAAATCCAGGACCCGCTTCAACCGATGCGGCGCGAGCGCGATCGGCGCCGAGCGGCCCGGTGCCTTGCGCAGCCCGTGCTTCTCGACCAGACGCGAATAGAAGTTCTCGAGCAGGCAGTCGAGCAGGAGTTTCGAGGCATCGGGCCCGGTCCGGATCCGTTCGATCATCTTCTTCATCAACGGCTCGAGAAACGCGTCGCGGCAGCCAACCCGTTCAATCAGGCTGGCGTCCCGTCCCTCGGCATCGAAGTCACGCGCGATCACATCCTCGAGCTGACGCGGCGGCACATAGAGATGTGCAAAGGCGATCGGACCATCGGTCTGCCAGACGTAAGCCGTGCCGGCGGTCACGAACGTGAGTGAATTGCGCTCGACCAAGGTCGACACCGTCGGCCCGTCCCGCTGGCGCGCGACGCGCTTCGCGCCACCGAGATGCATCACCACGTAATGGTGGTCGAGGGCTGGCTGCACCATCGCCGCAGACGTGCCGTGCCAGCAACGGATCAAGGCGCCTTGCCAGCAAGTCGCCTCGCTCGATATGAACGGTGGTGAGCCGACCGCCCACGGCCATTGCATGGGGTGGGTCAACCCCAAGGGTTGCGTCGCCGCGGTGACGAGCACGACGCACCCCTGCCGGGGTCAATACTTCTTCGGATCGGCGCCAGGCGTCGCCGGCTTCATCATGGCGTCGTCCTTTTTCATGCCGTCCTTTTTCATCATGGCCGAGCAGGTGGCGTCCTTCTTCATCATGGCGTCGTCCCTCTTCATGCCGTCCTTCTTCGCCATCGCCATGTGATCGGTGCATTCCTGCATCGTCATCGGCTTGCCCATGCCGTCCTTCATCATGCCGTCCTTGGCCATGTTGTCGGGCTTCTTGGTCATGGCGTCGTCCATGGCGAAAGCAGGGCTGGCAGCGCCTGCCAGAAGGGCGCACATCAGGATTGCAGCGTGTTTCTTCATCAATGATCTCCTCGGTGGTGGTGATGGAAGCGGCACTTGGTCGGCGTCGCCGTGCCAATCTTACGGTCCGGTGCCCGCACTCCGCAAATACTCGACCATGTCGGCGCGCTGCGCCGTGTCGGCCAGGTAGAACGGATGCGGTGCGCTGGCGCCCCGGCTCGGGTTCAACAACGTGTCCAGATTCGGCACGGAGCTGTCGTGCAGGAAGTTCGGTTTCCTTGCCAGGTCGAGCAGCAGCGGCATCACCGTGCCGCGAATGCCACCGCGCAGGCTCGCGTTCACGACCGCCATCTTGTCGTCGAAGATGCTGGTCGGCGTGTCGAGGATCGGGTTCAGCGGCGGGTCGCGCACCGCGAGCAGGGTCACCGGATTGTCGCCGGGGAAGATCGTCTGCATCGGCACCGTGAAGGCGGGCACCGGCTTGCCTTGATCGACGTTGTGGCACGCGGTGCAGTTGCCGCGGAACAGCGCCCGGCCGCGCGCCGCCGCCGCCGCATCGGCGACGATCCCGGGCGGTGCCTGCAGGCTGTTCAGGTAGCCATTCATGTCGATCAGCTTGGTGTTGTCGACTCGCACGCCGAGCGGAGCGTCCTCGGTTCCAGGGGCCGGATGGGGCGCCGCCTGCACGTACGGATAACCGACCACACCCGTGGCAGCCAGCACCTGGATGTAGCCATCGACGATCTCGTTGCCCGCGGCGGTACCGCCGAGCTTGCGCAAGAAGGCCCGTCCGCCGGCGGTGGTCAGCTGGGTCGGGTCGAGCAGCGCGGTGTAGACCAGATTGCTGAAGTTGTCGAGCCGGGCAATGGTGCCTTCCGTGCCCCACGGCGCGGCGAGATCGGTGCGAAACAGCGCCGAGTTGTGCATCGGGTCGCCGTTGCCGTCCGGGGTGTCGTCGAAGGTGCCGACCGGGTAGTACGCCTTGTTGGTCAGGTAGGCATCGACCTGGGCTTCGGTCGACGTCGGCGTCAGGCCGGTCGGCGCCCGGCCCAGTGTCTTGCCGCCGTTGGCGTTGAGAGCCAGCTGCAGCACCGGGTAATAGGCACGGGTGTTGAGCCCGGTGGCGATCAGGCTGCCGAAGTCGAGGTTGTGGTTGGCGCGGCCATCCAGGCGCTTGCCGATCGATCCGCCCCCGGCCATGTTGAACACGGAGCCGTCGCTGATCGTGTGGCACAAGGCACAGCTGGCGCCGGTCTTGTCCCCCTTGGTGATGTCGATCACGCCGTCGCCAGTGCTGTCCTTGGCGACGATGCCGACGATGGCATTGGCGTTGATGAGCTTGATCGTCGTTGCCGGGTCGTTCAGCAGCGGCGCCCGCGCAGGCGACAGGTCGGTCTTCGTCTCGGCGGTGATCGCTGCCAGCGTCGCGGGGTCGAGCGCGTCGCTGTCGACGATCAGGCCGAGCTGGAGCGCCTTGATCGGCGTGACGCCTGCGGCGATCATGCCTTGCTGAAGGCGCAGCGCATCGGTCCAGAATCGCTCGTTGCCGAAGGTCTCGAAGCGAAAGACCTGCTTGCCGTTGACAGGATTGCCGGCCGCATGGACGACCGGCGCTTCCAGGGAGACGGGGCCATCGGAACCGCTGTCGATCGTGTCGCCGCCACAGCTCGTCAGAGCGTAAGCCGAGCACGTCAGAAGCAAGAGCATCCCTGTGTTCGAGCGAAGACCGTATTCCATGGCGAGCTCCGTTGCCTGTACGACAACGATCACGCTAATTGCTGCCGAGCGCTTTCATGTAGGACGGCATGCAGGCCCTGCAGCTAATGGCAAGAAAGCCTGTTTTTGGTTTTTTACTGCGGTGCTCGGTCGGACCCGGTCGGTCGCGGCTGCATCAATTCCTTGAGCAGTGAGAGATCCATCGGCTTGACGACATGGCGATGGAAGCCCGCGGCCCTGATCCGGTCGGCATCCTGCGCTTGACCGTAGCCGGTCAGGGCGATCAGCGTGCAATCGGGGGCGTCGGCCAACTCGGTGATGCGGACCGCCGCTTCGCAACCCGACATGTCCGGCAGGCCGATGTCGAGGAACACGGTTTCGGGACGAAACCGGCGGGCGCCGGCAATGGCGTCGGCGCCGTTGAAGCAAACCTCGACCTCGTGCCCTTCGAACTCGAGCAGCGCACCGAGCGCCCGCGCCGAATCCTTGTCGTCGTCGACCACCAGAACCCTGCGGCGAGTTACTTTGTCTTCGCCGGGCAGGGACGCTCTCGAAGCGATGGCGGGAACTTTGCTTTGAAGCGGCAAGCGAACCTCGAAGGTGCTGCCGAGGCCCAGGCCCGCGCTGACCGGAACGACGGTCCCGCCGTGCAGCTCCACCAGCGACCTGACCAGCGACAGGCCGATGCCCAAGCCGTCCTGCACCCGGTCGGCGGCGTGCCCGGCCTGGGCGAACAACTCGAAGATCGAGCCCAACGAATCGCCGGCGATGCCGATGCCGTTGTCGACGACCGAGATCGATGCGCTGTCGGCGAGCACCGTGGCGCGAATCAGGATTGTGCCTCCGAGGGGCGTGAACTTGGCCGCGTTATGGAGCAGATTGGCCACGACCTGGGCGATCCGGATCGGGTCGGCAACGACGAACGTGGCCACCGCGGGGAGCTCGACGGTGAGGGTGTGCTGGCGCGCCGCGACCATCGGAGTCGCGGTCTCGATTGCGGTGTCGATGATCTGCTTCAGCTCGACCAGCTCCTTCCGCAACGTGATCTTGCCTTGGGTGATCCGGGCCACGTCGAGCAGATCGTCGACCAGGCGAACCATGTGGTTGGTCTGGCGAAGAATGATGTCGACGGCCTTCTTCTGGCCCTCGGATCCTTCCGACACGAGCTTTTGCAGGACCGCCACCGAATTGCGGATCGGCCCGAGCGGGTTGCGCAGCTCGTGGCCCAGCGTCGCAAGAAACACGTCCTTGCGCGAATCGGCTTCGCGCAGCGAACGTTCGACGCGGCCGAGCCGCAACAGCGCCTTCACATTGGCGATCAGCTCCTCCGGCTCGATCGGCTCGAACAGATAGTTGTCGGCGCCGCCGTCGAGCGCCTGGATCTTGTCGGCGGTGGCGAGATACGAGGCCGAGATCTGCAGCACCATGATCGAACGCGTCGCGGTGTCTTCCTTCAGTTGCCGGCAGACTTCGAGGCCGTCGATGTCGGGGAGCTTGACGTCGAGCAAGACCAGATCGGGGCTGTTTTTCCTGGCTGCTTCGAGGGCTTCGGCGCCGGTGCCTGCTTCCAGCACCGTGAAGCCGGCGCGCCCGAGCGTGCGGCTTTTTGCATAGCGCGCACCGTCGTTGTCGTCGACGTTGAGGATCACTGGTTTCGTGTCGGCCATCGGCGTGCCCTTGGAGCCCCTGCAATTATTCGCAGCTTCGGCTGCTCATACCTCGTGCCTCTGCACTGAAACGAATGTTCTGGGGATAGTTGCCCAGAAAGTGGATCCTTTGCCGGCTGCGCTCTGCACGCCCACATCGCCGCCCAGCAGCGCGGCGAGCTTTCGGCACAACGGCAAGCCGAGGCCGGTCCCCTTGCTGCGGTGCTGCAGGCGATTCTCGATCTGACTGAACTCCTCGAAGATCGACTCCTGGTGCTCGGGTGCGATCCCCAAGCCGGTGTCGCTGACTGAGAACCGCACCGTCGCCTGATCCGCCAGCAGGGCCGCGCTGACCGTGACCTGGCCCTCCTGCGTGTACTTCAGGGCATTCGAGATGAAGTTGCGCAGGATCTGCGACAGCTTCGGTTCATCGGTCAGCATTGGCCCCAGACCCGTTTCCGTTTCGAAGACGAGGCTGACCGCGTCGCTGAGAAGGAGCGGACGCATCATCCCGCGCAGCGAGGAGAACATGTCGCCGACCTGGAACTGCACCGGCGTCACGTCGACCTTGCCGGCCTCGATCTTGGCGAGATCGAGCAGGTCGTTGACCAGGACCGCGAGCGATTCAGCGCCGGTGCGGATGTAGCCGACCTGTTTCTCCTGCTCGATCGAAAGTTCGCCGTCGGCCCGGTCCAGCAGGAGCTTCGAAAGCGCCCGGATCGAGCTCAACGGCGTTCGCAGCTCGTGGCTGACGCTGGCGAGGAAGCGCGACTTGGTCCGGTCGGCGCGTCGCAATGCCTCGGCCTTCTGGTCGAGCTCCGCGTAAAGTGCCACCACGCCGCGGTTGGTGTCCTCGAGCTCGCGGGTCAGCCTGAGCAGCTCGTCCTGGCGAGTCTTCAGCTCGGACAGCGTGACCAGCAGCTCCTGGTTCTGCTGCTGCACTTCCGACAGGGCCACGTCGGAGGGCAAGGCGATGAGCTGCGACCCCATCTCACCGACATCACCTGCCGAGAGCCGGCGCGCTTCCCTGGGCAGAAACTTCTTCAGGGCGATGCGTGTGCCATGCGCCGCACTCGTCGTGATGTCGCACTGGTCCATCAAACGATGCGCACCGAGAATCCCCAGACCCATGCCGGTCGTCGAGCGATAGGCGCCTTCGACGATCTGCGCGAGGTTGCGGATGCCGGGCCCGTCGTCGCTCACGTTGATCAGGAGCACCTGGGGCGAGGGGTCGGCGTCGATGAGGAAATCGACCTTGCCGCCCGAGGCGTACTGGAAGGCATTGCGCGCGAGCTCGGACACGGCCGTGGCGATGCGGACCTGATCTTGCGCGGTGAATCCGCACAGCGCGGCGATTTGTCGGGCCCGCTGCCGCGATGCGACGACATCGAACTCGGCCTTGATCGCGACGCTGACGATTCGCGTTGTCATGGCGGCGCGTCGGTGCCGCGAACGACGAGAACCGTGGCGTCGTCGCTGGTCCGCGCAAAGTCACGGTTCAGGACGGCGGCGATCAGGCTCGGATGGCGCAGGATCAGGCCCGGGTAGCGCTGCAGGTCCCAGCGCATGTCGATGCCGTCGGAGTGCATGACGAGCAGCGACTCCGAGGTCCACGGGTAGTGGAAATCCTGCACCGTTCGGACATTGCTGCCGACGATGCCGTTGTGCGAGACGATGTGACGCCGGCTCTCGCCCTGAAAGATCGCCGCGGCCACGTTGCCGACGCCGGCGAAGGTCAGCTGCCTGGTCTGGAAGTCGACCCTGGCGACGGCCGCTGCCGCCCCGCGAGTGTCGCTCAATGCCGCATGCAGCTTCCAGATCAGCTCGACCGGCAACGAACCAGGCGAGGCTTCGACCGCCATGACGGCGGCCTGCGCGGCGCGCGCGGCCTCCGGCCCATGCCCGAGTCCGTCGACCAGCAGCAGCGACAGGCCGCCGTGCGATTCGACCGCCGTCCAGGCGTCGCCACAAGCTTCTTCTCCGGCCAACGGCAGGCACACGACGCCCACTTTCGCGGCGGTCGCCACCGGGCCGGCGACACGGCCCCCCGCGACGCCGCCGATCGACATGTAGATAGCCACGCCGAGGCTGGGCGCGGTGTAGACGTCGAAGGCATCGGCCTGGCGCCGCATGATGCCCAGACCATTGCCGTAGGTGCCGGTCGCGGACTGGCCGTCCGCCATGCTCAACGGCAGATTGGCAATCCCCGGACCCGCATCGACGGCGAGAATTTCGACGCTTGCAGTGCCGCAGCCATTGCCGGCATCAGTGCCGCCATCGGCCACCGCCCGCAGCATGATTCGGCCACGACCCGCGTGCTTCAGGATGTTGGTGGCAGCCTCGGTGATGACCAGGGCAACCCGGCCCGCCAGAGCGTCGGAAAAGCCGTGCATCTTGGCCAATGCGACGCCGGCGCGCCGGACGACAGCGGTCTGGCTCGCATCTTCGATCGCGAAGACGCTTTGCGTGGCGGGGCCGGTCAAAAGCGTTTCCATTTGGTGATCACGACCGTGGTGCCCTGCCCCGGGGTGCTGCTGATCTCGAACTGGTCGGACAGGCGCTTGGCGCCGCTCAAGCCGAGGCCCAGGCCGTTGCCGGTGGTGTAGCCGTCCGTCAGGGCCAGCGCGACGTCGGCGATGCCCGGGCCGCGGTCGATGAAGCTGATGCGCAGGCCGCGCCGGTCTGCCTCGTGGACGTCGGCGATGTGCGACTCGCCGCCGCCGCCGTAGGTGACGGTGTTGCGCGCGAGCTCGCTGGTCGCGGTGATGACCTTGGTCTGATCGATCAGGCTGAAGCCGACGGCGAGGACCCGCTCGCGGACCAGGATGCGCAGGCGCACCACGTCGTCGTCGGTACGAAGCGGGACACGGGCCGGGTCAGATCCGATGTTTCTTCTGCCTCGGGCCCGGCAACAGCCTGATGCCCTGGTCGACGTCGAGCGCCGTGCGGACGCCGTCGAGCGTCAGGCCCAGCTCGACCAGCGTGATCGCGACCGCCGGCTGCATGCCGACCAGCACCGTCTCGGCACCGAGGATCTTCGCCATCGAGGCGGTGTTGCCGATCATGCGGCCGATGAACGAATCGACGATGTCGAGCGCCGAGATGTCGATGAGCACACCGTTCGCGCGGTCCTTGACGATCCGCGCCGTGAGGTCGTCTTGCAGGGTCATCGCCAGCTTGTCGTGCATGTCGACCTGGATCGTCACCAGCAGCAGGCTGCCCATCTTCAGAATGGGGATGTGTTCCATGCGCTCAGTCGTGGCTCTTCGAGTACGTGATGTTCGAGCCGGTCCGCTTCAGGGCGACGATGAAGGCATCGGCCAGGGTGGCCTTGGTGACGACGTCGGTCAGGTTGACGCCGAGGTGGACGATCGTCTGGGCGATCTGCGGGCGGATCCCGCTGATGATGCAGTCGGCGCCCATCAGGCGCGCCGCTGCGATCGTCTTCAGGAGGTGCTGCGCGACCAGCGTATCGACGGTCGGCACGCCGGTGATGTCGATGATGGCGATCTGCGCACCGGTCTCGACGATCTTTTGCAGCAGGTTCTCCATCACGACCTGGGTGCGGGCGCTGTCGAGGGTGCCGATCAAGGGCAGCGCCAGCACGTCCTTCCAGAGCTGCACGACCGGTGTCGAGAGCTCGAGCAGCTCCTGCTGCTGACGCATGATGACCTGCTCGCGGCTCTTCTGGTAGGTCTCCACCGTGAACAGGCCGAGATCGTCGAACAGGCTGCTGGTCTTGGTCGTTTCCTCGACCAGGGCCTGCGGATCGTCCTTCAGCACGGTGCGCAGATAGGCGAACAGCGGCGTCTTCAGCGAGAACACGAAGTTCGCGGTCTCGATCGAGGTGAAGCCCTGACGGGCCCGGGCCTGCGAGATCTCGGTCAGCAGCTGCCGGGTCTCGTCCCACGCTTCGGTCTCGATGCTGGCCGACGGGTCGGCTTCGACCGACTTGGCGAGGAGCGGAAGAAAGCGCACCGCCTGCTGCTTGATGTCGGTCTCGGCGGCGGCGTCGCGGCGGACCATGCGCGACAGCATCCGGTCGAGCCAGCCAGCCAGGAGCTCGTTGTGATGTTGCTTGATCAGACTGGCGAGATGCCCGTTCACTTTTGTACTCATGAGGATGGATCCTTGCGAAAAGTCCGGCCGCGACGGGGACAGGACGCGTCCGGGCGGGCGGGCGGATGAACAAAGGCTGTGCATTCTCCGATGCCCCAACCCGGATTTGAAGGCCTGTCGCTTTTAGGTCGCGACATTGCTGCGCGAGGCAGCGGTTCAAGCCTGGCCGGCCAGGCCAGGGACGCGGCTGTCGGACACCACATGCAGCTCGCGCTTGTTCGCCGGAATCCAGATCTGCTGGTAGTAGATCGGATCCGACTCTCCGAGATAGGCGAGCGCGCGGATCGAGGTGCAGCCTTGCCTGGCGCGGATGCCGATCCGCGCCGCGACGTCCGGGCTGGTCGGCTGCTGCCGGATCAACAGGTCGACCTTGTGGATCGTCTGGCCGCAGGCGCGAAAGATGATCTCCTTGAAGTTCTCGCTCGACAGGCTGGCGGTCGGCGTCGAATCGAACACCGGCAGCCTCGCGGCGTCGACGACGAAGGACGTGTAGACCGCGAATTCGTCCGCAACCCGGATCTTGCGGTCGATCCGGATCACCCTGGCGCAGCGGAGATGGGCGGTCCACGGCCCAGGGACCGCGACGGTCTCGCGCGACACGACCTCCGGATAAACGGGCAGGTAGCCAGTGCCCGCGTCGTCGACGAATCGACAGTGAAAAGGATGCTCCATCTGGCCGCCCGCGGCCCGGTCGGAAACGAACGAGCCCTGGCCGGGCTTGCGATGGATGACCCGCTCCTCGACAAGCTGGCGCAGGGCGCGCTGGATCGTGCCCAGGCTGAGCGGCAGCACCGCGGCGAGCTCCTGCTCGTTCGGCACCCGTGCGCCGGGCGCGAGCTGGCCGGTGAGCACCGCATGCAGCATGGCGTCGTGAAGGGCCACGTACTTCGGCAGGCCGGGCCGACTGAAGCGGTCGAGCAATTGCGACAGGTCGGCGGCGTCGAGCTTGGTCACGGCAACTTGACGACGCATCTCTTTGACCTCCCTTCGATGTGTTGATACTATATAGCTTTGCATTAGCCGTTTCGCCATGCCTGCCCAAAGCCGACCGCCGAACCCGCCACGCAACGTCCTCGTCATCATGTCCGACGAGCACAACCCGAAAGTCATGGGCTGCAGCGGCCATCCCGTCATCTCGACGCCGCATCTCGACGCGCTGGCGGCACGCGGCACCCGCTTCGCCTCGGCCTATACCACCAGCCCGGTCTGCGTTCCGGCCCGGGCCGGTTTCGCGCTCGGCAAGTACATCCACCAGATCGGCTTCTGGGACAACGCCGACGCCTACGACGGCTCGCTGCCCAGCTGGCATCACGTCTTGCGGGAGAGCGGTCACGACGTGGTCTCGATCGGCAAGCTGCACTTCGACCTCGCCGGCACCGACCACGGCTTCAGCGAGGAGCAGGTGCCGATGCACATCCTCGACGGCAAGGGCGACCTGCTCGGCCTGGTCAGAGACGACATTCCGCGCCGCGGCGGCGCCAGGAAGATGGTGGCGATGGCGGGCCCCGGCGAGTCCTCGTACACGCTGTACGACCGCGACATCTGCGCCCGGGCCCAGGTCTGGCTGCACGAGCGCGCCGAGCTGCGCGAGCAGCCCGCAGCGGTCGAGCCAGTCAAGCCCTGGGCCCTGTTCGTGTCGTTCGTGGCGCCGCACTTCCCGCTGACGGCGCCGCCGGAGCACTACTACCGCTACTTCGACCAGAAGCTGCCGATGCCGCTCCTCTATGCGCGCGAAGACCGGCCGCGCCATCCCTATCTCGAGGACTATCGGAACAGCTTCTGCTACGACGATCACTTCAAGTCCGACGCCGACGTGCATCGCGCCCTGTCCGGCTACTTCGGCCTGGTCAGCTTGCTCGACGAGCACATCGGCAAGGTCCTCGCCGCACTGCGCGCGGCGGGCCTCGAATCGAACACCGACATCATCTACACCAGCGACCACGGCGACAACCTCGGCGCCCGCGGGCTCTGGGGCAAGTCGACCATGTACGACGAGATCGCCGGGGTGCCGCTGATCGTCGCCGGACCGAGCTTTCCGGTCGGCAAGACGGTCGCCACCCCGGTCAGCCACGTCGATGTCTTTCCGACCGTCCTCGAGAGCGCGGGCGAATCGTTCGAGGCGGTGCGCGACAGCCACCCCGGCTATTCGCTGGTCGACCTGGCCAACGGACTCGAGCCCGACCGCACGGTCCTGAGCGAATACCACGGCATGGGCTCGAGCACCGGCGCCTACATGATCCGGTCCGGCCGCTTCAAGTACGTGTACTACGCCAAATATCCGGCGCAGCTGTTCGATCTGGAGAGTGACCCCGACGAGACCGATGACCTCGGCGCGCGCGCCGACATGGCCGAGACTCTGGAAGCCTGCCGGCAGAAGCTGTTCGCGATGCTCGATCCGATCGCGGTCGATCGCCAGGCCAAGTCGCGCCAGGCCGAACTGCTCGCCGCCAACGGCGGCCGGGAGGCCGTCATCGCCCGGGGCGACCTCGGCTTCACACCGGCACCCGGCGTGGCGGCGACCTTTCTTTGATTCGATGTGCTGGAGATTGCGATGAACCGACCCATCCGCTCGCTGCTCGGCGCTCTGCTCGGTATCGCCGGCATGGCCCAGCTCGCGCCGGTCGAGGCCCAGGCCTGGCCGAGCAAGCCGATCCATCTGATCGTCGCCTATCCGGCCGGCGGCGGACTCGACCTGGTCGCGCGCACCGTGGCGCAACGCCTGAGCGAAGGCCTCGGCCAGCAGGTCGTGGTCGAGAACCGCTCGGGTGCCAGCGGCTCGATCGGCGCCGACTACGTGGCCCGCGCCGCAGCCGACGGCTACACGCTGCTGATGGCCTCGCCTGCCGAGGTGGTGGTCGGCCCCGCAGCAGGACAGAAGGTGCCGTACAACCCGGAGAGCGATCTCCTTCCGGTCGCCCTCGCCGGCGAGACGCCGCTCGTCATCGTCGTCAACCCCGCCGTGCCCGCGAAGAATCTGGCCGAGTTCATTGCCTACGCCAAGGCCAGCCCGGGCAAGCTCAGCTACGGCACGCCGGGAACCGGCAGCTCGATGCAATTCGCGGGCGAAGCCCTCAACGCCGGCATCGGCGCGCAGATCCAGCACGTGCCTTATCGGGGCGCCGCGCCGGCGCTCAACGACGCGCTCGGCAACCAGGTGCCGATCGCCATCGTCGGCATGCCGCCGACGGTGGGCCACGTCAAGTCGGGCAAGCTCCGCGCGATCGCCGTGACTTCGGCGAAGCGCTCGAGCCTCATGCCCGACGTGCCGGCGGTGGCCGAGCTTCCCGGCATGAAGGACTATCGCTTCACGAACTGGATGGGCGTCTTCGCCCCCGCCAGGACGCCCGCCCCGGTGGTCGACCGGCTCGGCGCCGAGATCGCGAAGATGATGCAGGAGCCGGCAACGCGAAAGCTCCTCCTCGACAACGGCGTCGAGCCGCAGGGCTTGCGCGGTGTCGAGTTCGCTGCCTTCCTGAAGTCGGAGCGACAGCGCTACGCCAAGGTCGCCGCCGAGCGCGGCATTCGCTTCGAAGAGTAGTCAGCCGAAGGCGCCAGCGTGGATCCGTTTCGAGCATCGATCGCAGCCTGCGCCATGGCACTCGGCGCCGCGAGCGCCGGCACTGGCGTCGCCCATGCGGCCTACCCCGACCGCCCAGTCCACGTCATCGTGCCGTTCGCTCCGGGCGGCGCCACCGACGTCGTGGCGCGCACTCTCGGCGCGCGGCTCAGCCAGATGTGGCTGCAGCCGGTGGTGGTCGAGAACAAGCCCGGCGCGGGCGGCAACATCGGCGCCGACGCCGTCGCCAAGGCCCCGGCCGACGGCTACACGATCTTGCTGGCCTCGCCCGCCGAGATCGTCATCAACCCGCACCTGTTCGCACGGATGCCGTACGACCCGGCCAAGGACCTCGCGCCGGTCACGAAGATCGCCGCGGCGCCGCTGGTGCTGGTCGTCAATCCGTCGGTGCCGGCACGGACCGTGGCCGAGCTGATCGACTACATCAAGAGCCAGAAGACCGGCGTCAGCTATGCGTCGTCCGGGACCGGCGGCCCGCAGCATCTCGCGGCCGAGCAGTTCCGCCTGATGACCGGGACGAACCTGGTCCACATTCCGTACAAGGGTGGCGCGCCGGCGGTGAGCGATCTGCTGTCCGGCCAGGTGCCGATGTTCTTCGCCGGCTTGCCGCCGGCACTGCCGCACATCAAGGCCGGCAAGCTCCGCGCGCTGGCCGTCACCACGGCAACGCGCTGGCCGGCCCTTGCCGATGTGCCGACGGTCTCGGAAGCGGGCCTCCCGGGCTTCGACATCGAGAACTGGCAAGGCATCTTCGTGCCTGCGGGAACGCCGCCGGAGATCATCGCCCGACTGGCGCGCGACATCGGCACGGTCGCCCGCGAGAAGGACTTCTCGGATCGCCTGACCGCGCAGGGCGCGGCGCCGGCGACGATGTCGCCCGCCGAGTTCGGCGCCTTCGTGCGTGCCGAACGTGTCAAATACGGTCGCTTGGTGAAGGAATCCGGAGCCAAGTTGGAATGAGGTCTGACGCGATGACGAAAGAGCTTCGAATCGAAACTGTCGGCGGCGAACGGCGTCGCATCGTCGGCGCCCTTGCGGCGACGGCGGCGCTGCTCGCGTTCCCTGTGCGAGCGCAGTCGTTTCCGGCCCGACCGTTTCGTCTGATCGTTCCGTTCCCGCCGGGCGGCCCGACCGACATCGTCGCCCGCCCGTTCGCGCAGATGCTCGGCGATTTGTCGGGGCAGCAGGTGATCGTCGACAACCGGGGTGGCGCGGGCGGCTCGATCGGTGCCGACATCGTCGCCAAAGCGGCACCCGACGGCTACTCGTTGCTGATCGGCACGGTCGGCACCCACGCCATCAACCCCGCGCTCTATCGAAAGCTGCCCTACGACGCGACCAAGGACTTCACGGCGCTCGGCCTGATCGCCTCGGCGCCGGTGGCGGTGGCGGTCCACCCACGCGCGCCCTACGCCAGCATTGCCGAGCTGATCGCCGCAGCGAAGAAGGACCCGGGCGGCATCAACTTCGGCTCGGCCGGCAACGGCACGCCGGGGCATCTCATCGGCGAGATGTTCGCCAAAGCTGCCGGCATCGAGCTGAAGCACGTTCCCTACAAGGGCAGCGCGCCGGCCGTCAGCGATCTGCTCAGCGGCCAGATTCCGCTGATGTTCGATCCGGTGCAGTCGGTGCTTCAGCACGTGCGCGGCGGCAAGCTGCGCGCCCTCGCCGTCAGCAGCGCCGAGCGCTCGTCGGTCCTGCCGCAGGTGCCGACGCTGAACGAGTCGGGCCTGAAGGGCTTCGAGGCAACCGCCTGGTGGGCGCTGTTCGCGCCGGCCGGCTTGCCGCCGGCGGTCGCCGCGACGCTGACGGCGAGCGCCAGGCACATCGTCGACACGCCGGCCTTTCGCGATCGCCTGCTCGAGGTCGGGGTGCAGACGCCGAAGGGATCGACTCCGGCATTCGCCGACTTCCAGCGCGCCGAGCTCGCCAAATGGGGCCGTGCCGTGCGCGACTCCGGCGTCACGCTCGACTGAGCCGCGCGCTCACCAGACGACCCGTTCACGACCACAGGAGCATTCCGGGATGAAGCTGAACGACGACGAGAAGGCGATGCTGGCGGGCGAGCTCGGCCGGGTGCCGCAGATCGCCATCGAGCACCAGATCAAGGTCGGCGATTTCTTCGGCGCCGCCGACTTCGTGCCGGTCTCGCAGGCGCACGTCATGGCCGACACCGAGAGCCTCGGCGAAGCCGGTGTCGCCTGGCTCGAACAGATGGCCGCAGAGGACGCCGGACAGGGCCGGGTCCGCGTCCCGACCATCACCGACCCGCGCGGCACCGACTTCGCGAAGGCCGGCCTGCTCAAGCACGCGCCGTGGATGCTGACGCTCGAGCGCCGCACCATCGACGCCTTCATCCGCCTCGGCGTGTCGATGACCGACACCTGCATCAACTACCAGACGATCCAGGCGCCGACCCGCGGCGAGCACGTCGCGTTCGGCGACACCGGCGTCGTCATCTACTCCAACTCGGTCTGCGGCGCGCGTTCGAACTTCGAGGGCGGTCCATCGGCGCTGTCGGCCGGCCTCAGCGGCCGCACGCCGCGCTACGGCTTCCATCTCGACGCGCAGCGCCAGGCGACCGTCCGCTTTCGCGTCGACTGGACCCCGCGCACGCTCAACGACTGGGGTGCGCTCGGCGGCGTCATCGGCAAACTGGCCGGCAACTACTGGTCGGTGCCGGTCGTCGAAGGCCTCGAGGGCGCGCCGGGCTCCGACGCCATGAAGCACTTCGGCGCGGCGATGGCGAGCTTCGGCTCGATCGCGCTGTTCCACCTCGTCGGCATCACGCCCGAGGCAAGCCGGCTGGCCGACGTCGGCGGCGACCGGGTGCCGGTGTCCCGCCGCATCGGCCAGGCCGACGTCAAGGCGCTGCAGAACGCCTATGCCGGCAGCGACGAGATCGACGTCGTCGTCTTCTCGGCGCCGCAGCTCAGCCTCTACGAGCTGCGGCGGGTCGCGGAGTTGTGCGAGGGCCGGCGCTTCGTCAAGCCGCTGCTGGCGATGACCAGCCCGCAGGTCAAGCCGGACGCCGACCGCATGGGCATCACCGAACGGATCGAAGCGGCCGGCGGCCAGCTGATGTCGGGCATGTGCTTCTACCAGTCGTACGCGCGCGAAATGGCCGAGGCCAACGGCTGGAAGCGTCTTGCCACCAACAGCGCCAAGCTCGTCAACATCCTCGGCGGCTACGGCTATGTGCCGATGCTGGCAACGATGGAGCAATGCGTCGACGCGGCCGAGACCGGCAGGCTGTCGTGAGCATTTGCGCAGTGGTGAATCGCAGCAACGGAGCAAGGCGATGAAAGAAATCAAGGCCCGCCACGGCATCGGCGCGAAAGTCAGCGGCCTCGCCCTCGTCGCCAACGACGGCTTCAGCGCACGCTACGACCTGGACCGCATCGCCGGCGTTTTTTCGAGGCCCGGCCACAAGCTCGCGGGCCAGTCCTATGTCGGCCGCGTGCTCGTGCTCGACACCGCCAAGGGCGGCGTCGCCAGCGCCTGGATGCTGCACGAGATGGCCTCGCGCGGCGTCGTGCCGCTGGCGATCGTCTTCAACAGCGTCAACCCGATCCTTGCCCAGGGCGCCGCCTTCGGCAACCTGACGATGCTGGCCGGCTTCGAGGAGGACATCACGGCGGCGGTGCCGCAAGGCGCCAGCGTGGAGATCGATCCGGCGAGGCGGACGCTGCGGGTCCTGTAGAACTAGGCCGGAAGCGCCGGTTGCTCTGGAGCGGCGACCCTCTCGCTGTTCTCCTGAGCGCCGGGTGGCGCGCCTACCAGGCGCCTCTCGTCAGGCAGCAGCGCGGTCAGAAGGCCGAGCAACGGCAAATAGGCGCAAACCGAATACACGTACTCGATGCCGCGCGCGTCGGCGACGGCGCCCAGCACCGCCGCCCCCAGTCCGCCCATGCCGAAGGCAAAGCCGAAGAAGAGGCCGGAGACCGTGCCGACCTTGCCCGGCACGAGCTCCTGCGCGAACACCAGGATCGCCGAGAAGGCCGAGGCGATCACGAAACCGATCACGACCGTGCAGGCGGTGGTCCAGGCCAGGTCGAGATGCGGCAGCGCCAGGGTGAACGGCGCGACGCCGAGGATCGACGCCCAGATCACCCGCTTGCGGCCGATCCGGTCGCCGATCGGGCCGCCGAGCAGCGTGCCCGCCGCCGTCGCAAGCAGGAAGACGAAGAGATGCATCTGGGCGGCTTGCAGCGAGGTCTGGAAGCGGGCGATCAGATAGAACGTGTAGTAGCTCGTCAGGCTGGCGAGATAGAAGTATTTCGAGAAGATCAGCAGCAGCAGCACGGCGATGGTCCGTGTCACCAGCGTCGGCGGCAACGTCGATCGGCCGGCTGCTGCCACGCTGTGCGGCGCCCGTACCGCCGCGAGCTGACGCTGCTTGTGCCAGGTCCCGACCCGCCACAGCAGCGTGATGCCGACGAGCGCGGCGAGCGCGAGCCAGGCCAGGCTGTGCTGGCCGAACGGCAGCACCAGAGCCGCCGCGATGAGCGGGCCCGCGGCGCTGCCGGCATTGCCGCCGACCTGGAAGATCGATTGCGCCAGGCCGTGCCGGCCGCCCGATGCGAAGCGCGCGATCCGCGATGCCTCCGGATGAAACACCGCCGAACCGATGCCGACCAGCGTGGCGGCCACCAGCAACATGGCGAAGTTGGGCGCGAAGGCCAGGACCAGCAGTCCGAGCAAGGTCGCGGCCATCCCGAACGACAGCGAGTACGGCAGCGGATGCTTGTCGGTGTAGCGGCCGACCAGAGGCTGCATCAGCGAGGCCGTGACCTGGTAGACGAGCGAGATCACGCCGATCTGCGTGAAGCTGAGCGCGAAGGTCGATTTCAGCAGGGGATAGATCGCGAGGATCGTCGACTGCGTCATGTCGTTGAGAAAATGGGAAAAGCTCAACGCCGACAGGGCCCGGAAGTGGGTGGTGCCTGCCGGCGCCGCCGGGAGGGCGCGCGACGTGGCCGTCATGTCGACATCTTTTCGTTCATGTGTCTCGGATTATTCCCCTGCGAAGAAGACCCCCTCGGTTGCAGCCTCGCGGTTCGCCGGACCGGATGCGGCACCATCGGGCGATGGGCGAATCCGCGTTGCCGGACCGTGGCGCCGGTTGTCCCGCCGGCAGCGCCGACTTGCCGAAAGGGGACCCGTCGACCGGCTGCCCGATCAGCGCCGGCGCCGCCGCGTTCGACCCGTTCGGCGACGGCTACCAGCAGGACCCGCCCGCGTACCTGCGCTGGGCCCGCGACAAGGAGCCGATCTTCTACAGCCCGCTGCTCGGCTATTGGGTGATCACGCGCTACGACGACGTCCAGGCGATCTTTCGCGACAACATCACCTTCAGCCCCTCGATCGCGCTCGAGAAGATCACGCCGACCGGCAGCGAAGCCAATGCCGTGCTGGCGTCGTACGGCTTCGCCTTGAACCGCACGCTCGTCAACGAGGACGAGCCCGCGCACCGGCCTCGCCGGCGCGCCCTGATGGGCCCGTTCATGCCGGAGGCGCTCGCCGAGCACGTGCCGATGGTGCGCCGGCTCAGCCGCGAATACGTCGACCGCTTCATCGACGCCGGTCGCGCCGATCTGGTCGATCAGATGCTCTGGGAAGTGCCGCTGACGGTCGCCCTCCACTTCCTTGGCGTGCCCGAGGAAGACATGGACACCCTGCGCCGCTATTCGATCGCCCACACGGTCAACACCTGGGGCCGACCGAAACCCGAGGAGCAGGTCGCGGTCGCGCACGCGGTCGGCAAGTTCTGGAACTACGCCGGCGACGTGCTGCAGAAGATGCGGCAACACCCCGATGCGCCGGGCTGGATGCAATTCGGGATCAGGACCCAGAAGGCCATGCCCGAGGTCGTCACCGATTCCTATCTGCACTCGATGATGATGGCCGGCATCGTCGCCGCCCACGAAACGACGGCCAATGCCAGCGCCAACGCGATCAAGCTGCTGCTGCAGCACCCGGACGCTTGGCAGGAGATCTGCGACGACCCGAGCCTGATCTCCGGCGCGGTCGAGGAATGTCTGCGGCACAACGGTTCGGTGGCGGCCTGGCGACGGATCGTCACCCGTGACGCTCAGATCGGCGGCGTGGCCCTGCCCGCCGGCAGCAAGCTCCTGATCGTCACCGCGTCGGCCAATCACGACGAGCGTCATTTCAGCGACGCCGACCGGTTCGACATCCGGCGGGACGACGCCCGCGAGCACCTCACCTTCGGCTACGGCGCGCACCAATGCATGGGCAAGAACCTGGCGCGCATGGAGATGCAGGTCTTCCTCGAAGAACTGACGCGCCGGCTGCCGCACATGCGGCTCGCCGAGCAGCGCTTCAGCTATGTCCCGAACACCTCGTTTCGCGGTCCCGAGCACCTCTGGGTCGAATGGGATCCGGCACGAAATCCGGAGCGCGCCGACCCGGGCCGCCTGCAGCAGCGGGTGCCGGTGCGGATCGGCGAGCCGCTCAAGCAGACGGGTCGCCTCAGTCTGGTGGTCGCGAGCGTCACGCCCGTCGCCGAGGCGATCGTTCGGGTCCGCCTGGTCTCTCCCGACGGCCGGCCGCTGCCGCTCTGGAGCGCCGGTTCGCACATCGCCGTCGAATGCGGCAATGGCATGTCGCGGCACTACTCGCTTTGCGGCGATCCGGAAGACGCGCGGACCTTCCAGATCGCGGTGCTGCGCGAGCCGGCCGGTCGCGGCGGCTCGGCCTGGCTGCACAGCCAGCTGAAGGCAGGCGGCCGGCTCACGGTTGGCCTGCCGCGCAACCACTTCCGCCTCGACGAGAGCGCGCGCCGGCTGATCTTCATTGCCGGCGGCATCGGCATCACGCCGATCAGCGCGATGGCGCGGCGGGCCAAGGCCCTCGGCATCGACTACAGCCTGCACTACAGCGGCCGGCGCCGCGCCACGATGGCCTTCGTCGACGACCTGACCCGCATGCACGGCGCGCGGCTGCACGTCCATGCGGCAGACGAGGCGCGGCGCAACGATTTCGGCTCGCTTCTGGCCGGGCCTCGGCAGGGCACCCAGATCTACGCGTGCGGCCCGCCGCGCATGCTCGAGGCGCTCGAGGCAAGCTGCACCGCCTGGCCGGCCGGTGCGCTGCACACGGAACATTTCCAATCGGCGCTCGGCAGCCTCGACCCGGCCCGCGAGCACGCCTTCGAGGTCGAGCTCGAGCGTTCCGGGCTGGTCGTGCAGGTACGGCCGGACCAGACCTTGCTGGCGGCGCTGCGGGGCGCCTCGATCGACGTCCGCAGCGACTGCGAGGAGGGCCTTTGCGGCACCTGCGAAGTCGACGTGCTGGCCGGCGCGGTCGACCACCGCGACCTCGTGCTGAGCCCGACGGAACGAACAGCCAGCCGCAAGATGATGGCCTGCTGCTCGCGGGCCCGGGACGGCCGGCTCGTCCTCGACCTGTAGCGCCGCACCCTGCCCGGCCCGGCCGGTTCCCGCCCTCCGTATTCGCGTGTTTCTGGATGGCCGAGCAACGGCCTTCGGTTCAGAATCGGCGCATCACTACCAAGGAGACAGAGATGGCTGAAGCGAATGGACAGGGCCGGGGTCGCGTCGTCCTCGTGACCGGCGGGATGGGTGGTCTCGGCGAAACGATTTCCACGAAGATGGCCGATGCGGGTTACCGCGTCGTCGTCACCTATTCGCCCGGCAACTCGAAGCACGGCGACTGGGTGAGCTCGATGAAGGGCCAGGGCTACGACATCGTCGCGGTCGCCTGCGACGTCGCCGACTTCGACTCGTGCAGCCGCGCCGTCGCCGAGGTCCACGCCAAGGTCGGCGATGTCGACGTGCTCGTCAACAACGCCGGCATCACCCGCGACATGACCTTCAAGAAGATGGACAAGGTGAACTGGGACGCGGTCATGCGAACCAACCTGGACAGCCTGTTCCACATGAGCAAGCAGGTCGTCGACGGCA
>JALYXU010000328.1 GCA_030946925.1 Pseudomonadota bacterium
CGCCAAGCCGGGGCCGTCGCGCGTCCCGGGGCGCTCGCCAGCGCCCGCGATGCGCGGCTGACGCGATGGCGCCTCGACGACCTGCCCCGAGCCGAGGACGATGCCCTGCACATCGTCGCCGTGCGCCAGGCCGGCGACGCCGGCCGGCTGCTCTACGCATTCACGGTGACGCACGATGCCCAGGTGATCGCGACCGGCCGGCTCGCGGTCGTGCTCGACGTCGGCATGGCGCTGTGATGGCACAGGCTGCAATGACTGGCCAGCGACGTGCCCTCGTCACCGGCGCCAGCGGGGGCATCGGTCGCGCGATCGCGGAGCGGCTTGGCCACGAGGGCGTCCATGTCATCGTCCATGCGCACAGCCGCCGCGACGCCGCCGAGGCCACTGCCGAAGCGATCATCGCCGCCGGCGGCAGTGCCGAAGCGATCGCCTTCGATGTCACCGACCGCGTCGCCTCGCGCGCCGCCTGCGAGCAGCTGGCGGCGGCCGGGCTGATCCAGATCATCGTCAACAACGCCGGCCTGCACGACGACGCGGCGTTCCCGGCCCTGCGCGAAGCGCAATGGCGCCGCGTCCTCGACGTCTCGGTCGACGGCTTCTTCAACGTCACCCAGGCGCTGGTGATGCCGATGATCCGCAGCCGCTGGGGCCGGATCGTCAACCTGTCGTCGATCGCCTCGATCGCGGGCAATCGCGGCCAGGTGAACTACGCCGCGGCCAAGGGTGCCATCAACAGCGCCACCAAGTCGCTGGCGCTCGAGCTGGCGAGCCGCGGCATCACCGTGAACGCGGTGGCGCCGGGCATCATCGACGCCGGCATGGCCGCCTCGTTCGACCCCGCGGTGATCGAACGGATGGTGCCGATGAAACGGCCCGGCCGCGCCGATGAAGTCGCGGCCCTCGTCGCGTTCCTCGCCTCCGACGAGGCCGCCTACATCAGCGGCCAGGTCGTCTCGATCAACGGCGCGATGATCTGAGGCTACCTGCCGGATCGAACCGCGCAAGCGAGCCGCAGATCCGCCGCCTGCGCTGCTTACGGCTTCGGCGTCGGGCTGCCCTGCCCAGCCGGGACCAGGTCGCCACGCTTCGCAGCGTCGAGCGTCTCGGCCTTGCGCTCGGCCCGGGTCCGGGTCGGCGGCAATTTCTGGATCGCGACGTCGCCCTTCTGGGTCTGGCCAGCCGGCAGCAG
Source organism: Pseudomonadota bacterium (assembly GCA_030946925.1). Taxonomy (GTDB): domain Bacteria; phylum Pseudomonadota; class Gammaproteobacteria; order Burkholderiales; family Burkholderiaceae_C; genus Schlegelella_A. The sequence continues at coordinate 1,190 of JALYXU010000328.1, forward strand.
AGTGCCGTCCCGGCGCGCCTGCCGTGTCGCAGCCTTGCGCTCGGCCCGGGTCAGAGTCGACGCGGATGCAGCCCGAGCCGCCAGCGGTGCCGTGGCCTCGCCCGCGGGCGTCAGCGCACCGGATTTTTCGGCGGCCCGCGTCTCGGCCTTGACCTGTGCGCGCGTCGGCGAGCTGGCCTGCGCCAGTGCCTGCTGGCACGCCAACGATGCGGCGGCCGCAGCGACTGCAAAGACGATTGATTTCGAGCTCATGGTTTCCCTTGTGATCGCGGATGAAGACGCCGCGGGCGCTATCTTCGCCGCATCACGTGCTCACGACAAGCGCGCCTTCAGGCCGGCCCGAACGGCGGCTGCCGCCTGACGCGGCGCAGCCACAGCCAGGGCAGGCGGCACAGGAAGCCGGCCATCAGGCGCAGGTGCATCCAGCTCAGCAGGACGTTGTCGCGGCCATAACGAAAGTGCGAGACGCCGCCTTCTTCCGCACGCAGGTACTTGACGGGTGCGGCGAGGTTGATCGGCCGGACCCCGCGCCAGGCCAGCCGGACCACGGCTTCGGTGTCGAAATCGAAACGACGCATCCAGCGCTGGTGCTGCATCACATCGAGCAGCGGGCCGATCGGGTAGACGCGGAAGCCGTAGAGCGAATCGTCGATGCCGGCGCCGAGCGTCTCCAGATCGGTCCACCAGTTGGAGACGCGCCGGCCACGCACACGCAGCAGCGGTGCCGAGGCATCGAATACCGGGCGACCCAGCACCATCGCTTCCGGATGGGCCATCGATTCGTCCATGAAGGCGGCGATGAGCTCGGCTGGATGCTGGCCGTCGGCGTCCATGGTCAGGGCATGGCTGAAGCCGGCGGTGCGCGCGGCTTCGAGGCCATGGCGGACCGCCGCGCCCTTGCCGCGATTGCGCTCGAGCACCTCGACGCGGAGGCCGGGATCGTCGGTGGCCAGCGCCTGCAATTGCGCGGCCGTGCCGTCGTCGCTGCCATCGACGACGACCCACACGGGTGTCCACGCAGCACGCGCGGCTCGGACCGTGGCCAACACGGTCGGGCCGGTGTTGTAGCTCGGGATCAGGACCAGGTGGGAGGCCGAGCCGATCACGAATGCATCTCGCGCGCGAAGTACGCCTCGAGCCGGCGCAGCAGCGAGCGGTGGTCGGCCTCGGCCGCGAACCGAGCGCCGAGCCGGACCCGGATCACCACCGGCGCCGGCGGCGGCCGCAGCAACGGCCAGCCCTTGGTCAGATAGGGCGACTCCGTCTCGATGAGGACGGTTTGAATCGGCACCCGTGCCAGATGCGCGATCAGCGTGACGCCCGGCTTGAACGCATCGATCGGCGCCCGGACGGTGCGCGTTCCTTCGGGGAACAGCACCAGCTGCGCGCCCTCCTTGAGACTCGCCACGGCGTCGCGGACCATGCCGCGACCCGAATCGTTGCGGATATAGCGAGCCAGCCGCGCGCCGCTGCCGAGGAAGATGTTTCGCAGCAGCACCGCCTTCATGACGCAGACACCGCGCGGCAGCCGGGCGACGACGATCAGGGCGTCGAGCATCGTCGGATGGTTGCCGGCGACGATGAGGCCGCCCGGCTCGTCGCGCAGCACATCGAGCGCGCTCGCATCGACGCGCATCATGCCGAGCTGCTCGGCGCTGCGCCAGAACGTGCGGTAGATCCAGGAGATCGCGGCCCGGCCGGCGCGGGTCCCGGTGTTGCGAGGCAGGAGCAGCGACAGCAGCGGCGCAAGCAGGGCCCAGATCAGCGACATCAGACCGAGCTGGCCGATCAGCAGCGCGAACAGGATCCGGTGCACCAGGCCAGGCGGCTTCGGTGCGGGGATCGCCTTCGTCAATCGTCGACCACCACGCGCTGGCCCGAGACCGCGAAGATCCAGGAGATGCCGAAACCTGCCGTCACCGAATGCTCGCGGCGGACCAGCGGGCTGGGCGCGAAGGTGGCGCTGTGCAGGTCGTCGTAGCGGACGAAGCCGCCGAGCCAGGCGTTGCCGAGGCGGCGCGAAAAGGCGGTTGTCGCGCGCCAGCCGGCGTAGCCGGCGGGCGCGTCGTAGGCGGGCCGGCTGCTGCTCGCGAACTCGGGGGCGACGCCGTAGAAGCGCTCGTGATAGCGCCGATCGGCATAGAGCGGGCCGGCCAGCATGCCGAGGTTCCATTGGCCGGCGAAGTTTCGTACATCGAGGTTGAGATTGGGCGAAAACGTGACGCCGATCGTCTTCGGCCGCGCCTGCAGCGTGATCGCTTCGCGCAAAGGCAGGCGAAGGTCGAGCTTGAGCCGCCGATCGGCGGACTGCCAGAGCTCGACGTTGAGGTTGGGCCCGATCTCGAAGGTGCCCGGCAGATCGGGCATGCCTTGCCGTGCGTCGCTGTTCTTGCTGCGGGTGGGCACCGAGGCCGACACGCTCATGTCGACGACGATGCGGTGCTCGGCAAACAGGATCGCCCGGGCACCGTCGCGGTCGGCGCGGAGGAACCGGCCACGATAGGCGACGAAGGGCAGCGGCAGCACATAGGCGCTGCTCTGGTCGGAACCGCGGTAGTCGGGGAAGCGCACCGCGGCGAGGCCGAGGCCGAGCTCCCAGAGCGGCTCGCTCGGCTTCGCCGGATCGGCGGCGGCAGGCCTGATGACCGGTGCATCGATGACCGGGCCGGGCAGCGGCATGTCCTGGGCGCCGGCCGGCGACTGGGCCATCGCCGCGACGAGCAGCAGCAGCACCGGCGCCGCGGCTCGGCCCCGCCTCGTTGCGCGCGGCATCACGATGCGCTGACCTCGACGTCGCGGATGTTGGCGCGCCGGCGCTTCCAGAACGCCAGGCTGCGGCTCAGGTTGCCGAGCGAGACCAGGTAATACATGGCTTTCAGGGCGACGATCGACGCCCAGATCGGCGTCTTGCCGTAGATGTCGCCGGCAAGCAGCGAGAGCAACGCTTCCTTGACCCGCATCGGGTTCTGCGGCTGCATGAAGAAGCCGCGCATCGTCGGGCTGGAGACGCGAAAGATGAACCAGGAGAACTCGCGCGGCCCGAGCCGGGTGAGGCGGTCGAAGCGGCGCCGTGCACGCGGCGCCAGGCGCGGCCGATCGAGCGTCGTCTCGACCACTTCCACACCGGCGAAGCCGCTCTTCATCGCCAGCAGCACGCCGGACGAAAAGACCGGATCGATGAAGGCGTAGGCGTCGCCGAGCAGAAGATAACGCTCGCCGCTCGAACGGGTGCTGCTGTACGAGTAGTTGCCGGTGGCATGGACCTCGGTCGTCAACGCGGCGCCGGCGAGGCGGGCCTCGAGCTCCGGACAGAGCGCGATCGTCGCCCTGAAGAACTCCGGCAGCGGTGTCTTGCGCGACTTCAGGTAGTGCGGCCAGCAGACCACACCGACGCTGGTCGCGCCATCGGCCAGCGGAATGAACCAGAACCAGCCGTGCTCGAACCAGAAGATCGTGATGTTGCCTTCGGCCTTGCCGGAGAGCCGGGTCGCGCCCGCGTAGTGCGCGTACAACGCGGAGCTGTTGTGCTTCGGGTTCTTTTGCTTGCAGCCGAAGTGGTTGGCGAGCAGCGTGTCGCGGCCGGAAGCATCGACGACGTAGCGGGTCCGCCAGCCGCGCCTGGTGCCGTCGTCGAGCTCGGCTTCCACGGTCGCGCCGTCGGCGTCGAAACGCACAGCGCGAACGCGGCAGCCTTCGTGGGTGCGCGCGCCCTTGGCGGCGGCGTTGCGAAACAGGAGCTCGTCGAGCTCGGAGCGGCGCACCTGCCAGGCGTAAGGCATCGACTTGTTCCAGGCGTCGGCAAATTCGACCATCGCCTTCTTCTCGTGCTCCGGCGAGACGAACTCGACGCCGTACTTGGCCAGGCCGATGCGCTCGACTTCGGCCCGCACCCCGAGCGCGTCGAACAGCTCGGCGTTGGCGGGCAGCAGCGATTCGCCGATGTGGAAGCGCGGGTGGTGGCCCTTCTCGACCAGCAGCACATCGCGACCGCGCTCGGCCAGCAAGGCCGCGATCGTCGCTCCCGCTGGCCCGGCACCGACCACGACAACGTCGGAGTCGAAGCCGGCCGGGCGGGCCGGGGCGGTGGGGTTGGGCAGTGCTGGCTCGGTCCGGCTGGTCATGTCTTCGGGCGGCGCTGGGGCCAGGTCGCCGGCCGCGCACGCAGCGCCGGAATGCCGCCCGGATTCTATCGTCGGGCCGAAGCCGCGACCCTCCCGGCGATCCCTCTTGACTACGACGGCTGGCCGGGCGTGGTCTCGAACTCGATGCCGCCGGTGAAGGGGACCAGCACGTTGTAGATGGCGCAGCCGATGACCATGAAGATGTAGCCGAACACGAGATAGACCAGCGGGATGACGATGATTCCCCAGAGCGGGGCGCCGCGGCCGACCGGACTGAAGGCCGATGCGATCAGGAGAAACGGCACGGCCAGGATCAGCGAGCTGACGGCCATCATCACGGCCGCGACCTTGGCGTTTTGATGCGGCGACAAACGAGCGATTTGTTGTTTCATGGTCAGGCGCCTCCTTGCGCCCGGAACGGTTCGGCTATTCGCCGAGATAGGCAGCTCGTACCTTGGGATCGGCGAGCAGCTGCCTTGCGTCGCCGTGCATCGTCACCTCCCCCGAGTCCATGACATAGCCGCGTGACGCGAGTTGCAGGGCTCTGCTCGCATTCTGCTCGACCAGCAGGATCGTCGTCCCGCGCCGATGGATGTCGTCGACGACTTCGAAGATCTTGTCGACCATCATCGGCGACAGGCCCATCGAAGGCTCATCGAGCAAGAGCACTTTCGGCCGCGCCATCAGGCCGCGTCCCATCGCCAGCATCTGCTGCTCGCCTCCGCTCATCGTGCCGGCGAGCTGATTGCGGCGCTCCTTCAGGCGCGGAAAGAGACCGAACACATGGTCGATGTCGGCGGCGATGGCGGCCGTGTCATCGCGCACGAAGGCGCCCATCTGCAGGTTCTCGAGGATCGTCATCCGGGTGAAGGTGCCGCGTCCCTCGGGCACCATCACCAGGCCTTGCTCGACCAGCTGCCACGGCCCTTGCCGACGAGTGCTCCGGCCCATGAATTCGATCTCGCCGGCCGCAGCTGGCTGGGTCCCGGTGATGGCCTTCAGGGTCGTCGTCTTGCCGGCGCCGTTGGCGCCGATCAGGCTGACCAGCTCGCCGTCCCTGACCTCGAACGAGATGCCCTTGACGGCCTGGATGCCACCGTACGCAACCCTGAGTCCATCGACGCGAAGGAGGGTCTTCGCGGTCGGCGCGGTGACGGCGATCGAGCCCTCGGGCGGGGTCGGCACCGGCATCGTCGTCAGTGCGCGGTGTGGCCGGCGCCGAGATAGGCTTCGATGACCTTGTCGTTGCGCTGCACCTCGGCCGGCGTGCCGTCGGCGATCTGCTTGCCGTAGTCGAGCACCGTGACCCGGTCGCACAGGCCCATCACCAGCTTCACGTCGTGCTCGATCAGGAGGATGGTCCGGCCATCGTTGCGGATCCGGTCGATCAGCCGGCGCAGCGTCACCTTCTCGGTGCTGTTCATGCCGGCGGCAGGTTCGTCGAGGGCGATCAGCTTCGGGTCGGTGGCAAGGGCCCGGGCCACTTCGAGACGGCGCTGGTCGCCGTAGCTGAGCGTGCGCGCCTTGTACTCGGCGAAGCCGCCGATGCCGACGTAGTCGAGCAGCTCATGGGCGCGCGCGGCGATCGCCGCTTCCTCGGCCTTGAAGGAGCGGGTCCGCAGCACCGCGCCGATCAGGCCCGAGCCGGTCCGGACGTGCCGGCCGACCATGACGTTCTCCAGCGCCGTCATGTCGGCGAAGAGGCGGATGTTCTGGAAGGTCCGCGCGATGCCTGCCTTGGCGACCTCGTGCACCGCACTCGGCCGATAGGGCGCGCCGCCGAGCTCGAAGCTGCCGGCGTCCGGCGCATAGAGGCCAGTGAGGACGTTGAAGAAGGTCGTCTTGCCGGCGCCGTTCGGACCGATCAGCCCGTAGATTTGTCCCTCCTCGATGCTCATGCCGACATCCGACAGGGCCTGCAGGCCGCCGAAGCGCTTCGAGACGCCGCTGACACGAAGCACGGTCGGGCGTGCACCGGGTGCGGCCGGGGAAGGGGCGGACGCCGCCGCGCCGGACGACGAGCCGGCCGCGCCCGCGACGGACGCCGCCTCAGGCATGACGGGTGCCGCTGCCGGTGGCACGGTTGCTGGCTTCGCTGACATCGGGGCCGACTGCCTGCGGCACCGCCGGGTCGTCGCTCGGCGTCGGCGTCGGCGCCAGCGGCGCTGCGACCTTGCCGTGCTCCGGCGACGGCCAGAGCCCGCGCGGTCGCGCCAGCATGATGCCGATCATCGCCAGCGCGACCAGCAGCTGACGCAGGATCGAGGCGTCGAGACGACCATCGGTCATCGCCTGCAACGGGCCGGCCACGTAGCGCAGCACTTCAGGCAAGGCGGCCAGCAGCAACGCGCCGACGATGACGCCGGGCAGGTGGCCGATGCCGCCAAGCACGACCATCGCCACGATCATCACCGACTCCTGCAGGCTGAACGATTCGGGCGAAATGAAGCCCTGGAAGCTCGCGAACAAGACGCCGGAGACGCCGCCGAAGGTCGCGCCCATGCCGAAGGCGAGCAGCTTCATGTTGCGGGTGTTGATGCCCATCGCCTTGGCCGCGATCTCGTCCTCGCGGATTGCCATCCAGGCGCGGCCGATCCGCGAGCGTTCCAGTCGATGGCAGACGACGACCGCGAAGACGACGAGGACGAGGAACAGGAAGTAGTAGTTCGTCACCTTCGGCCAGTCGAGGCCGAAGAAGTGCTGGGTCTGGCCGAGGCTGGTGCCGAAGATCGAGATTTCGTCGATCGCGCTGATGCCTTTCGGGCCGTTCGTGATGTTGATCGGCGCGTCGAGGTTGTTCATGAAGACACGGACGATCTCGCCGAAGCCGAGCGTGACGATCGCCAGATAGTCGCCGCGCAGCTTCAGAGTCGGCGCGCCGAGCAGCACGCCGGCCGTTCCGGCGACCAGCGCGCCGAGCGGAATCACCGCCCACCACGGCGCATGCAGTCCCTTCGGAAAAGCCTGGCCGAGCGAGGCGAAGGTCTCGGTCAGTTGCGGCGACGCCAGCAGCCCCAGCATGTAGGCGCCGACCGCATAGAAGGCAACGTAGCCGAGATCGAGCAGGCCGGCATAGCCGACGACGATGTTGAGGCCGAGCGCCAGCAGGACATAGAGCAAGGCGATGTCGAGGATCCGGACCCAGGCATTGCCGGCGATCTGCAGCACGAACGGCAGCACCAGCAACGCGACCCCGCCGACGATGCAGACGGCGAGCTTGTGGCGCTGGATCAGGCCTGTCATGGCAATGCCCGTGGGGATCTGATCGAATCTAAGCGCGATCGGCGACGCGCTCGCCGAGCAAACCTTGCGGCCGCAACGTCAACACCAGGATGAGGACGATGAAGGCGAAGATGTCCTGGTAGTTGCTGCCGAGCAGGCCACCGGTCAGCTGGCCGATGTAGCCGGCGCCGAGCGACTCGATCAGGCCGAGCAGGACGCCGCCGAGCATCGCCCCGGCCA
>JALYXU010000335.1 GCA_030946925.1 Pseudomonadota bacterium
CAGCATCTTCCAGCGCGCCACCTACGCCTGCATGGAAGGCCGCGGCTACACCGTTCGCTAGCGAGACGAGCGCCACGCCGGCGTGAACGATTGCGCGCCGCCGCGGTGTTTGCGGCGACACGCCGAGCCTGCGCCCGGCGCAAACGCCAAGAATGCGGGGTGGCCGCGACCGAACCCTCCGAAGATCCATTCGAAAAGACGTTTCGCCTCGTCTGCCGTCTCGACGACGCCGACATCGACTACGTGCGCGACACCGCCGAATGGATTGCCCGGTGCGTCGCCCGCACCCTGGCCGTCAACCCGACGGCCAGCACCGACGACGTGACGCCGATCGGCGTCGACATGAGCACGCGCGGCCGTTGGCGGCTGATGCGTCCGGAGACGGTGGGCGAGCAGCTGGCGCTGCCGATCCCGCAGCGCGAAGCCTGAGCGCTTCGCCCGTCAGGCTGCTGCCGCGCGCTGCTTGCGACGGGCGCGCCAGGCGCCGACGAGGACGAGCAGGCCCGGAATCAGGATCGCGCTCCAGATGATCTTGTCGAGGTTGTCCTTGACCCACGGGATGTTGCCGAAGAAGTAGCCTGCGCTGGTGACGCTGCCGATCCACAGGCCGCCACCCAGCACGTCGTAGAGCGTGAACCGGCGCCGCGTCATCTGCGCCACGCCGGCCACGAACGGCGCGAAGGTGCGCAGGAACGGCATGAAGCGGGCCGCGACGATGGTGATGCTGCCGTGCCGCTCGTAGAAGGCATGGGCCTGGTCGAAGGCCTTGCGATTGAACCAGCGCGAGCTCTCCCACTGGAACACGCGCGGGCCGAGGTGCCGGCCGATCGCGTAATTGCTCTGGTTGCCCAGCACCGCTGCTGCCCACAACAGGCCGAGCACCAGCGGCAAGCTCATCAGGCCGGCGGCGCACATCGTGCCGACGACGAACAGCAACGAATCGCCCGGCAGGAACGGCATCACGACCAGCCCGGTCTCGACGAAGATGATCGCGAACAGAAGGGCATAGACCCACGGCCCGTAATCCCGAACGAACTCGGCGAGATGAACGTCGACGTGCAGAACGAAGTCGACGACGAGCCCGAGCCACTGCATGCCGCGATTATCGCGGCCGGCCCGACCGCCTCAGACGGTTGCCGCGGGCACGTCGAGGCTTCCGACTTCGCCGAGCCATTCGATCAGCGCTGCCGGCAGCGGCAGGGCCGGCACCGCCGCAGCCCAGCGGCGCTCGAGCTGGTTCGCCGCGGCGTGCAATTGCCAGAGCAGCTCCTCGCCGAGCGCCCACAGCTCGAGCCGGACCGCGACGTCGTCGTCGAGCCCGTCGCCGAGTGCGACCAGCTGCTCCGGCGTCACGCCGGCCTCGTGCAGCATCCGCTGCAAGGTCGCGTTCTGGCTGTCCACGGAATGGAGCAGCGCGGCGTGGGCGGCGTCCAGCTCGCCGCTGAGCCGGGCCTGCATCCGCCGCCATCGGGCAAGCTGTTCGGCCAGTCGCAACAGCTGTTCGATCGACTGCGCTGCCGGGGCGGAAGCGGCCGCTTCGGCGAGCGAAGCGTCGGTCGACCCAGCCCCGGCCAGCAAGCGGTGCACCGCGGTCACGAGCGATGCGTCGTAGCGCCGCGGGTCGACGCGAAGGAGCACCGACAGACGCAGTTCAGGGGCAGCCCGCGCACCATCGAACATCGCCGTCACCACTTCAGCCAGCGACAGGATGCGGCCGAGCCGGCTGATGGCGTCGCCCTGCAGGCCGCGCGGGTAGCCGGAGCCGTCGAGGCGTTCGTGATGCTCGACGATTGCCCGGACGATCGATTTCGGATACGCCGCAAAGCGGCTGATCAGGATCGACGCGGTCAAGGGGTGCACGTAGACGGGCTTCAAGCGTTCGCTGCTCAATCGCTCGTCGACGTCGAGCAGGGCCGAGTCGATGTGCAGCATGCCCAGGTCGTGCAGCAGGCCGGCAGCAGCCGCGTCACGCGTCGCCGCCGGAGTGGCGCCGCCCTGCCGCGCGAGGTATGCGCAGAGCAGGGCCATCAGGATGCCGTGCGCGAACAGCGCGGGCCGGGTGTCTCGCGCCACCGCCAGGTGCAGTGCGATCGGCTTCGGCAGCGGCACCCCGGCAAGGGCCGTGAGGAGCGACTCGCGGACGGGTCCGGGCGGCGCCATGCGGGCGAAGAAAGGCCAGCGCTCGATCGCCGCAAGCGCCGCGTCGCGCAACGCCTCTGCGCCGACCGGCGGCTCGGCGTCGACGCACTCGTCGAGCGGACGGCTCAGCCGGTGCGACAGCAGCCGGTCGTAGAGGCCTTGATCGACGCGGGCGCCGCCTTCGAGCAGCATGACGCCTTGGCCGTTGAAGATCGGCTGCGAGGTGACGACCGCGCTGGTCTTGCCGAGCTCGACGATCGCCTGCAGGAAGGCGGGCGACTCTGCGGTCGGGGTCGGATCTGTTGCCGCTTCGCTCATCGACGGCAACCTAACACGCGCTGGCCGGGCCGGCTCGGACCGGGCCTCGGCTTTCTGTCAACTGTCTGACGGGAGCGGCTTGATCGCTTCCTACAATGAGCCGATGAACGCCGTGCTCGAGCCCCGCATGCGCCGGCCGATCCGCGAGCTGCCGGGCGAGCTGATCAGCCAGATCGCGGCCGGCGAGGTGGTCGAGCGACCGGCGTCGGTCGTCCGTGAGTTGATCGACAACGCCGTCGATGCCGGCGCGACCACCATTGCGGTGCGCCTCTTCGGCGGCGGCATTCGCGGCGTCGCGATCGACGACGACGGCCAGGGCATCGAGGCCGCCGAGCTGCCGCTGGCGCTGCGCCGCCATGCCACCAGCAAGATCGCCTCGCTCGCCGACCTGGAGGGCGTCGCCACGCTCGGCTTTCGTGGCGAAGCGCTGGCGGCGATCGCCTCGGTGTCCGAGCTCTCGATCACCAGCCGCACATCGGCCGCTCCGCATGCCATGCGGCTCGATGCGCGCAGTGGCGAGCTGTTGCCGTCGGCGCGGTCGATCGGCACCAGCGTCGAAGTGCGCGAGCTCTTCTTCAACACGCCGGCGCGGCGCAAGTTCCTGAAGACGGAGTCGACCGAGCTCGCCCATTGCCTCGAGGCGGTACGGCGCCAGGCACTGGTCCGCCCCGAGGTGGCATTCGCGGTCTGGCACGACGGCAAGCCTGTCGCCCGCTGGCCCAGCACCTTGCTCGCGACGCGGACCCACGACGTGCTCGGCCCGGAGTTCGCGTCGCGCAGCGTCGCTGTCGCCGTCGATCTCGGCGGCCTGCGCCTGTCCGGACACGCCGGCACGCCGGAATCGGCGCGCGGCCGAACCGACCTGCAATACGTCTACGTCAACGGCCGGCACGTGCGCGACAAGCTGATCGGCCACGCGGTTCGAGCCGCCTACGAAGACGTCCTGCATGGCGGACGGCACCCGGCCTACCTGCTCTTCATCGACATCGCGCCGGAGCGCGTCGACGTCAACGTGCACCCGACCAAGATCGAGGTGCGATTTCGCAATTCGCGG
>JALYXU010000227.1 GCA_030946925.1 Pseudomonadota bacterium
TTCTGCATGATGCAGGTGATGATGTACCAGGCGCCGCTCTACTTCGCGGCGCCGGGCACCTTGACGCCGGATCTGCGCATGCTGCTGCTCTGGGCCGCCTGGCTGCTCAGCATCCCGGTCGTGCTCTTCTCGGCGGCGCCGATGTTTCGCGAGGCGTTCGAGGGCCTCCGCCAGCGCCGCATCGGCATGGACCTGCCGGTCGCCCTCGGCATCGCCATCACCTTCGTCGTCAGCTCGGGCGCGACCTTCGATGCGGGCGGCGTCTTCGGCCGCGACGCGTATTTCGATTCGTTGACGATGTTCGTCAGCTTCCTGCTCGGCGGGCGCTACCTGGCTCTGACCCTGCGCAACCGCGTTGCAGCGGCGCTCGAGGACGGCGCCACCCGACTGCCCGAAGTCGTCCGGCGGGTCGAGGCCGATGGCCGAACCAGGCTGATCGGGCTCGGACTGCTGCGCCCCGGCGACCTGGTCCGCGTCCTGGCGGGCGAGTCCTTCGCCGCCGACGGGCCGCTCGTCGACGGCAGCACCGAAGCCGACGAAGCGCTCCTCACCGGCGAGTCGCGCCCGGTCGCGAAAAACCCCGGCGACGTGGCGATCGCCGGCAGCATCAACCTGCGTGGCGCCGTGCTCCAGCGCGCCGAGCGGCTCGGTGCCGACACCCGCTACCAAGGCATCGTCGCCTTGATGCAGAGCGCCCTGACCGACCGGCCGCAGATGCTGCGCGTCGCCGATCGCGTCGCCGCGCCCTTCCTGATCGCGGTCCTGGTCCTGGCCGCATGCGCCGCAGCGGTCTGGTCGCTGATCGACCCGTCGCGCGCGGTCTGGGTGGCGGTCTCGGTGCTGATCGTCACCTGCCCTTGCGCACTGTCGCTCGCCGCACCTTCGGCCCTGCTCGGCGCCGCCGGCGCGCTGGTCCGGCGCGGCGTTCTGGTGCGGCGGCTCGACGCCCTCGAGATGCTGGCCAGGATCGACACGCTCTGCTTCGACAAGACCGGCACGCTGACCGAAGGCCAGCCCTGCCTCGAACGCGTCGAACTGCGCGACGCAGCCCACGACGCAGGCCTCGACACGAAGGCCGCACTGGCCCTCGCGGCCTCGCTCGGCAGCCTGTCGTCGCATCCGCTCGCGCGCGCACTTTCCGCTCACGCGCACGCCGGGCCGGACGCATGGCACGGTGCCTGGGCGCGTTCCTGCGAGCAGCCGGGGTCCGGTGTCGAGGCCTGGGACACCGACGGCAGAAGATACCGGCTCGGTGCCGCAGCCTGGGCCAGCGAAGGAAACGACGCAGCGGCTGCCGGGGACTCGGCCGAAACCTGGCTGGCCGGGCCGGCCGGCGCGCTCGCGTCATTCCACTTCATCGAAACGCTGCGAGAGGACGCGCGCCCGGCGCTCGATGCGCTGCGCGAGGCCGGGCTCGGGATCATGCTTCTGTCGGGCGACGCGGCCTCGCGGGTCCGCCCGGTTGCCGAGAGGCTCGGCATCGATCGCCTGCAGGGCGACGCCACTCCCGCCGACAAGCTCGCCGCGCTGGCAGCGCTTCAGGGGGAAGGCCATCACGTCGGCATGGTCGGCGACGGCCTCAACGACGGGCCGGTGCTGGCCCGCGCCGACGTCTCGTTCGCGATGGGCGAGGGCATGGCGCTGACGCGATCGCAGGCCGACTTCGTGCTCATGTCGGGCTCGCTCGCCGACATCGCGTGGGCGCGCCGGATCGCGCGCCAGGCCGTGCGCGTGGTCCACCAGAACCTCGCCTGGGCGGTGGCCTACAACGCGACCTGCGTGCCGCTCGCGCTGCTCGGCCTCTTTCCGCCTTGGGCGGCAGGACTCGGCATGGCGACGAGCTCGCTCGTCGTCGTCTTGAACGCGATGCGCATCGGACGGACCACGACGTTGGCGATGCAGGCACGCACAGTGACGCCGACAGCGATGCCGGGCTGAGCCCTCATGGACATCCTGTTCCTGCTCGTGCCGTTCTCGGTCCTCCTCGTGTTCGCGCTGATGGCGCTGTTCGCCTGGGCGCTGCAATCGAGCCAGTTCGACGATCTGGAACGCGAAGGCGGACGGATCCTCGAACCCGACTGCGAAACGCTCGACGCGGAACAGGCCTCGGCCTGAACCGCCTGTCGAACGATGTCGGCGGCGGGCCCGACCTCAGACCGCGAAGCGGCTGTCGACGACGGCAGGGCGGTCCCGCGTCACCGTTTCGAAGCGCCGCCGGCGGGGAACCTCCGAGCCGATCCCGCGGTAGCCGGTGAAGCGCCCGGACGGATCGAACATCGGCTCGCCGCTGACCCGGAAGTTCTGCTGCGCGCCATTGCCGTCGGTGCGGCTGAAAGCGAAGTCGCGGAACGCTTCCCTGGAGGCGATCGCGGCTTGCAGCGCCTGCCGTTCCTCCTCGTTCCATCCGCTCGGTTCGTCGCCGCCGGGTTCGCCGAGGAAGGCAGCCATGCGGATCCCCACCATGTCGATGACCGGGCCGGCGATATGGGTGAAGCTGCCCGCCTCGTTTTGTTCCCAGTACCAATCGGAGGCGAGGTCGGTCAGCCGCCGATAGCGGTTTTCGCTTTCGCGAAGCTCGGCCGTGCGCATCTGCACCGTGTATTCCAGCTGCTCGTTGTAGGTTCCCAGCTTCTTGTAGAGCAGCCGGACCTCGAGCATGTTGTGGATGCGGGTCTTGACTTCGAGAAGATCGAAGGGCTTGCTGATGAAATCCTTGGCGCCGGCCTCGAGCGCGCGCAGCTTGTGCGCCGGCTGCGCGGTCAGCACGATCACCGGCAGATAGCCATCGATGCCGTCGCTCCTCATGCTTTGCATCACCTGGAAGCCATCCATTCCGGGCATCTGCAGGTCGAGCAGGATCAGGTCGTACGCGTGCCGGCGATGCAGCACCGCCGCCTCGTGCGGAACGAGCGTCGAGGTCACGTTGGCGTAGCCCGCTTCCGCGAGGCAACGCTGGAGCAGCGTCACGTTGGCCGGTTGATCGTCGACGATCAGGATGCTGGCAGCGCGAATCTCCGAGGGATTGAACCTCATGCGTTGTCCTCCTGCAGGACAGGGGCCGCTGCGCTGGGCGAGAAGTTCAGCGCCACATCGAGCGTGTCCATGAATTCGTCGACCTTGATCGGCTTCGTCAGGTAGCGGAAGAAGCCTGCCTCGAGCCCCTTTTCGATGTCGTGCGGCATCGCATTGGCGCTGAGCGCGATCACCGGAATCGCTGCCGTGACGGGATCTTCGGAGAGCATCCGCAGCGCCGTGATGCCGCTGATGCCCGGCAGGTTGATGTCCATCAGGATCACGTCGGGCCTGGAGTCGCGGGCGATCTCGATGCCGAGGTTGCCGTCGCGTGCGCTCAGCAGGCGGATGTCGGGGCGGCGCGCGACGAGCTTCTCGATCAACATCAGGTTCGCCGGGTTGTCCTCGACGCACAGGACGGTGTGCCGGCTCGGTTCGGCCCGGGCCGCGACCGGAGGCAGCGCACCAAGGTCGGCAGGATTCGAGACCAGCTCCGATGCGTCGGCGGCCAGAAGCTCGATCCAGAAGACGCTGCCCACGCCGACGGTGCTCTCGACGCCGATCTCGCCTCCCATCAGCTCGACCAGGCGCTTGCTCACCACCAGGCCGATGCCGGTGCCTTCTTCCGCACCGGCCTCCTGGCCGAGGCGGTTGAAGGGCTGGAACAGCTGGGTCAGCTTTTCCGGCGACAAGCCCTCGCCGGTGTCGCGAAAACTGATCCGGGTGCGTTCCGGGGTCAGGGCGGCGCAGGTGACTTCGACGGTGCCGCCGGTCCGGTTGTACTTGATCGCGTTCGACAGCAGATTGATCAGCACCTGCTTGACCCGGGTGCGGTCGGCCTTGACGAAGTAAGCGCTCTTGAAGCGCGGAAACTTCATCCGGATGCCGCTCTTTTTCGCCTGCGGCTCGATCATGGCCTGGCAATCGTCGAGCACATCCGAAAGCGACATGCATTCGAGCGACAGCGAGAGCTTGCCCGACTCGATCAGCGACAGATCGAGGATCTCGTTGATGAGCTCGAGCAGGTACCAGCCCGCCTGCATGATCTGGTCGATGCTCTCCTTCTGCGAGGTCGTGGGCAGGGGCGCGCCAGACACCATCAATTGCGAGAAGCCCAGGATCGCGTTGAGCGGCGAGCGCAGCTCGTGGCTCATGCTCGACAGGAAGTCCGACTTCGCGAGATTGGCCTTTTCCGCCGCGAACTTCGCGCTCTTCAGCTCGTCGTTCGTTTCCTGCAACGCCTGGTCGAGCCGCTTGCGCTCGGTCACGTCGCGGGCCGCGGCGATCACGCCCTGCAAGGTTCGGTCGCGGTCGTAGAAGGTCGTTGCGTTGCAGGACACCACCGTCTTCTTCTCGTCGCGGGCCCGCGCCGTCAGCTCGAAGTTGGTGACCTTCTTGACGCTCAACACCAGCTTGATGCCTTCTTCGGCCCGCTCCGGATCGGTGAAGTAGTTCTTGAACGGCGCGCCGATCAGCTCGTCACGGGTGCAGTCGGTCAGCGCCTCCATCTGCTTGTTGACGTCGGTGATGATCCCCGAGGGGTCGGTCGTGATCAGCGCGTCGATGTTCGATTCGATCAATGAGCGCGTGTAGAACTGCTGGTCGCGCAGGCGCTGGTCGAGCTTCTTCTGCTCGGCTTCGACCTGCTTTCTGGCCGTGTTGTCGGTGCCGATCAGGAGGTAGCCGATGATGACGTCCTGGGCATCGCGCAGCGCCGTGACCGAGACCACCGCCGGGAACCGGCTGCCGTCCTTCCTGATGTAGGTCAGCTCGTAGATGTCCTCGATGCCGCGCGAAGCCTTGAACACCAGCGCCTCGAAGCCCGGCGTGATCGGCGTCGACAGCTCGACGCTCAGCGCCTTGGCCCGGGCGATCACTTCCTGCGGATCGGAGATGTCGGCCGGCGTGATCTTGTCCATCACGTCGGCGGCGG
>JALYXU010000016.1 GCA_030946925.1 Pseudomonadota bacterium
GGCGCCGTGCGCGACGCGGCCGAGCTGGCTTCGACCACGATCGGCATCCGCGCCCTGGCGCTGGTGCCGCTGCCGACGCGCAAGCTCGGCGCCGGCGAGCGCGACGTTGCGGTCCGGATCCAGGGCGTCTGGGTTCGCCCGGGCGACCGGCTCGTCGCCGACGCCGACGGCATGGTGGTGTTGATCGGCGGCTGAGCGCCGGGCGCGGCAGGGCGCTAGGGACGGACGACCTCGAGCAAGCGGTCGAGCCCGCCGTCGTCGATCGCCACCATCGCTGCCGCGCGGAGCAGCGGCTTGGCGTGGTATGCCACCGAGAGCCCAGCCGCCGACAGCATCGGCAGGTCGTTGGCGCCGTCGCCGACAGCGATCGTCTGCGCCGGCGCGATGCCGAGCCGGGCGCAGGTCTCGAGCAACATCTTGCGTTTCTCGGCGCCGTCGCAGATATCGCCCCAGGGCTGGTCGACCATGCGGCCGGTCAGGACCGCCTCGTCGGGGCCGCTGCGCAGCGCGTCGTCGTCATCGAGCTCGAGCACGTTGCTGCGAGTGAAGTCGATGCCGAGGCGGTCGCGGACGCGGTCGCTGAAAAAAGTGAAGCCGCCCGACACGAGCAGCGTCTTCAGTCCGGCGCCGCGGCAGGCGGCGACCAGTGCCTCGGCGCCGGGGTTCAAGCGCAGACGCTCGTCGTAGACCCGCTGCAGGGCCGATGCGGGAACCCCGCGCAGCAGCGCGACCCGGCGGCGCAAGCTCTCCTTGTAGTCGGCGATGTCGCCACGCATCGCCGCCTCGGTGATCGCCGACACCTCGGCCTTTTTCCCGGCCATCGCCGCGATCTCGTCGACGCACTCGATCGAGATCAGCGTCGAGTCCATGTCGAAGGCGACAAGCCGGAAATCAGCGAGGCGTAGCGGCGCCACGAAGCCGCGCACGACCAGGCCGGGCGCGAGCGTCACGGCCGCGCCGCCAGCGTGGTCATGCCGCTTCCAGCAAGCGCGGCGTGCCGAGCGCCTTCAACACGTCGCGCACCAGCTGCACCCTGTCCCGCACCTCCGGCGCGTCCTGCTCGATGCGCAGCCGCTCGTTGCCGGCCAGCTTGATGTGCCTGTTCTTCTGGACCAGCTCGATGATGCGGAGCGGATCGATCGGCGGGTCGACCACGAAGGTGATCGCGGTGGCCTTCTCGCCGGCATCGATCTTCGAGACACCGTAGGCGCGGGCCAGCACGCGCAGCCGATGCACGTCGAACAGCGTCTGGCCCTGCACCGGCAATCGGCCGAAGCGATCGGTGATCTCGTCGAGCAGCGTGTCGATCTGCTCGGCGCGTTGCGCGCTCGCCAGCCGCTTGTAGAGAGACAGACGCGTGTGCACGTCGCCGCAATACGAGTCGGGCAACAGCGCCGGCGCATGCAGGTTGATCTCGGTGACTGCCGAAAGCGGCGCAAGCAGGTCGGGCTCCCGGCCCGCCTTCAGGCAGCGCACCGCCTCGGACAGCATCTCGTTGTAGAGCTGGAAGCCGACCTCCAGGATGTTGCCGCTCTGATGCTCGCCGAGGACCTCGCCGGCGCCGCGGATCTCGAGGTCGTGCATGGCCAGGTAGAAGCCCGAGCCGAGCTCCTCCATCTGCTGGATCGCCTCGAGCCGCTGCGCCGCCAGCTTCGGCAGGGCCTCGATGTCGGGCACCATCAGATAGGCATAGGCCTGATGGTGCGAGCGACCGACCCGGCCGCGCAGCTGATGCAGCTGGGCCAGGCCGAACTTGTCGGCCCGGCTGATGACGATCGTGTTGGCGCTCGCCACGTCGATGCCGGTCTCGATGATGGTCGAGCAGAGCAGCACGTTGTGCCGCTGCGCGACGAAATCGCGCATCACCCGCGCCAGCTCGCGCTCGGGCATCTGGCCGTGTGCCACGGCGATGCGCGCCTCGGGCACGAGGGCCTGCAAGGTCTCGCGCCGATGCTCGATCGTCGCGACGTCGTTGTGCAGGAAATAGACCTGGCCGCCGCGCTTGAGCTCGCGCAGCACCGCTTCGCGAATCGTCCCCGAGCCCTCGTTGCGCAGGAACGTCTTGATCGCCAGGCGCCGCTGCGGCGCGGTGGCGATGACCGAAAGATCGCGCAGGCCTTCGAGAGCCATGCCGAGGGTGCGCGGGATCGGCGTCGCAGTGAGCGTCAGCACGTCGACCTCGGCGCGCATCGCCTTGATCATTTCCTTGTGGCGCACGCCGAAGCGGTGCTCCTCGTCGATCACGAGCAGGCCGAGCCGCGCGAACTTGACGTCGGCCGAGAGGAGCTTGTGCGTGCCGACGACGATGTCGACGGTGCCGTCCGCCAGCCCGGCAAGCGCCGCCTTGACTTCCTTCGGCGACCGGAAGCGCGACAGCTCGGCGACCTTGATCGGCCACTTGCCGAAGCGGTCGGCGATGTTGTGGAAATGCTGCTCCGCGAGCAGCGTCGTCGGCGCCAGGATCGCGACCTGCTTGCCGCCGGTGACGGCGACGAAGGCAGCGCGCAACGCCACCTCGGTCTTGCCGAAGCCGACGTCGCCGCAGACCAGCCGGTCCATCGGCCGCGGCGAGATCATGTCCTGGATCACGGCGTGGATGGCGGCGTGCTGGTCGGGCGTCTCCTCGAAGCCGAAGCTCGCCGCAAAGGCTTCGTAGTCGTGCGGCTGGAAGCGGAACGCGAAGCCCTCGCGGGCGGCGCGGCGGGCATAGAGATTCAGCAGCTCGGCGGCGGTGTCGCGGACCTGCTCGGCGGCACGGCGGCGCGCCTTCTCCCATTGCCCGGAGCCGAGCCGGTGCAGCTGCGCCTCGTCGGCGCTGACACCGGTGTAGCGGGCAATCAGGTGCAGCTGCGAGACCGGCACGTAGAGGGTCGCCTTTTCGGCGTACTCGAGATGCAGGAACTCGCTGGCATCCTCGGCCGGCCCGCCGAGCGCCATCGTGATGAGGCCGAGGTAGCGACCGATGCCGTGGTTGACGTGCACGACCGGATCGCCGACGTTGAGCTCGGAGAGATCCTTGATCAGCGCGTTGACGTCGCTGGTCTGTTCCTGGCGCTTGCGTCGTCGCGTGCCCGGCGTCGTCGCGAACAGCTCCGTCTCGGTGATGTACTCGACGGTGACCGGAGCTGCGGTCGCGCTGCGGCCTGCGCTCGTCCCGACGTCCTGGCGGGCCGCGAAGCCTTGCGCGAGCGGCGCGACGACGATCGCGAAGCGGTCCGTGCCGGCCTCGAATTCACCGAGCGATGCGACGCTCGGCGGCTCGATCCGGCTGTCGCGCAACAGCTCGAGCAAGCTTTCGCGGCGTCCTTCGCTCTCCGCCACCAGCAGGACGCGATGCGAAGTCGAAGCGACGTGGTCCTGCAGTCGGCGCAGCGGTTCCGGCGCGCCACGGTCGACGCTGAGATCGGGCAGTGCGCTCGCCCAGTTGTCCGCAATGGCGTTCGCGTCCGCGGAAGCGGCAGGGCTCTTGGTGCGCACCGACAGAAGCGCATGCGCATTGCACGCCGAGAAGAACTCCTCGGGCTTGAGGAACAGCGCTTCCGGCGCCAGGATCGGCCGCTCCTTGTCGTGCTGCAGGAAGCGGTGCCGCTCGCGCGTGTCGGCCCAGAAGCGCTGCAGGTCGGTGTCGATCTCGCCGTGCAAGGCGACGGTCGCGCCCCGGCCCAGGTAGTCGAAGATCGTCGCCGTCTCGTCGAAGAAAAGCGGCAGGTAGTACTCGATGCCGGCGGTGGCGATGCCGGCCCCGATGTCCTTGTAGAGACGGACCTTGGTCGGGTCGCCTTCGATGCGCTCGCGCCAGCGCGACCGGAAAGCGGCCCGGGCCGCCTCGTCCATCGGGAACTCGCGGCCGGGCAGCAGGCGGATCTCGGGCACCGGGTAGAGGCTTCGCTGGCTGTCCGGATCGAAGGTCCGGATCGAATCGATCTCGTCGCCGAACAGGTCGACCCGGTACGGCACCGCCGAGCCCATCGGGAAGAGGTCGATCAGGCCGCCGCGCACCGCGTATTCGCCGGGCGAGACGACCTGGCTCACGTGCGAGTAGCCGGCAAGCGTGAGCTGCGCCTTCAGCGCCGCTTCGTCGAGGCGCTGCTTCTGCGTGAACGAGAAGGTGTAGGCGGCGAGGAACCCCGGCGGCGCCAGGCGGACCAGCGCGGTCGTCGCCGGCATCAGGACCGCATCGACTTCGCCGCCGGCGATCTTCCACAGCGTCGACAGGCGCTCCGAGATGAGGTCTTCGTGCGGTGAGAAGGTGTCGTAGGGAAGGGTCTCCCAATCCGGGAAGACGGCGATCCGCAGGTCCGGCGCGAAGAAGGCCATCTCCTCTTCCAGACGCTGCGCGTCCGCCGGCTCGGCAGTGAAGATCGCGGTGATCGCGCTTCCCGCACGGCGCTGCCTGGAAACGAACCTGGCGAGCAGGAGCGCATCGGCCGAGCCGGGCGGGCGGGCGAGCGTGTAGCGCTTGCCGGGGGCGATGTCGGGAAGATGCATGGAGGCGCGAACCGCGCCGGTCGATGCGGCACGCAAAAAGCGCGATTTTAGGGAGCGGTGCGGCTGGCCGTGCGCCGGGTCCAAGCCCGCTGCTCGGCGCTTATGCTTGCGACCGACCCTGCTGGCTGCTTCGATGTCCTCCGACCCGATCGCTTCGCTGCGCTGCTTTGCCCTGGTGCCGTGCGCCGGCACTGGCTCGCGTGCGGGTGCCGCACTGGCCAAGCAGTACGTCGCGATCGACGGCATGGCGATGGTCTCGCACACGCTCGCCGCCTTGGCCCGGGTGCGGCGCATCGTCTCGGTGCTGGTCGTCGTCGCCCCAGGCGACACGGCCTTCGCGCGGCATGCCCGACTGCCGGAAGGCAAGCCCGTCGATGTCGTCGCCTGCGGTGGCGCGAGCCGCGCGGAGTCGGTCGCGGCTGGCCTCGATGCGCTGGCTCGGCGTGGCGTGCAGGCTCAAGACTGGGTGCTGGTGCACGACGCCGCCCGCTGCCTGGTCCGTCCTGAATCGATCGACGCCCTGATCGATGCCTGCCTCGACGACCCGGTCGGCGGCCTGCTCGCGATTCCGGTCGCCGATACGCTGAAGCGCGCCTTCGCAGGGCGCGTCGACGTGACGCTGCCGCGGGCCCATCTCTGGCAAGCGCAAACGCCGCAGATGTTTCGCCTCGGCCTGCTGCGCGAAGCGTTGGCGCGAGCCGGAGCGGACGCCAGCGACGAGGCCAGCGCGATCGAAGCGCACGGCTTGTCGCCGCGGCTCGTGCCGGGCGCGCTCGAGAATTTCAAGATCACGGCGGCCGGCGACTTTGCGCTTGCCGAATCCATTCTTCGGGGCAGGCGGGGATGAGACCGCGCGGCACCGTCTGGCGCGTCGGCGAAGGCTGGGACACCCATGCTCTCGTCGCCGGCCGAAAGCTGGTCCTCGGCGGCGTCGAGATCCCGCATAGCCACGGCCTCGCCGGTCATTCCGACGCCGATGCGTTGTGCCACGCCATCACCGATGCGTTGTTCGGAGCTGCGGCGCTCGGCGACATCGGCCATCACTTTCCCGAGACCGACATGCAGTACCAGGGCGCCGACTCGCTCGCCCTGCTGTCCGAAGCCGCGCGGCGCGTGGCTGGTGCCGGCTGGCACATCGGCAATGTCGACTCGACGGTCATCGCGCAGGCCCCGAAGCTGGCCAACTACATCGTCGCGATGCGGCAGCGCATTGCCGGCGCGATCGGCGTGGCGATCGATCAGGTCAGCGTCAAGGCCAAAACCGCCGAGTCGATGGGCCCGGTCGGACGCGGCGAATCGATGGAGGCGCGCGCCGTCTGCATGCTCTGGCGGCCGTGACCACGCGAGGTGGCGTGCACTGCCTCTGCCTAGCGGGCCGCTGATCCCGGGCCGAGCGACTAGCCTTTCTTCAAACGCACATGCGCCAGCAGGCCGCCTTCGGTCGCGTTGGCAACCTCGAAGGCGCCGCCCATTCGCTGCACTGCCTTCTCGACGATGGCCAGGCCGAGGCCGGCGCCGGTGGCCGCGGTACGCGCCGCGTCGCCGCGAAAGAACGGCGTCGTCAACTGGTCGAGCTTTTTCGGGTCGACGCCCTGGCCGTGGTCGCGCACGCTGATGATCACCCACGGCCCGGTCTTGGCGTAGGTGACGACGACGAGCGCGATGCCGGTGTCCGTCGAGCGGCCGTAGCGGCGCGCGTTCTCGAACAGGTTCTGCAGGACCCGGCCGAGCTCGACATCGTCGGCCATGACCCGGATGTCGTCGTCGAGGCGCGAGGTGATGCGCATCTGGCTGGTGTCGCGAAAGGCGGCGATTTCGCGCTCGACGATCGCCGCGGCATTGACCGAGACCAGCTTGACTTCGCCGGGCCGGGCGTAGTCCATGAACTTGTCGATGATGGCGTCGAGCTGATCGATGTCGAGCGCCATGTTCGACTTGGCTTCCTCGTCGTGGACGCTCATCTCGGCCTCCAGCCGCAGCCGCGACAGCGGCGTGCGCAGATCGTGCGAGATGCCGGCCAGCATGACGGCGCGGTCCTGTTCGACCTTTGCCAGCTCACGGGCCATCCGGTTGAAGCCCATGTTGACCTGCCGGATCTCGCTGGTCAGGGTCGTCTCGTCGAGGCGTGAGTCGTATTCGCCTTCACCGATCCGGCTGGCCGCGAACGACAGGTCCTTGAGCGGCCGGTTGATCGCCCGGGCGATGCCGGCAGAGCCCAGCACCGTCGCCAGAAAGGCGATGCCGACCCAGAGCACGATCGTGCTGACCGACATCGGCCCGACCCGCGTCGGGTCGACCTTCAGCCAATAGGAATCCGCGGCGATCGAGAAGCCGACCCAGAGGCCGGCAACGTCGTTCATCGAGCTGGCGATGATGGTGTCCGGCCCGAGCTGATCGCGCAGCTCGCGCTCGATGACGCGCTGGAAGCGGTCGATCTCGAAGGGCTGCCATCTGTCGGTCGGCTCGCGCGGCGTCAGCTTGACCGACTCGAGCGTCGACACGCTTTTGATGATGGCGACGCGGTTGATCGGGTCGGTGTTGGAGAGCGACGCGCGGGTCAGGGCGACCAGACTGGCGATCTGCTGCGCGGCCTGGATCGCGCGCGGTTCGAACTCGAGGGCGCGAAAGGTCTGCACCCACGCGAACACGCCGCCGGTGAGAAGAAGGGCGAGCAGGAAAAACGTGCGCCAGAACAGGCTGAGCGCAACGAACTTCTTCGGCGCCCGCGTCTTCGCCGGCTGCAGCCGCTGGCCGATCGTCGTCCGTGACCCCGGCCGCTTGGCCGCCCGTGTCGCCACGCTTGGTCAGCCTCCCGACCGCGAGGACAGCGGGTTCGGGGGCAGCAACCGAAGTGAGCGTGGGTGCCTCGGCCGGCCGCCGGGCCGCCCCAAGGCCGGCCGCGCCCCCTCGGGGGGCAGCGACCGAAGGAAGCGTGGGGGCCTCATTTCACGCAGCGCCGTCCGGGACGAAGACGTAGCCGACGCCCCAGACCGTCTGGATGTAGCGAGGCTGCGCCGGATCGGGTTCGATCATCTTGCGCAGGCGCGAGATCTGCACGTCGAGGCTGCGATCGAAAGGCTCGAATTCGCGGCCCCGCGCCAACTGGGCGAGCTTGTCGCGCGACAGCGGCTGGCGCGGATGCCGCACCAGCGCCTTCAACATCGAGAATTCGCCGGTGGTGAGGGCGATCTGCTCGCCGTCCTTGGTGAGGCGGCGGAGGGCCAGGTCGAAGACGAACGGACCGAAGCTCACCGTTTGCGCATCGAGCGCCGGTGCCCCCGGCGCTTCCAGAGTGGGCCGGCGCCGCAGCACGGCATGGATCCGCGCCAGGAGCTCGCGCGGATTGAACGGCTTGGGCAGATAGTCGTCGGCGCCGACCTCGAGGCCGACGATGCGGTCGACGTCTTCCACCTTCGCGGTCAGCATGATGATCGGTGTCAGGTCCTTCGCAGCGCGCAAGCGTCGGCAAATGGAGAGCCCGTCTTCGCCGGGCAACATCAGATCGAGGACGATCAGGTGCACGGTCTCGCGGGTCAACAAACGGTTCAGCGCCTTCGAGTCCTCCGCCAGCAGCACCTCGAAGCCTTCTTGCGTCAGGTAGCGGCGCAGCAGGTCTCGAATCCGGGCATCATCGTCGACGACGACGATCCGGTCGGGCCGGTTTGTGGTGGACGTATTCATCGCTTCCCCATTTGTAACAATGGCGATTCTGCGCGGCATTGCAGGCGATTCCGGGCTCCGCTGACGCGCTGTTACAACCGAAGTTCGCGGCCCATTTCACGGCGCATGCATCCACGAGGCAGCGACGCAATGAAGACGATCCATTTGTGCCGCGTCGCTGCATCGGGCGATGAGATGCGCCGCGATCCATGAGCGCCTCTTTGGTCATGACCGAGCCGCGGCTTCAGCACGTGCAGTGCCTCGGCCCGCGCGGCTTGCACCGTATCGCCTACTGGGAGTGGGGCGACCCGGGATCGCGACGCGTTCTGGTTTGCGCACATGGCCTGGCTCGGCAGGGCCGCGACTTCGACAGCCTCGCGATGGCAATGCAGTCGGAGTTCCGCGTCGTTTGCCCGGATGTGGCCGGCCGCGGCGAATCGGCTTGGCTCCCCGACCCCGCGGGTTACCAACTGCCGGCCTACGTCGCCGACATGGTGACGCTGCTGGCGCGCCTCGACGCCGATCGATTGGCCTGGGTCGGAACGTCGATGGGTGGGCTCATCGGCATCGGCCTTGCAGCGCTGCCCGGTTCGCCGATCGGCAGGCTCGTCATCAACGACGTCGGCCCGACCATCGATGCTGCAGGCATCGCCCGCATCGCCGACTACGTCGGTCTGCCCCTGCGCTGGTCCAGCGTCGACGAGGCCGCCGACTACCTGCTGACGATATCGCGCGGCTTCGGCCCGCACTCGCGCGAGCAATGGCTGGCGTTGACGCGGCCCATGCTCCGCGAGGACGACGGCCTCTGGCGGCTGCACTACGACCCGGCGATCGCTGTTCCCCTGCGTGCGGTCACGGCGCAGGCCGCGGCCGCGGGCCAGGCCGCACTGTGGGCGGCCTACGACGCGATCCGCTGTCCGACGCTGGTGCTTCGCGGCGTCGAGTCGGACCTGCTGTCCAAAGCCACCGTCGAGGCGATGCGCGAGCGCGGGCCGCGCCCGGCGGTGCACGAGTTCGCCGGCATCGGCCACGCGCCGACCCTGGTCGCTGCCGAACAGATCGCTGTCGTTCGGGAGTTTCTGCTGGCCGCATGAAGACCTTGCAGTCGGCGACCCAGGACCGCGCCGCACCGATCGTCCGTCTTCTCGGCGCGGAGTCTGGCGACGACGATGTCGATGTCAGTGGGCGGACCGCGGCGCGGGCCGATCCGGACGACGTCGCCAAGGCCCGCGACTTCGCGGCGCCGCTGCTCGATGGGAGGGTGCTGCCCAGCGAAGAAAGTGTGCTGGCGCACGCCGATGGCACGGTCGCCATCCTCATGGCGATCGGCGCCGCACCGTCGATGCAGGCCGCCGTCTATCTGCTGCATGCCGCCGATCAGCTCGGCAAGCCCGAGGAGGTGCTGCTGCCGCTCTTCGGTGCCTCGCAGACCTCTCTGGTCCAGCACGCGAGAAAGCTCGGCGAGCTCGAGCGCACGGCCCAGGCCACCAAGTTCGATGGTGCCGACAAGGCACGCCAAGTGGAGCGCGCGCGCAAGATGCTGCTCGCCTTTTCGCGCGATCTGCGCGTCGTGCTGTTGCGGCTCGCGTCGCGGCTGCAGACGCTGCGTGCCTACGCCGCATCGAAGCGGCCATGTCCGGCCTCGCTTGCCGATGAAGCATTGCAGATCTTCGCGCCGCTCGCGAACCGGCTCGGCATCTGGCAGATCAAGTGGGAGCTCGAGGATCTGGCCTTTCGCTTCCTCGACAACGACGCTTACGCGACGATCGCCCGTCTCCTCGACGAGCGGCGCGCCGCCCGCGAATCGCGCATCGAGGCGCTACGCCTCCAGCTCGGCGACGATCTGGCGGCGCATGGCATTGCGGCGCAGGTGCAGGGCCGACCCAAGCATCTCTACGGCATCTGGAAGAAGATGCATCGCAAGGGCCTGGGCTTCGACCGGGTCATGGATGTGCTGGCGCTGCGCGTCATCGTCGGCGATGTCGCAGCGTGCTACGCCGTGCTCGGCCGCGTCCACCAGCGCTACGCGGTGGTCGCCGGCGAATTCGACGACTACATCGCCCGGCCGAAGCCGAACGGCTATCGATCGCTGCACACCGTGGTGCAGGCCGACGAGGGCGCAGTGGTCGAGATCCAGATCCGCAGCGCCGAGATGCACGAGCATGCCGAATACGGCGTCGCCGCCCACTGGGCCTACAAGGAGTCGGACAGCGGGAAAAGTCGTGGCAGCGCAGCAGCGGCGGGGCGCTACGAGGCTGGCGTTGCCGAAGCGCGGTTGGCCGTCTTGCGCCAATTGCTGGCCTGGGAGCGCGACATCGTCGACGAGGCTGGCGCCGATGCCGGGCCGGCGTCGGCCCTGGCGCCAAACCCGATCCTCGACGAGCGCGTCTTCGTGTTCACGCCACAAGCGACGCTGGTCGAGCTGGCCGCTGGCGCAACGCCGATCGACTTCGCCTATGCCGTGCACACCGAGCTCGGGCACCGTTGTCGGGGTGCCAAGGTCGACGGCACGATGGTTCCGCTCGACACGCCCCTGAAAAGCGGCCAGATGGTCGAGATCAGCAGCGCCAAGACCGGCGGTCCGTCTCTCGACTGGCTCAATGCCGAGCTCGGCTATCTGCAGAGCCCGCGCTCGAAGGCCAAGGTGCGCGCCTGGTTCAATGCGCTGGCCGGCGACGCCACCATCGCACGCGGCCGCGAGGCGATCGAGAAGCTCCTGCAGCGCGAAGGCAAGACCGCGCTCAAGCTCGAGGACCTCGCCGAGCGGCTCGGCTTTCGCAGCGCCGACGCGTTGTTCCAGGTCGTCGGCAAGGACGAGCTGTCGCTGCGCAACATCGAGGCGCTGCTGCGGCCGGCGCCCGATTCGAAGCCGGACGATGCCGCGCTCTCGATCAAGAAATCGCGCGGTGGGCCGCCGCCGGGGGGCGTGCTCGTCGTCGGCGTCGAATCGCTGCTGACGAACCTGGCGCGCTGTTGCCGGCCGGCGCCACCCGATGCCATCTCTGGCTACGTCACCCGCGGCAAAGGCGTTGCCGTGCACCGCGCCGGCTGCAGCAATCTGCGTGAGCTCACCGGCCGATCGCCGGAGCGTGTGATCCCCGTTGCCTGGGGCGCGCCGGACGCCGCCCGGCCCGGCCTCTATCCGGTCGACGTGAGCATCGAGGCCGCCGACCGTCAAGGCCTGCTGCGCGATGTCTCCGAGGTCTTCGCGAAGGACAAGATCAATGTCATCGGCGTCAAGTCGAGCTCGTTGCGCGATGCCCGCGGCGGCAGCGCCTTCATGACTTTCACCGTCGAGGTCCCCGACGCGTCGCGGCTGGCGGCGACGCTCGGCAGCGTCACTCAGGTCGTCGGTGTGCGCTCGGCAAGAAGACGTTGAATGGTGCCCCCACGCTCCCTGCGGTCGCTGCCCCCCGCGGGGGCGCGGCCGGCCTTGGGGCGGCCCGGCGGCCGGCCCTGCCCCCCACGTTCCATTTAATCGCTGCTTCCGTAGGGCGCTACGGCCAATCGGCTGACCTCAACGCGCCGGAATCGGCGTTGCCCGGTCGATCGGGACGACGCTGACGCTGTTCTTCGGCGAGCCGTCGATGAGCCGGTCGGAATAGGTGAGGTAGACAAGCACGTTGCGTTTGGCGTCGACCATGCGAACGACGCGCAGCCGCTTGAAGACCAGCGAGATGCGCTCATTGAGGATTTCCTCGCGGCCCTCGAGGGGCTTGCCGACAAACGAGATGGGGCCGACCTGGCGGCAGGCGATTGACGCCTCGGCCTTGTCTTCGGCCACGCCGATCGCGCCCTTGATGCCACCGGTCTTGGCCCGTGACACGTAGCAGGTCACGCCGCTGACCTTCGGGTCGTCGTAGGCATCGACGACGATCTTGTGGTCGGGCCCGATCAGCTTGAACGCGGTGTCGACCTCGCCGATCGCCTCGGCCGACACGGCGAGCGGCAGGGCGGCCAGCAACGCCGCAGCAAAAACAGTCGAACTCTTGTCCATGACCACCTCCCGACGCTGCGGCTTGCAGCATCCGAAGGCTAACCCGGTGGTGCGAAAAGCCGGGCGTCGCTGCTATCATTCCGGCCTTCGCAGGCGCGTAGCTCAGCTGGTTAGAGCACCACCTTGACATGGTGGGGGTCGATGGTTCGAGTCCATTCGCGCCTACCAACCCTTGAAGCTCCCGAGGCGTCTAGATCGAACGTCTCCAGACGGAGTGACATTGGTTGTGTCGCACAGTCCTGCATCCTTGGCTGCATTCCCCCGGACGAGGACGATGGAAGCGAGTGATTGGTCACGACGCATGTGCGCGTTGGGGCGGCTTGGCACTGCGACGCGCCAACTACCGTCGCAGTCCTGCTGAGCTTCGGGTCCAGCGTGCAAGGACGGCTCGCTGATTTGGGCCAACGTCGTCATCACCGCGGTGCGCGACGAGACCGGCGAGCTGATCGGTTTCTCAAAGGTGACCCGTGATCTCACCGAGCGTCGGCGCCATGAAGCCGAGCTCCAGGAGAGCGAGGAACGGCTGCGCCTGATCGTCGACGGGGTGAAGGACCACGCCATGTTCCTGCTCGATCCTGCAGGGCGCGTCATGTCGTGGAACGCCGCGGCGCAGCGCGTGCTCGGTCACGAGGCGGCCGATGTGATGGGGCGCGCGGTGGCGATCCTGTACCCGCCCGACGAGGGTGCCGCCGGCAAGCCCGAGGCGGAGCGGGGTGCGGCCGCGCATGCGGGCTTCTTTCACGGCCAAGGATGGAAGATCAAGGCCGACGGGTCACGGTTCTGGGCCGACACGGCCATCATCGTGAGCCACAGCGCCGAAGGGCTCCCGAGGGGATTCGTCTACATCCTCCAAGACCTCTCCGGGCAACGACGGATCGACCCCAGGGGGTTGCGCAGCTCGTGCGACAGCATGGCGATGAACTCGGTCGCCTGCTTTCCTTCCGCCTCGAGCTCCTCGAGGCAGACCAGCGCTGGCTCAGCCCTTCGATTTCGTACGCAATTCATCGGCGATCGCGGCGTTGTGCTCACCCAGCTTCGGCACCGCGTTCATCACCGGCTCGCAGCCGGTGATCAGGATCGCCGGCAGCAGAACGCGCTGTGGACCGAACTCGCTGTCGACATTCGTCAATCTGCCGCGCGACGTGATCTGCGGATGAGACAGGAATTCGTCGACGCTGTTGAGACGGGCATTGGCGATGTCGGCCTCGCTCAGCAACGCCAATGCGCGCTCGGTCGAGAGGCTGCGAACTCGCTGCCCGACGATGGCTTCCAGTGCATCTCGATTGCGGACGCGGGCGGCGTTGTCGGCGAAGAGAGGATCCGCGGACAGGTCAGCGCGGTCGAGGACAGTCCGGCAGAACGACCGCCACTCGCGTTCGTTCTGCACCGCCAGGAAGATCACCTGGTCGTCGGCCGTGGTGAACGGCCCATAAGGAGCGATCGTGGAGTGGCGGAGGCCACTGCGTGGCGGCGGCTTGCCTGAGCCGGTCGTGTAGTAGGCCGGATAGCTCATCCACTCGCCGATCGCGTCGAACAGCGAGACTTCGAAGCTCATTCCGGTGCCGACACGTTCGCGTCGAAGCAAGCCCATCAGAATCCCTTGCAGCAGGGCCATTCCGCCGGCGATGTCGACGATCGAAAGACCGCATTTGGCGGGCTCTTCCGGCGAGCCGTTGATCGAGACGAATCCGGACTCGCATTGAACGAGCAGGTCGTAGGCTTTGCGGTTGCTGTAGGGGCCGGTGCTGCCGTAACCCGAAAGATCGCAGGAGACGATGCGGGGATGCCGCTTCAGGACGGCTGCGCTGTCGAGTTCCATCCGGGCGGCGGCTCCCGGCGCCAGGTTCTGCAGGAAGACGTCGGCGGTTCCCAGGAGCCGCTCGAGGGTGGCGCGGCCGTCAGGCGTTTTCAGGTCGACCGCCAGGCTCTCCTTCGAGCGGTTGGTCCACAGGAACTGGCTCGACAAACCGTTCATCACCGTGTCGTAGTTGCGGGCGAAGTCGCCGCCGTCCGGGCGCTCGATCTTGATCACCCGCGCACCCCAGTCGGCCAAGTGTCGGCTGGCCAGGGGCGCCGCGATGGCTTGCTCGAGGGAGACGACCGTGATGCCGTCGAGGGGGAGCGACATTGCTTCGATGCAGATGAATCCGAGGAATCTACGCAACGGCGTCTGAAGCCGCAACCCCGACTTACGACGATCGGCCGTAGGCCCCGCCTGCGATCCCCGGCGACGACGCTTGCCGCGACGAGGTCGGTGCGTTAAAACACCGGCTTCTTCAACATCGGGGAGTGGCAGTGAAAGGCAATCCTGTCGGCTGGTTCGAGATCTATGTGCAAGACAGCGGCCGGGCCAAGACCTTTTACGAGGCAGTGCTGGGTGTCAAGCTCGAGAAGCTGCCGAGCCCGGAGGTCGAGATGTGGAGCTTTCCAATGCAGGAAAACGGCCCGGGAGCGGCCGGCGCACTGGTCCGGATGGAGGGTTTCCCGTCAGGAGGGAACAGCACGCTGGTCTACTTCAAGTGCGAAGACTGCGCCGTCGAAGAGGCGCGTGTGAAGGTGAACCAGGGGCGCATCCAGCGACCCAAGATGTCGATCGGTCCTTACGGATTCATTTCCCTGGCGATCGACACCGAGGGCAACATGTTCGGGCTGCATTCGATGCACTGAGCCATGTGTTGACGGCCTACCGGCGGCGGTCGGGCAGGGCTTCTCTGCAACTCTGAACTCGATGTCGATGCCCGGCTCGGTGCCCCTCGAATTTTTCCTCTTCGCATGCGTGCTGGGCGGCGTCGCGCTGTCGCAGAAACACGGCCTCTGGGTTGCCCTGTGCGGCACCCTCGTCATCGTCACGTACAAGGTCGGCTGGTCGCCGTTTGCCGAAGGTCCCGGTCTGACCGGACTTGCCGCGCATCTCGGCCATGAGTGGGTGACGCTCGCGAATCTGCTGATGCTGTTGCTGGCCTTCGCCCTGGTGGCGCGCACGTTCGAGGCAAGTGCGGCGCCCAAGGCCTTGGCGCGCTGGCTGCCCGCCGGCACGAACGGCTGCTTCGTGCTTCTTCTCCTGATCTTCGCGATGTCGGCCTTCCTCGACAACATCGCCGCGGCGTTGATCGGCGGCGCCATCGCGCACTCGGTTTTCCGCAAGGTCCATCCCGGCTATCTGGTGGCGATCGTGGCCGCGGCGAATGGCGGCGGTTCAGGCAGCGCCATCGGCGACACCACGACGACGATGATGTGGATCGCCGGGATTCGCCCGGGCCAACTCGCCGGAGCCTATGTCGGCTCGGCTGCCGCACTGCTGGTGTTCGGCTTTGCCGCTGCGCGGCAGCAGCAGGCGCTCTCGCCGATTGCGGTAGACCAAGGCGAACGGACATTGGTCGATCGGGCGCGGCTCGGCATCGTTGCCTTCACCTTGACCGCGGGAGTGGCCGTCAACCTCGTCGTCAACAGCCGCTTTGCCGATGTGTCGCTCGCGTTTCCGTTCCTCGGCACGGCCTTGTGGGCTGCGATCGGGCTCGGCGCTCTCTGGCGCAAGCCGGAATGGGGCGCCCTGCGAGGCGCGATGCAAAGCGCCCAGTTATTGCTCTTGCTGGTGCTTTGCGCCTCGATGATGCCGATCGATGCGCTGCCGTCGCCATCTTGGCAAGCCGTGTTCGGCCTTGGTCTTCTCTCCGCTGTGTTCGACAACATCCCGCTCACCGCGCTTGCCATTCGCCAAGGCGGCTACGACTGGGGATGTCTGGCCTACGCAGTCGGCTTCGGCGGTTCCATGATGTGGTTCGGCTCTTCCGCGGGGGTCGCCATTTGTGGCATGTATCCGCAGGCGCGCAACGCCCGTCTGTGGCTGCGTCACGGCTGGCACGTCGGCTTGGCCTATGTCGTCGGTTTCGCGTTTCTGCTGGGCACGATCGGGTGGCATGTCGGCACGCGCGGGCTGCCGTAGGCATCGCGATCGGATCGATGGTACGGACGTGCCAATTGAAGCGATCGTCGCCTGCTTGTAGGTCCTTTCCGACAGACGGAAGTCGGCGGCCCGCCTGCCCTCTGGGACTCGAGCAAAGTACAGTGCTCGCACCGGCACAAGGCGGCCGTCCGGAGCGAGCGGTGCGATACTCGCTGCTCTCACGTCACTGTCCGAGAACGACGGATCGACTGATCTTCAAGGGACTTCCGATTGCCGCACGCTCTCCTCGTCGACGATGACGCCGACGCCGCCGAAACCATGGCAATGCTGATTGCCAGCGAAGGTTTCACGGTCGCCACGGCTGGCTCGCTTCGCGAGGCACGCCGGCAGATGTCGCTGCAAGAGCCGGACATCGTCTTGCTCGATCTGATGCTCCCTGACGGAAGCGGCATGGAGCTCTTCAACGACGCCAAATCGCTGCCCAACGCGGAGCTGGTGCTGATCACCGGCCACGCCAGCCTCGATACCTCGATCCAGGCGTTTCGCCTCGGTGCAGCCGACTATCTCGTCAAGCCGATGAGCCTGAAGCAACTGCAGGGCGTGCTGTCGCGGGTGACCAAGCCGTCGGCGATGAAGGCCGCCGCAGGCGACCTGGAAACGCAGCTCGAGCGCGAGGGCCACTTCGGTGGGCTCTGGGGCCGCTCGGCGGCGATGTGCCGCGTGTATCAGCAGATCGTCCGGGTCGCCGGGACCGCGGTGTCGGTGTTCCTCACCGGCGAAAGCGGCACCGGCAAGGAAGTGGTCGCGCGGACAGTGCACGACTTGAGCCGGCGCCGTGCCAATCCCTTTTTCGCGATCAACTGCGGTGCAATTTCGCCGCATCTGATCGAGAGCGAGATCTTCGGCCACGAGAAAGGCAGCTTCACCGGCGCCGATCGCCAGCACCTCGGTTTCTTCGAGCGCACCAGCGGCGGCACCCTGTTCCTCGACGAGATCACCGAGATGCCGCTCGACCTGCAGGTCAAGCTGTTGCGCGTGCTCGAGACGGGCACTTTCATGCGGGTCGGCTCGACCCAGGTCCAGGAGGCCGACGTTCGTCTGATCGCCGCCACCAACCGGAATCCGCTCGAAGCCGTTGCGATCGGCAAGCTTCGTGAAGATCTGCTCTATCGGCTCAACGTCTTTCCGATCCATCTGCCGCCGCTGCGTGAACGGGCCGAGGACGTGCCCTTGATCGCGCAGCACTTTCTGGACCAGATCGGCGAGCGGGAAGGGGCCAAGAAGCGGTTTGCGCCCGAGGTGCTTGCCAGCTTGGCCGACCATCGCTGGGCCGGCAACGTGCGCGAGCTGCGCAACGTCGTCTATCGGGCCTACGTGATGGCGATCGGTTCGACCATCAGCGAGAGCTGTCTGCCGCAGGCGCACGGGGGCACCGCGTCGGCGGCTGGAGTGCCGGTGCTGTCGATCCGTGTCGGCACGACGCTTGCGGAAGTCGATCGCCAGCTGACGCTCGCAACGCTCGAGCACTGCGGCCGGCACAAGGAAAAAACGGCCGCCACGCTCGGGATCAGCTTGAAGACCCTCTACAACCGCCTCAAGGAATACGCCGGGGACGACGATCTCGCGATCAGCGAGCCCGGCGCCCTCGACGCCATCCGCTGAGCCGCAGGGCTCGGCCGTGGCGCGCGGCGCGCCGCGAATCAGGCCGGGTGCGCGACGGTCGACCTGAGCAGTCGGGCCAGGCTTTCCGGCTCGAGCGGCTTGACGAGAAACGCATCGAAGCCTGCGGCAAGGGCGCGCTCCTGGTCGTCGCTGCCGGCGTAGCCCGTGACGGCAGCGAAAACTGCGGGCGAATCGGGGCCCAGCTTGTCCCGCAGGGCTCCCACCAGCCGCAGTCCGTCCATGCCCGGCAGACCGATGTCGCAGAGGACGATCTGTGGCCGCGCTTCCTGGGCGAGTGCCAACGCTTCTTCGGCGCTGTTCGCCGTGCTCACCTGGTTGCCCCAGAGCTCCATCTGCAGGCGCAGGCTTTCGCGGGCGTCAGGATCGTCTTCGACGATGAGGACCCGGTAGCTCTCGTCGAAACGGGACGGGAGCGAATGAGGCGCCTCGGTCGAGGGCTCCTCCAGCAGCGGCAGCCAGAGGATGAACTCGGCACCGTGCCCAGACCCCTCGCTGAATGCTTCGACATCGCCGCCGTGCAGCTGCGCGATCCGGCGCGCCAGGGTCAGGCCGACGCCGAGGCCGCCGAGTGAGCGGGCGAGAGTCTGGTCCTGCTGGGCGAACAGCTCGAAGACATGCGGCAGGAAGGTCGGCTCGATGCCCTGGCCCTGGTCCCGCACTGAAATCTGCACCGTCTTCGCGACCCGTCGCACGCTGATCGTGACGACGCCAGGCTCGAAGGTGAACTTCGCGGCGTTCGCGATCAGATTGGCGAGTGCCTGGGCCAGCCGGCCGGAATCGCCCCGCAGATAGAGCCGTTGATCGGGCAGCTCGACCTCGAGGCGGTGCATGCCCGCATTGATCTTGTCGTGGCTGCGCGCGACCGCAGCCTGGACCACGCTCTCGACCGAGGCCCGTTCGCGGACCAGCGAAATCTGGCCCTGTGCGGAGCGCGTGACGTCGATCAGCTCCTCGACCAAACGGCCCAGCTTGGCGACCTGTCGCTCGAGGATCTCGCGCAGTCGAACGAGGATCGGGTTGCTGTGCTCGAGGGTTCGCAACACGCTTGCGGCATTGGCGATCGGCGCCAGCGGATTGCGCAGCTCGTGCGAGAGCATTGCCAGGAACTGGCCTTGGCGACGCTCGGCGTGACGCAACGCCTGCGTCCGCTCGGCCAGGTTCTCCTCGAGCGCTTTCCGCTCCTGCACATCGACGGCACTGCCGACGTAGCCGACCGGTTGCGCATCGGCGCCATATCGAGGCGCTCCAGAGTCGGCGACCCAGCGATATTCGCCGTCGCGCCGGCGGAGCCGGAAATCCATGCTGAACGGCGCGCGCGCCTGAAAGCTCGCAGCGCGAATTCCGACGCAGCGCTCGAGGTCTTCCGGGTGCACCGAACGCATCCAGCCGTCGCCCTGCAACTCGTTCGTCGAGCGTCCGGTGAAGCTCGACCAGGCCGCGCTGTGCCAGTCGTTCTTGCCGTCGAGGCCCGCGCTCCAGATGAACGCGGGAACCGCCGCGGCGATCGCCCGCAAATCCGGCCCCGGCCCGTTTGCGCGGCCGTGTTCGGCCTGCGCCAATGCGTTCGCCGGGCCGTCCGGCCCCGCTCCCGAACTGGCTGCCATGTCTTGTCCCTTCCCCGCCTCGCGCCCAGGCTGCGCGATTGATAGCCCGCCAGCAACCGCCGTGCCCATGGTCTTTGCGTCAGTCAGCACGGCGACACGTGGCCTGCGCCGATGCGACGGCGGCGCTCGACCGATGGCAGCTTCAGAAGCTGACGGTACTTGGTGACGGTGCGTCGCGCCACCTGCAGGCCCTGTCGAATCAGCAGTCGGGCAATCTGGGCGTCGGACAGGGGGTTGCTCGGGCTCTCGGCCTCGATCATCCCCTTGATGACACCGCGTATCGCGGTCGCGGAGCAGGCGCCGCCGCTGGCCGTCGCCATTTCGCGCGAGAAGAAATGCTTGAGCTCGAAGACACCGACCGGCGTCGCCATGTACTTGTTGTTCGTCACCCGGGAGACCGTCGATTCGTGCAGGCCGAGCTCTTCGGCGATCTCGCGCAGGCCGAGCGGCTTCATGGCCATCGGCCCGAACTCGAGGAAGTGCTGCTGTCGCTTTAGGATGGCCTCGGCAACCATCAGGATGGTCGAGAAGCGCTGCTGCACATTGCGGACGGTCCAGCGTGCTTCCTGAAGATGCTGCGCCATCTCGGTGTTGCGGCCGTTGCGATGCTCCTTGAACAAGGTCGCATACGTTTCGTTGAGCCGGACCCGCGGCACGATGGCCCGGTTCAGGGTGGCGCTCCAGCGACCACGAACCTTGCGCACGATGACATCGGGAGTGATGTACTGCGTGGTCGATGACTCCACCTGCCAGCCGGGCCGCGGATTGAGATGGCGAATCTTCTCGCAGACCGCCTCGATCTCGGCGGGCTGCTTCCTCAGCAGCCGCGCCAATCCGTTGACGTCGTGCTGGGCAAGGCGATCGAGATGGTCGGAGACGATCCGGCGCGCTGTCTCGCGCTGAGCCTCGTCGGCAATGCCGACCAGCTGCAGCTGCAGGCACTCGGCAACGCTTCGCGCGCCGACGCCGCAGGGATCGAGCGACTGGACCCGCTTCAGCGCGATCAGCATTTCGGCGTCGTCCACAGGCGGGTGCATGCCGCTCGCGTCCATGATCTCGTCGAGCGGGCTGCGCAGGTAGCCGTCGTCCTCGAGCGACTCGATGATTGCGCAAGCCAGCGCGTGGTCGCGCGGGGAGAGCGGCAGCACGTTGATCTGGCTGCGCAGATGCTGGCGCAAGCCGATATCGGCGGCGATCAGGTCGAGCGCGCTGATGTCGCTTTCCGCGCCCTGGGTGCGGATGCTCGACGACGACTGCTGCCAACTGTCGCGCTCGAACGGCGAGTCGGCGATCGGTCCCATCGCCTCGCCATCGCCGTGGCGCAGATCGACCTCCAGGCCGGCGGCGCCGGGGTCGCGCTCGGCTGCTTCGCCTTGCGTTTCGTGGCTCGGATCCTCGACCTCGAGGAAGGGATTGCGACCCATCGCCTCGTGGACTT
The DNA here is from genome assembly GCA_030946925.1 of Pseudomonadota bacterium. Lineage (GTDB taxonomy): Bacteria > Pseudomonadota > Gammaproteobacteria > Burkholderiales > Burkholderiaceae_C > Schlegelella_A. The sequence continues at coordinate 20,775 of JALYXU010000016.1, forward strand.
CCTGAGCAAAATCGAGCGAAGAAAGCTGGAGCAGCCGAACCGCGTGCTGCAATCGCGGCGTCACGGTGTGCTGCTGTCGCTGCGCGGTGCGCAACATCGGAACCGTCATCGAATCTGCCTTCGAAATCGCGGGATGACAACGCCTGAGCGGCGCGCTGATCAAGCCGTCGTACGCAACGTCCATGCCACCGTCGTGCGAGGCGGAGGAGTGTCTCGCGACGCCCGGCAGACGCTGCCGTTCGCAAGGCGGCGCGGTCAACGACACACGCTTCCGCGGGCATCGCTTTCGGCAAACTTTGCCGTTCGAATGTCGCTTCGGCACGGTGATTGCCGCGGCCTGCGTGCCACCGGAAGCCGCTTCCCTCGATGACCCTCCCACCACCTTCGCCCACGCCCGGGCCCGACGTTGCACCGCTGCCGCCGACGCCGACCCTGCCGCAAGGCATGCCGCCGCCGATCGACGATCCGCGCGCGCCCGGTGCTCCGGCTGCGCCGGTCCAGGAGCCACCGCGGCCGCTCGGGCCGGAAATCGCAGTTCGAGGCGCCGCGACACCATGAAGGCGGCAGCGGCGGCACCGCGAAGCACTGCGGCGCCGCGGCCCGACGACAGCCCCGAGACGCCGCGGGGTCTGGTCTGGGTCAACGACCTTCACCCAGGCATCCGGCGCGAACGCCAGGGTGGCGGCTTCGTCTACCGCAACGTCGATGGCCGTCGCATCCGGAAGGCCGGGGAGATCAAGCGCATTCAGGCCTTGGCAATTCCACCGGCCTACGAGGACGTCTGGATCTGTCCAGTGCGAAACGGCCACCTGCAGGCGACCGGGCGCGACGCACGCGGTCGCAAGCAATACCGTTATCACCCGGATTGGCGGCTCGCCCGTGACGCCGACAAGTTCCAGCGCATGCTCGAGTTCGGCGCCGTTTTGCCGCGGATCCGGGCCCGGGTCAAGGGCCATCTGTCCGCCCCCTTCGGGTCGACGCCTCGCCGCGAGACGGTGCTGGCAACGATCGTTCGCTTGCTCGACACGACCTTCGTGCGAATCGGCAACGACGAGTATGCGAAGTCCAACAAGTCGTTCGGGCTGACCACCTTGCGCAACCGCCATGTCGATGTCCGCGGCAGCCGCCTGCGCCTGCGCTTCCGCGGCAAAAGCGGCGTCGAGCGCGATGTCGGTCTCGACGATCCGAGTGTCGCCAGGGTCGTCCGCCGCTGCCAGGCGATGCCGGGCCAGCAGCTGTTCCAGTACGAGGACGAAACCGGTCTTATCCGTGGCGTCGGCTCGGCCGATGTCAACGACTACATCCGCGATGCCAGCGGCGCCAACTTCACAGCCAAGGGCTTTCGCACCTGGCACGGTACCTCGTTCGCGCTCGCGTTGTGGATGGAGGAATGCGGCGTCGACCGAAGCTGCCGCAGAACCGCCAATCAATTGCTCGGCGACGTCGCCGAGCGGCTGGGCAACACGGTTGCCGTCTGCCGCAAGTCATACGTCCACCCGCGTGTGCTTGCGCAGTTGTCGGCCGCGGACGAGGCCCGGCTGCCGGCCGGGACGACCCCGGGTCGACGTGCCGGCTTGAGCGCCGCAGAGCAACGTCTGCTCGTGTTTCTGTCGGCCTCGAGCGATCGGCCGCATCGGGCCCTTGCCGCGCCGGCTGCGGCGGTCTAGACTCTCCCTACCGGTCGGTCGGATTTGTTTCGGCACGCGCTGGAGCACGCCGGCGCCGCCGGCCCACAGGGACTCGCCGATGGAAGAGCCGCTCGTTCTGGTCAGCCACGCCGGCGGCGTCCGCAAGCTCACCTTGAATCGGCCAAAGGCTCTCAACAGCTTGACCGGATCGATGCATGGCGAATTGCTCGCTGCGCTGGAGGCGGCTGCGGCGGACAAGGAGGTGCGTTGTCTGGTCCTCACCGGAAGCGGCCGTGCGTTTTGCGCCGGCCAGGACCTGGCCGACCCTGCCGTCGCCCCCAACCTGGAACCGGGCGGCCCGCCGACCGACATCGGCGCGACGATCGCGCGCTACTACAAGCCATTGGCGACGCTGATCCGGGCGATGCCGGTGCCGGTGATCGCCGCGGTCAATGGCGTCGCCGCCGGCGCCGGAGCCAACGTGGCGCTTTGCTGCGATCTGGTTGTCGCCGCTCGCTCGGCCAGCTTCATCCAGGCCTTCGTGAAGATCGGCCTGATCCCCGACTGCGGCGGCACGTGGCTGTTGCCGCGGCTGGTGGGCCGGGCTCATGCGCTGGCGCTGTCGATGCTCGGCGACAAGCTCCCGGCCGAGGACGCCGCGCGGATCGGCATGATCTGGAAGTGCGTCGAAGACGCCGCTTTTGCCGCCGAGGTGTCGGCATTGGCTGCGCGTCTGGCTGCACTGCCGACACAGGCGCTGGTCGCCGCGCGCCTGGCGATCGATGCGTCGCAAGGGCTCGACTTCGGCGCTGCCGTCGATCTCGAAGGTCGGCATCAGCGCCAGCTCGGCGCAGCGCACGACTACCTCGAAGGCGTCGCCGCCTTCATGGCCAAGCGGCCGGCTGTCTTCACCGATCGCTAGGCAGTGACGAGCTTGCCTCCGCCGGTGGTCGATCCTGTGGCCGTCGGCACGCACATGCTTGCCGCAGACCAGGCCTCGCGCGGTCTCGGCATGCAGCTGAAGACCATCGGGGCCGGTAGCGCGACGCTGACGATGACCGTCCGCGCCGACATGCTCAACGGCTTCGAGATCTGCCACGGCGGTTTCATCACGACGCTGGCCGACTCGGCCTTCGCGTTCGCCTGCAACTCGCGCAATGCGCTGACCGTGGCGGCGGGTCTGACGGTGGATTTCCTGGCACCGGCGCATCTCGGCGATGTCCTCACCGCCGATGCAGGCGAAATCACGCGGGCCGGCCGAACCGGCGTCTACGACGTCGTCGTCAGCAATCAGCTCGGCAAGCGCGTTGCGCTCGTGCGCGGACGTTCGCATGGCCTTGCGGGCCGGACCGTGATGCCGGTTGCCGCGGATCGCGACCTGCCATGACGGTGAAGCGGTCTGCGCCGGGCGAGCTCGAGCCGATCGAGCGCGCCAGCCGCGACGAGTTGCAGGCGCTGCAGCTGCAGCGCCTGCGCTGGAGTCTTCAGCACGCCTACGACAACGTCGCTCACTACCGGCAGGCATTCGCGGCCCAGGGCGTGCATCCGGGCGACCTGAAGTCGCTCGCAGACCTGGCGCGCTTTCCGCTCACCGTGAAAGGCGACCTCCGAAACAACTACCCGTTCGGCATGTTCGCCGTGCCGACCGAGCGCATCGCCCGCCTGCATGCATCGTCGGGAACGACGGGCAAGCCGACCGTCGTGGGCTACACGCTGAACGACATCGACTGCTGGTCCGATCTGGTCGCCCGCTCGATCCGCGCCGCCGGCGGCCGGCCCGGCGACATGGTGCACGTCGCCTACGGCTATGGCCTTTTCACGGGTGGCCTCGGCGCCCACTACGGCGCCGAGCGTGCGGGCTGCACGGTGATCCCGATGTCCGGCGGCCAGACCGAAAAACAGGTGCAGCTGATCACCGACCTGAAGCCGAACATCATCATGGTCACGCCTTCGTACATGCAGGTGCTGATCGAGGAGCTGGTGCGACAGGGCATCGACCCGAAGACGACCAGCCTGCAGCTCGGCATCTTCGGCGCGGAGCCCTGGACCGAGGCGATGCGCCACGAGATCGAGACCGCGGCTGGCATCGATGCGGTCGATATCTACGGTCTCTCTGAGGTGATGGGGCCGGGCGTCGCGAGCGAGTGCATCGAGACCAAGGACGGCCCGGTGGTCTGGGAAGACCATTTCTATCCAGAGATCATCGACCCGGAGACCGGCGCGGGCCTGCCGGACGGCGAAGAAGGCGAGCTCGTCTTCACGACGCTGACCAAGGAGGCGCTGCCCCTTGTCCGTTATCGCACCCGCGACCTCACGCGCCTGCTGCCGCCGACCGCCCGGGCGATGCGGCGGATGGGCAAGATCGTCGGCCGCAGCGACGACATGCTCATCATCCGCGGCGTCAACCTGTTCCCGACGCAGATCGAGGAGATCGTGCTCGGCCACGGCCAGCTCTCCGGCCA
>JALYXU010000074.1 GCA_030946925.1 Pseudomonadota bacterium
ATCAGTGCAGGCCGCCGTAGTTGTCTTCGCGAATGACGCGCGGAACGATTTCGCGCGGCTCGATCGTCACCGGCTGGTAGATGACGCGCTTCTGCTCGGGGTCGTAGCGCATCTCGACCGTGCCCGAGACCGGGAAGTCCTTCCGGAAGGGGTGGCCGATGAAGCCGTAGTCGGTGAGGATGCGGCGCAGGTCGACGTGGCCGTCGAAGATCACGCCGAAGAGATCGAAGGCTTCCCGCTCGAACCAGTTGGCCGCGCTCCAGACGTCGGTCAGGGAGGCGATCTGCGGCACGTCGTCGTCCGGGCAGAACACCTTGAGGCGAAGCCGCCAGTTCTTCTCGAGCGACAGCAGATGCGAGACGACGCAGTAACGCCGGCCTTCCCACGGCTGGTCGCGGTAGCTCGAATAGTCGACGCCGCACAGGTCGATCAGCTGCTCGAAGGCGAGCTCGGCGTGGGCGCGCAGGAGCGTCGCTGTCTCGAGATAGTCGGCCGCGGCGACAGTCAGCGTGAGCTCGCCAAAAGCGCGCTCGAGCCGCTTGACGCGGGCACCGAGATGCAGCGTCAGCGCCTCCTGCAGGACGTCGAGCGAGCTCATCGGTCAGCGGGCGATCGTGTTCTCGCGCCGGATCTTGGCCTGCAGCTGCAGCACGCCGTAGATCAGGGCTTCGGCGGTCGGCGGGCAGCCGGGCACGTAGACGTCGACCGGCACGATCCGGTCGCAACCGCGAACCACCGAATAGCTGTAGTGGTAGTAGCCGCCACCGTTGGCACACGAGCCCATCGAGATCACCCAGCGCGGCTCGGCCATCTGGTCATAGACCTTGCGCAATGCCGGCGCCATCTTGTTGCACAGGGTGCCGGCAACGATCATGAGATCGCTCTGCCGCGGACTCGGCCGGAACAGCATGCCGAAGCGGTCCAGGTCGTAGCGGGCGGCCCCGGCGTGCATCATTTCGACGGCGCAGCAGGCCAGACCGAAGGTCATCGGCCACAACGAGCCGGTCTTCGACCAGTTGATGACCGTATCGAGGCTCGTCGTGACGAAGCCTTCCTTGAGGACGCCGTCCAAGCTCATCTCATTCCCAGTCGAGGGCCCCCTTCTTCCATTCGTAGGCGAAGCCGACGACCAGGATGCCGAGGAAAATCATCATCGCCCAGAACCCGCTCGGGCCGATCTCGCGAAGCGACACCGCCCAGGGAAACAGAAAGGCGATCTCCAGATCGAACAGGATGAAAAGAATTGCCACCAGGTAGTAGCGAACGTCGAATTTCATCCGCGCGTCTTCGAAGGCCTCGAAGCCGCATTCGTACGGAGAGTTTTTTGCCTGATCCGGCTTTCGCGGTCCGAGCAGGAAACCGAGAAGCTGCGGCGCCACGCCCACCGCAACGCCGATCAGGATGAAGAGAATGACGGGGAGATAAGGATCGAGGGTCATGAGATGGTGCCGACGGCGAGACTCGAACTCGCACAGCTTTCGCCACTACCCCCTCAAGATAGCGTGTCTACCAATTTCACCACGTCGGCGGCATCGAATTCGTCGCATCGGCAGGCATGAGGAAAGGCCTGCCGGGCAACTTGGAATTCTAGCCGAGGCCCATCTATTTTCGCGGGATGGGTCCACCGGTCGAGGCCGCGGCGGCCGGCGCCGATGCAGTCTCGGGAGGGCTGGCCGGAGCCGCGACGACCGGGCGCGTCACTGCGCTGGCGCCGGCCATCGCCGGGAGGGCAACCGCTGCCGATGCGCCTGAAGCCGCCGAGGCCGCGGCGGGACGGTCGAGGACGCTGCCGCCGCTGGATTTCGGACGTTCGTTCGACGCATACGCCAGCGCCAGGGTGCAAGCGAAAAAAACGGCGGCGCAGACTGCCGTCGAACGAGACAGGAAGTTCGCGCTGCCGGTCGCGCCGAACAGGCTGCCCGACGCACCGCTGCCGAACGAGGCGCCCATGTCGGCACCCTTGCCGTGCTGGATCAGGACCAGGCCGATCATGACCAGCGCGGTCAGGATCTGCAGCGCCAGCACGAAATTCATCAAGGTACTCATTGGTTCGACTCCGATCGGTCCGAGACTCGCCCGTCTGAGGGCCTAGGCAGCCGCCCTGCAGATGGCGACGAAAGCGTCGGCTTGCAACGATGCGCCGCCGATCAGGCCGCCGTCGATGTCGGCTTCGGCAAACAGGGACGCGGCGTTGTCGGCCTTGACGCTGCCGCCGTACAGGATGGAAATGTCAGCCGCGTTCGCCGCGACCAAGGCAGCGCGCAAGTCGGCGTGGACGGCCTGCGCCTGGGCCGGCGTGGCCGTCCGGCCGGTGCCGATGGCCCAGACCGGCTCGTAGGCGACGACCGCTTTGCCGATGTCGGCCCCGAGCAAATCGATTGCCGCAGCGAGCTGGCGCTTGACAACCGCCGCCGTGCGCTGGGCGTCGCGCTCGGCCAGGGTCTCGCCGACGCAGACGATCGGCGTCAAGCCGCAGGCGAGCGCCTGCCGCGCCTTCTCCGCGACGATCTGGTCGCCTTCGCCATGCAAGGCCCGACGTTCGGAGTGGCCGACGATGACGTAGCGGCAGCCGAGATCAGCGAGCATGGCTGCCGATGTTTCGCCGGTGAATGCACCTGCGGCATGGCTGGAGCAATCCTGTCCACCCCAGCCGATTCCACTGCCCTCGAGCGATGCGGCGACGTCGGCCAGATAGGGCGCCGGAGCGCAGACGGCGACCTGCGCCTGAAAAGGCGCTGCCGCCTTCAGGGCGCCGAGCAAGACCGCGTTCGCGCTGCGGTCCCCGTTCATCTTCCAGTTGCCCACCACCAAGCGGCGCCGTTGCCGAGCCGGCGATGCGCTGCTCACCATGTCAGCACCAGCTTGCCGATGTGCCGGTTCGACTCCATGAGCGTGTGCGCCGGCGCCGCTTCGGCCGCCGCGAACACCTGGTACACGACCGGCTTGACCTTGCCGCTCTCCAGCCACGGCCAGACGGATCGCTTGAGGGCCGCGGCGATCGCGCTCTTGAACGCAATCGAGCGCGGCCGCAGCGTCGAGCCGGTGATGGTCAATCGGCGGCGCAGGACCAGACCGGCATCGAAGCGCGAGTCGACGCCGCCCTGAACAGCGATGATGGCGATCCGGCCTTCCTCGGCGAGACAGGCGACGTCGCGGCCGATGTAGTCGCCCGCCACCATGTCGAGGACGACATCGACGCCGGCCTTCGCCGTGATGCGCTTGACCTCGGTGACGAAGTCCAGCGTCTTGTAGTTGATGGCGTGGTCGGCACCGAGTGCCAGGCAGGCCGCCGCCTTCTCTTCGGAGCCGACCGTGACGATCACCGTTGCGCCATGGGCCTTCGCGAGCTGGATCGCGGTGACGCCGATGCCGCTGCTGCCGCCATGGACGAGCAGCGTCTCCCCAGGTTGCAAGTGCGCCCGCTCGAAGACGTTCGACCAGACGGTGAACATGGTCTCGGGCAGGCTGGCGGCCTCGATGTCGCTGAGGTTGGCGGGCGACGCCAGGCACTGGCCGACCGGCGCCACCGCGTACTCGGCATAACCGCCGCCGCTGACCAGGGCGCAGACCCGATCGCCGATGGCCAGGCCGGCGTCGCGCATCGCCGCGGCGTCGCCGGCTTCGATCGTCCCGGCAAACTCGAGACCGGGCAGGTCGGAGCCGCCAGGCGGCACCGGATAAAGGCCCTTGCGCTGCAGGACGTCGGGGCGGTTGACACCCGATGCCGCGACCCGGACCAGCACCTCGCCGGCCGCCGCGACCGGCATGGGGCGGTCCGTCAGCCGCAGCACTTCGGGCCCCCCGGGGGCCGAGATCTCGATTGCTTTCAAGGCGCTTGCCGTGCCGTCACTCGTGGTGCGCCGGCTCGCGCGGCTCGCGATCGAGCAAGGCCTTCATCGACAGCTTGACGCGTCCCTTCTCGTCGGTCTCGAGCACCTTGACGCGGACGATCTGCCCTTCCGAAAGGAAGTCGGTGACCTTCTCGACCCGCTGGTGCGCGATCTGGCTGATATGCAGCAGGCCGTCCTTGCCCGGCATCAAATTCACCAGCGCGCCGAAGTCGAGGATCTTCGTGATCGGTCCCTCGTAGACCTTGCCGACCTCGACCTCGGCCGTGATCTGCTCGATTCGCTTCTTCGCGAACTCGGCCTTGTCGGCGTCGGTGGAGGCGATCGTGATCGTGCCGTCTTCGCCGATGTCGATGGTGCAGCCGGTCTCTTCGGTCAACGCGCGAATGGTTGCGCCACCCTTGCCGATGATGTCGCGGATCTTCTCCGGATTGATCTTCATCGTGTAAAGGCGCGGCGCGAACTGCGAAACCTCGGTGTTCGCGGTACCCATCGCTTCGGTCATCTTGCCGAGGATGTGCAGGCGCGCTTCCTTGGCCTGGGCCAATGCCACCTGCATGATCTCCTTGGTGATGCCCTGGATCTTGATGTCCATCTGCAGCGCGGTCACCCCGGTCGTCGTGCCTGCCACCTTGAAGTCCATGTCGCCCAGGTGATCTTCGTCGCCGAGGATGTCGGTCAGCACCGCGAATCGGTTGCCGTCCTTGATCAGGCCCATGGCGATGCCGGCGACGTGCGCCTTCAGCGGCACGCCTGCGTCCATCAGTGCCAGGCAACCGCCGCACACCGAGGCCATCGACGAGGAGCCGTTCGACTCGGTGATCTCGGAGACCACGCGCATCGAGTACGGGAATTCGGTGCGGTCGGGGAGCACCGCGACGAGCGCGCGCTTGGCGAGCCGGCCGTGGCCGATCTCGCGCCGCTTCGGCGAGCCGACCCGGCCGGTCTCGCTGGTGGCAAACGGCGGCATGTTGTAGTGGAGCATGAAGTGCTCGTGGTATTCGCCGGCGAGCGCATCGATGCGTTGCGAATCGCGCTCGGTGCCGAGCGTGGCGACGACCACCGCCTGGGTCTCGCCGCGCGTGAACAGGGCGGAGCCGTGCGCGCGCGGCAGCAAGCCGGTGCGGATCTCGATCGGCCGCACGGTGCGGGTGTCCCGGCCGTCGATGCGCGGCTCGCCCGAGAGGATCTGGCTGCGCACGATCCTGGCCTCGATGTCGAACAGGAGACTGTCGACCTTGACTGCGTCGAAGGCGGTGCCTGACGCCGTCAGCGCACTCTTGGTGGCTGCGTAGGCGTCGCGCATGGCGTGGGTGCGGGTCTGCTTCGAGCGGATCTGATAGGCAGCGGCAATCGCCTGCTCGGCGTGTGCGGACACCTGCCCGATAAGCGGCTCGTCCTTCGCCGGCGGCTGCCAGTCCCAGACCGGCTTGCCGGCGTCGCGCACCAGCTCGTTGATCGCCGCGATCGCGATGTTGCCCTGCTCATGGCCGAATACCACGCCGCCGAGCATCACTTCCTCGCTGAGCTGCTTCGCTTCCGACTCGACCATCAAGACGGCGGCTTCGGTGCCGGCCACGATCAGGTCCATCTGCGTCTCGGCCATCTGCGACTTCGACGGGTTGAGGACGTACTGGCCGCCGATAAAGCCGACCCGCGCGGCGCCGATCGGGCCGTTGAACGGAATCCCGGAGATGGCGAGGGCGGCACTGGCGCCGATCAGCGAGGGGATGTCGGCGGCGATCTCGGGATTCAGCGACAGGACGTGGATGACGACCTGGACCTCGTTGTAGAAGCCTTCGGGAAAGAGCGGGCGGAGCGGCCGGTCGATGAGCCGCGAGGTCAAGGTCTCGAGCTCGCTCGGCCGGCCTTCGCGCTTGAAGAAGCTGCCCGGAATCTTGCCGGCCGCGTAGGTCTTCTCGAGATAGTCGACAGTCAGCGGGAAGAAATCCTGGCCCGGCTTGGCGTCTTTCCGGGCCACGACGGTCGCAAGGACGACCGTGTCCTCGATCGAGACGACGACCGCGCCGCTGGATTGGCGAGCGATCTCGCCGGTCTCGAGCGTGACGGTGTGGCCACCCCATTGAAAGGTCTTGGTGATCTTCTTGAACATGCTCATTGCGGGTTCTCCGTTGCAGGGCGCCTGTAGGGCGGCGCCGGCACCCGGAACGAAAGCTCGGTGCGACATGCCATTCCAAGGGTGCTCGCTGCGACCAGGTGCACGAACAACGGTGGAATGACACAGCCTCGCGCGTCTGCTGTCGCTCCTGTGGCCGAGTGCCAGCCGGTCGATCCGGTCGGGCGCTCGGCATCGTCTCCCGGTCTACTTGCGCAGGCCGAGCTTCTGGATCAGTGCGGTATAGCGCTCCGCGTCCCTGCCCTTCAGATAGGCGAGCAGGCTCTTGCGCTGATTGACCATCTTCAGCAGCCCGCGACGGCCGTGGTGGTCTTTCAGATGGGTCTTGAAATGAGGCGTGAGTTCGTTGATCCGGTCGGTGAGCAAGGCGACTTGCACCTCGGTCGACCCGGTGTCGGTGGCGCCGCGGGCGTGCGCCTTGACGATCTCGGCCTTGTGTTCGGTGGTGGCTGGCATCTCGTTTCCTGGAGTGAAACCGAGCGCGGGCCAAAGGACCATGCCACGGTTTCGAGCTTGAACTTGCGAACGCTGGTGAAACCGACCGGCGCCGTGCTGAATCGCCGCAAGACTCTGCGGAGCAGATGATTATAGGTGCACGGGCTGCCAGTTGACCTGGGTTCTGCCGGGCGAGCTATGCAGCACCTGCCCGTCCAGCGGCCAGGGCCCAGCGCGGCATGACCTCGAATCCATAGTCGGTCGTGATGGCCGCTGAATTGCGTTGCAAGCGCATCGCGGCGGCGAGCGCGATCATCGCCCCGTTGTCGGTACAAAGCGCCAGTTCGGGGTAATGCACGCGGGCCTGCCGGGTTTCGCACTCCGCGTAGAGCCTGGCCCGCAAGGCCGCGTTCGCTCCCACCCCACCGGCAACGACCAGCCGCGCCAGCCCTGTTTGTTCAAGCGCCGCCATCGACTTGCGAACCAGCACGTCGACGATCGCTTCCTGTGTCGACGCCGCAAGGTCGGCCCGGGCCTGCTCGCACACCGTGCCCGACATCTTCAATGCCTGGGTCCGCACCGCGGTCTTCAGTCCGGCAAAGGAGAAGTCGAGCGAACGACGATTCAACAGGGGCCTCGGCAGAGTGAACGCCGTCGCGTCCCCGAACTCGGCGAGGCGGGCCAGGGCGGGCCCGCCCGGATAGCCCAGGCCGAGCAGCTTGGCCGACTTGTCGAATGCCTCGCCGGCGGCATCGTCGATCGTCTCACCGAGCAAGCTGTAGTCGCCGACATCGTCGACCTGAAGCAACTGGGTGTGTCCGCCGGAGACGAGCAACGCGACGAACGGAAACTCTGGCGGGTCGGCCGACAGGAACGGGGACAGCAGATGGCCCTCGAGGTGATGGACGCCGAGCGCGGGCTTCGCCAGCGCCGCCGCGAGCGAGCAAGCCACCCCGGCGCCGACAAGCAAGGCGCCGGCAAGGCCCGGCCCGCGCGTATAGGCAACGACGTCGATGCCTCGGCGGTCGATGCCCGCGTCGTCGAGCACCGACTGGAGGAGCGGCAAGACCCGACGAATGTGGTCACGGGACGCGAGCTCCGGGACGACACCCCCGTAAGCCGAATGCATCTCGACCTGGCTGTGCAAGGCCTGGCCGAGCAGACGCGGCACGCCGGTGGCGTCCGCCTCGACCAATGCAACGCCGGTCTCGTCGCACGACGTCTCGATGCCGAGAACGCGCATGGTCAACCGCAGGCCACCCGGCAACGCACAGCGTGGACCCGCCGACGCAGAACGGCTTTCGCATGCGGCATGAAGCTATTTTGACTGGCTCGAAGATGCCGCAGACGACATCGCCCCTCGCAGTGTTTCAACCAAGGCACCGTATCGGGCGTCTTTCGCCAGGAACGCCGAGGCGCCTAGACGAAGCGCCCGGACGATATCGACCGTTCCGTCGAAGGCCGAAATGACGGTCACGGGCATCCTTGGCGCAGCGGCGCTGAGCTCGGCCAGCAAAGCGTATCCATCTTCACGACGTCGAGAAGGACCAGATCGAAGCTCGTGCCCCGGTGCAGCTCCGACCGGGCCGCGGCGGTGGTCGTGACGGCGGTGACGCTAATTTCTATCCCGAGCTCGCGCACGGCACGTCGCAGCGACGGCAGCATTTGCGGGAACTCGTCGACAAGCAAGAGGTTCATGACGAGGCGAGTGTCTCGTGATCGTCAGGAAGCCCCCAGTGCCACTACTGGGCCTTGACACGGGGCTGGGTAGCACGTACAGACGCCACTCGCACAACCCACTCGCTCGTCAGGAGATCAGCCCCAGGCGCAATGCCTTGACCAACGCCTGCGGCTTGCTGACGCAGTCCAGCTTTTGGGTCGCGGCCAGCATGATCTTGGCGACGGACCCCTCGGCAATGGAAAGAATCCTGCCGGTTTCCCACGCGGTCTTGCCGGCTGCGGCCCATTGAAAGCACTCCCGCTCGCGAGGGGAAAGAGTCACGCTTAGAGCGCAGCGGCAGGGCCAGAAACACCGCAAAACCTCATGGCGGCATCTTGCGCATGAGCCGCTAGCAGCTGCAGCGCAGCCATCAGAAGCGTCACCTGGTGGACATCAGTAGGCAAAGGCTTCGCGCGGTCGATGCCAAGCAGGAAGTGCTTGTGATCCTGGAGATGTAACGCAACCGAGATGCCGGTGCGATAGCCAAAAAGTGCTTGTTCCTCCCACACCTGAGTCGACGTAGAGGGCTTGGTCGTATCGAAATGGAACGCTGGTCCGCTTGAGCCGCTTCATCACCGGGTCGCGCCTCGAGTCGCTGACGTTCGCCGAGGCCTCGAGGAATCCCTCCTGGGTGTTTCCAGTGTTGCAAAACAGCGCGGCTGTGCCTGGGCGGTCGACGACGACGGTCGCGGAAACCAGGCCGAAGTCGAGCTCATTGCTAAACGCGACAAGGCGACGCTGGAACGTCGGCAACTC
>JALYXU010000077.1 GCA_030946925.1 Pseudomonadota bacterium
GTGCAGTGGCTCGACGACCCCGGCCAGGCGGCGTCGATCGCGATGATCCCGCTGCGCAACGAGAGCCACGGCGCCGCGTTCGGCCTGCTCGTGCTCGCCTCGCCCGACCCCACCCGCTACACCGCAGCGATGGGCACCGAGTTCCTGTCCCGGATCGGCGAGATCGCGAGCGCGGCGCTGACCCGGCTGTTGCCGGCGATCTGAGCCTGCTAGTGGCTGCGCCGATCGATCCGGACATCACGGCGCACCTCGAACACCTGAAGGTCGAGCGCCGGCTTGCCGCGCGGACCCTGGTGATCTACGCCGACGCGCTAGGGCGCTTGCAACAGCTCGCGGCCGCTGCGCACGTGCCACTGCGCCGAGCCGAGGTGCAGCACGTCCGCCGCTGGGCCGCGCAGTTGCACGGCGCGGGCCTTGCGCCGCGCAGCATCGCGCTCGTCCTCTCGGCCTGGCGCGGTCTCTACCGATGGCTCGGCCGCGATGGCCTGGTCGCCGCCAATCCGGTCGACGGCGTCCGCGCCCCGCGCGCCGCCAAGCCCTTGCCGAAGGCGCTGTCGGTCGACCATGCGGTGGCGCTGGTCGAGCACCGGAGCCGCATCGGCGATCCGCGGCTGGGGGCGCGCGATGTCTGCATCACCGAGCTGCTCTATGGCTGCGGCCTGCGCGTCGGCGAGCTGGTCGGCCTCGACCTCGGGCCCGGTGTCGGTGCCGCCGGCTGGATCGATGTTGCCGATGCCAGTGCGCATGTCCTCGGCAAGGGCAGCAAGCGGCGCAGCGTCCCGGTTGGCAAGCCGGCATTGCAAGCCCTTGAGACCTGGCTGGTGGCGCGTGCCGCGATGGCGCGCAGCGTCGAGCCGGCACTCTTCGTCAGTCAGCGTGGCACCCGCCTGACGCCGAGCCAGATCCGTTCACGACTGAAGGCGAGTGCGATCGGCGCGGGCGTGCCGGCGCACGTCCATCCGCACATGCTGCGCCACTCCTTCGCCTCGCATCTGCTGCAGTCGAGCGGGGACCTGCGTGCGGTTCAGGAGCTGCTCGGCCACGCCAACATCACGACGACGCAGGTCTACACCCAGCTCGACTTCGGCCATCTCTCGAAGGTCTACGACGCCGCCCATCCGCGTGCCAGGAAGCGGGACTAGGCAAGGCCGATCGACGGTGAAGGTCGTTCGCCTCAGGCCCGGCAAGGAGCGCTCGCTGCTGCGCCGGCATCCGTGGGTCTTCGAGGGCAGCGTGGGTAGCGGCAAGGCCGACTCGGGCGAGACGGTGCGGGTCGAGTCGAGCGAGGGTGGCTTTCTCGGCTGGGCCGCCTACAGCCCGCAATCGCTGATCCGGCTGCGGGTCTGGAGCTTCGAGGAGAGCGAGCGGATCGATGCCGCGTTCTTCGCCCGGCGCATCGAGGCCGCGGTGGCGATGCGGGCCCGGCTCGCGGTTCCCAGCGACGGCGTCCGGCTCGTGCATGGCGAGTCCGACGGCCTGCCCGGACTAGTCGTCGATCGCTATGCCGAGACGCTGAGCGTGCAGTTCCTCTCCGCCGGCAGCGAACGCTGGAAGGCGACGATCGCCGCCGCACTCATCCGAGCCACCGGCGCGTCGCGTCTCTACGAGCGCAGCGACACGGCGTCGCGTCAGCGCGAAGGACTGCAGGTCGCCACCGGCTGGCTGCACGGTGGCGATGCCATCGGGCAGCCAGCCGGCAGCCCTGCCGACGCCGCGACGACGCTGACGATCCACGAGCACGGCTGGCAGTTCGCGCTCGACGTCGCGACCGGTCACAAGACCGGCTTCTACCTCGACCAGCGCGACAACCGCCTGTTGTTCGCCGAGACCGTCCGCCGGTTCGCCCTGGCCCGCGTTCTCAACTGCTACTGCTATACCGGCGGCTTCAGCGTCGCGGCGCTGGCCGGCGGTGCCGAGCACGTCACGGGCATCGATTCATCGGCGCCGGCACTCGCCGGCGCTGCCGCGAACGTGGCGCGCAACGGCCACGACGCGGCGCGCCATCAAGGTCTCGATGCCGACGTCAATGCGACGCTGCGCACCTTCCTGGCGGCCAGCCGCAGCTTCGACGCCATCGTCCTCGATCCGCCGAAGCTGGCGCCGACCGCCGCGCACGCCGAGCGGGCCGCCCGCGCCTACAAGGACATCAATCGCCTGGCCCTGCTGCTGCTACGGCCAGGCGGAGTCCTGTTCACGTTTTCATGCTCGGGCGGGATCGGCCCCGACCTGTTCCACAAGATCGTCGCCGGCGCCGGACTCGATGCCGGGGTCGACGGCTTCATCCATGCCCGTCTCGGCGCCGCCGCCGATCACCCGATGACCGTGACATTCCCCGAGGGCGACTACTTGAAGGGCCTCGTCGTCGTCAAGCGCTAGCTGCACCTCACGAGGCCACGGGCAAGCCGATGCGGGTCTCGCACTTGGCACGGTGCACGCTGAAGAAGGCCTTGACGTTGCGAACGTTGGCGTCGGCCGTGAACAGGCGCTGCACGAGCGCGTGGTAGGCGGCCATGTCGGCGAGTTGCACGATGAGCACGAAGTCGGGCCCCGGCGAGACCCGATGGCACTGCTGCACGGCGGCCTCGGCGACGGCACGGGCCTCGAACGCGGCGAGCGCGTCGGCCGACTGCCGATCGAGCGTCAGCTCGACGATCGCGGTGAGGCCGAAGCCGAGCTTTTCGCTCGACAGGATCGCCACCCGCCGCTCGATCACGCCCGACTCCACCAGCCGCCGGACCCGGCGTAGACAGGTTGCCGGCGAGGTGTGGACCCGCTCGGCGAGTTCGTGGTTGGTGATGCAAGCGTCGACTTGCAAGGCCGCGAGGATTTTCCAATCGGTCGGGTCGAGGGCGATGCGATCAGCCGATTCTTTCGCATAGACAGACTGATTGGAAGATTCTTTCATGGACTCCCAACGGTGCAAGCAAAGTTCATTTTGCCTTGATTAACGCGGATTAATTTCTTAATGCCCCACCTACAGTCGCCTTTCTCTTCAAGGAAGCCGCCATGTGTGGAATCGTCGGCGCCGTCAGCGCCCGCAACATCGTCCCGGTTCTCGTCGAGGGCCTGCGCCGGCTGGAATACCGGGGCTACGACTCATGCGGCGTCGCCCTGCATCAGGACGGCAAGCTGCGCCGGGCGCGCAGCACCGCCCGCGTCGCGGAGCTGAGCGCCAACGTCGCCGCCGAACATCTCGAAGGCGGCACCGGCATCGCGCACACGCGCTGGGCGACGCACGGCGCGCCGGTCATCGGCAACGCCCATCCGCATTTCTCGCACGGCCCCGGAGTGGCGGCGAGCACGGGCGACGCAGGCGAGGCGTCCGGCATGGCAGCCTCGGGCCGGGTCGGCCTGGTGCACAACGGCATCATCGAAAACCACGTCGAGCTGCGCACCGAATTGAAGGCGAAGGGCTACGTCTTCG
>JALYXU010000087.1 GCA_030946925.1 Pseudomonadota bacterium
CGCCGCCCACGAAGACGACACGGCGCGGCATCGAAGCGAGGCTGAGGAACCCCTCGTTGTCGACGAGGTGCTCTTCCCCTGCGACATTCAGCGCCACCGGCTCGGCGCCGCAGGCAAGCACGATCTGTTTTCCTTCGAGCGCTTCGCCATTGACCTCGAGGAGGTTCGGACCAGTGAATGTCGCCCGGCCGTGAAACGCGTCGATACCCTTGTCCCGGAAGGCCTTCTCTTTCGATTCGGGGACCGGGTCGGTGACGGTGCGCTTGAATGCCATCAGCTTCGGCCAATCGATGTGAAGGCGGCCCTCGACGCCGTTCGCGCTCATAAGGCGCTGATGGTCGAGCACCGAGACGCCGCCGACGAGCATTTTCTTCGGATCGCAACCGCGCAAGGCGCAAGTGCCGCCGAAGGGCCGAAAGTCGATGATCGCCACGCTACGGCCAGCTGCTCGCACGCGAGTCGCGACGCCGGTGGCCGCCGTACCCGTGCCGACGACGATGAGGTCGTAGTGCCGGCTCATGAGCAGCAACCGGCGCCAAGCTGCATCGGCAGACAGCGGAAGTGGCCGTACAAGGCGAGTGAAAAGCGGCGAGCGATCATGGCGATCTCCTGCGTTGAATTTTCTTTGGCAAGCGTGGCTTTGGTGACCTCTAACAGAAACGCCCGATCATCGGGCCACGGATACTAGATCGGGCGCCATCACCCGGGCAGCTATGGCGTAGGCCTCAGTCACCGTGGCGCTCATCGCGCTGTCGGGCGGCGCGCAAGCCTCGATTGCCGCCAACAGGTGCTCGGCGACATCCCAACGCCTCAGCCCGACGGCCTGCTTATAGAGGCTCAAAAGCCGCTGTTCGAGAAGCACTGTTTTCATGCTGGATCCCAAGTGTGCGGTCGTCGGCTGGCGGGCAATTCAATACCCGAGCGCCAGGCCGGTATTGCGGCGCGGATCATTCGCGCCGTAGAAGCGGTTGTTCCCGACGGGCTTGCCGCCGAGCGTCGGAGCGCCAACGAGCACGGCCTCGACGTGGTGTCCGGGCCCCATCGTGCCGAAAACGTGTCCCATGCCCTCCAGAATCTTCCTGGTATCGGGGGCTCAGCGCGTACGGCTCCAGGGTTGTCCGATCGGGCATCCACTGCTGATGGAAACGGGGCGCATCGACGGCCTCCTGGATATTCATACCGTAGTCGATCACGTTGATGATCGTGTGCACGACCGCAGTGATGATGCGACTGCCGCCAGGCGTCCCGACCACCAAGACCGGCTTGCCATCCTTCGTGACGATCGTCGGACTCATCGAGTTGAGTGGGCGTTTGCCCGGCGCGATCGCGTTCGCTTGGCCTTGTACGAGGCCGTAGGTGTTCGGCACACCGAGCTTGATCGTGAAGTCGTCCATCTCGTTGTTGAGCAGCACGCCGGTCTTGGCCGCCGTGACCTTCGCGCCAAACAGTTCGTTGAGGGTGTAGGTGACTGCGACGGCGTTGCCCTTGCCATCTACGATCGAGTAGTGCGTCGTGTTGGCACCCTCGTGCGGAGGCACGCCGGGCCCGAGGTTTTTGGAGACGGCTGGCCTGGCGGGATCGATCACGGCGCGGATCTTGGCCGCGTACGCTTTGTCGAGCAGGTGCTCGAGCGGGTTCTTGACGAAATCGGGATCGCCCAGGTAGCTGTTGCGGTCAACGTAAGCATGACGCATCGCCTCGATCTGCACGTGCACGGCCTCCGCCGACCGAAAGCCCCAGTCCCTCAGCGGATAGCCTTCGAGCACGTTGAGGATCTCGCAGACGATGACGCCACCGGAGTTCGGAGGTGGTGCCGAGACGATGTGATAGCCGCGGTAGTCACACTCGACCGGAGCGAACTCGCGGGGCTTGTACCGGTCGAGATCGGCGTGCGTCAGGATGCCCTTGCCGTCCCGGCTCGACGCCACGATCGCGGCCGCGACCGGGCCTTTGTAAAGCCTGCCGCGCCCGCTTCGCTGATCTGGCGCAAGGTCCCGGCGAGGTCGCTTTGCGTCTGTTGAGTTCAACAACAGATGCGAGCCGTGTCAACAACACATGCGAGCGTACATGAAATCAGCTCGCGGCAGCCCATTCCACTGTGTAGCGTTTACGGCTTATGAAGCGAAGTAGCCGACGCATGTTCGGGTGGTTTTTCAAGTGACTTGGCGTCAGCCAGTTGCCGCTTTTCGCATGCAGCAAACAAGGGCCTCCCGACTCGGAGAGCCACTGGGCCTTCCAGTACGGCGCCGTAACGTCGGCCGGATTCAAGTACAGGCACCTGTAGCAATAGTAGAAGCGCTTGGTCAGACCTTCAGACGCTTTTGGCCGCAATCGCCTGAGCTCGACCGCCGGCATGCGGCATAGATGGGCGAGTCGTCTCACTGCGCTGGTACCTGGGACTGCCGCCCCGAGCCAAGTGCTCCCGCTTTCTCCAACATCGATGCCGACGCCGGCCGATTCGGCCAGCTCGAGCACGCTGATGCCGTACTTTGCCGCGACTCTCCCGAACCAACTGCCGAACGCTTCATCGTCGAAGGGCCGAGGCGCGATCGGCCACAGCGGGCTATGCGTGAGCATGCGCCGCAACCTCCAACTGGGCCAAGGTGATCTGCTCGCTGCCATCACGGATTGCCTGCTCAGCCGCGTCGTTGAGCAGCCTCGAGACCTCGCCGAGCAAGCCGCCGCTCGCAGCAATCAGGAACTGAACGATCGGTCGTTGCGTAAGATCCGAGGCGCGTCTCAGCGGCAAGGCCGCCTCGAATGCGCTCAGCAGCCGACGAAATTCCTCCGACTCGGACCAGCGCGGGACCTCGAAGGGCGCAAAGCGGCTGTAGATCTGCGCGTCGCTCTGGAAGGCTACCGGAGCGTCGCTCGTGCCCACCGCGACGATGCTCATCTTGAGCTCATTCGCAAGGTACTTCAGCAGGTTCAGCGAGGCACGCTGCTCGCGGTGACTCCCGGCCAGCAGATGGTGCACCTCATCGACGATGAGCATCCGGGGCGCCATGCGCAGCAGGATGTCGCGAGCGACCTGCTCGAGGCTTGCCAGAGTGGTGCTTGGACCTTGGGGGGCACCGATCACCGCCAGAAGCGCCCGGTAGAAGCGTCGCTGATCGGGTGTCGGCGGCATCTGCATCGCGATCACCGACCGGCGCTCAACGCCCCGGCTGCCGTCGAAGGCCGGCGGATGGTCGCGCACGAACTTGCGCACGATGAGCGTCTTGCCGATGTTCGAAGGTCCGTGCATGACCAAGCACGGCATGCGCTCGCGCTGTGGCATCTCGACCAAGCGTCGAAGGCGAGCCAGCGCCTCGATTGCGCGCGGGTAGTCGATCCAGCGGTCGACCTGTAAGGCCTGGATGCGCTTGTCCTCGGAAAGGGCGAGCATTTGCCGCGCCGCGGGGTGCAGATGGTCACGTGTAGTCATGCCAGATCTCCACGGGATAGGCCGCGACGTCCTTGCTGTAGTCGACAGGCGAGGGTGCACGATGGGCGGCCGCCATCGGCGCCTCGAAGGGCGGCCGTCCTGCCCTCGCTTGGCGTGCCCGGCGGTTGGCGTCTTCGACGATCCGCCGCTGCTGACCGATGGCCCGGAAGACCAGCTCTTCCGACAGTCGTCGCTCGTTGGCTGCGCGCAGGTGCTTCACGGCCGCGCGTTGCTCCCACAGACTGATGCTCGGCCGGCGCAGGTCGGCGTAGCTCGCCTCCACGTAGTTCGCTCCATCGGAACTGACATAGACCCGGGACAGGTCCTCCGGGTGGTAGCGAACCCGCACCCGCCGCTTCTGCTCGCGCCAGACGATGAAGACGGGGTGCCAATAGCGGATGTAGAAGATCGTGAGGCCGTCAGGCTGGATCGTGCGCAGCTGCATTGGCATGAAGCGGATGAGCAGCTGCCGGGCTTCATCAGGGCCAGGCGGTAAACGCCGCGGTGGTCGGTTCGCGGTCAAGGTCGCCCAGGCGGCGTACGGCGTGCCGCCGTGCAACCCACGGTGCTCGCTTCGGTGGTAGTGCTGGCCGACCTCGAGCGCCAACCAGCGCTCGAACTCGGTCAGGGTCAGGCAAGCCGTGTCTTCGGGCTTGCGTTGCTTGCGGCCACGCGTCGTGTTGCCCGTGGCGCCGGGCAGCCCCTTGAGGCGCTGCATCAGCGTGCGATTCATCCTCTCGACGTGTCCGCCGTAGTGCGGTCGCCCGACCGGCCGATACATGATCTCGATCCCGTACTGGGCGTAGCCGGAACGGAGCGCTCGACTGTGGAATTCGGTTGCGTTGTCGAGGTGCAGGTTCTGTGGAATGCCGTGCATCGGCCAGTCGACCGCCAGGCCGAGATGGGTGAGCCACCCCTCCTTGGGCTGGGCGACGCGGCTGAGCAGGAGCGCTACCGTGGAGGCTCCCGGCCGCTCCAAGCCGACGAAAAATGCTGGCACGCTGCGAGTCGCCAGATCGATGGCCACGGACACCCAAGGCCTTCCGATGACGCGACGGGTGAAGCGGTCAACGATCAGCACGTCGGCCAGCGTGTGGTCGATCTGCACGATCTCAAGTGGCCACGTAGCTCCGAAGCTGCCCGGGGCCTTCTCGGCCGCCGGCTGTGCTGCGAGCAGCGCCAGTTCGGCCGCACGGTGTTGCTCGATCCGCTGCGCAACCGTATTGCGAGCCGGCGGTGCAAGCTGGAGGTTCCGACAGCGGCGCTTGACCTCCTGATAGGTCTCCAAGACGGGATGGGCGAGATGGCGCTGCTTGGGGAGCCACGTCTCGACGACGTCGGCAACTACGGTCTCCACGGGTCCGCCCAGCCGGTTGCCGCGCGGGCCGCCGCGGACATGCTTCAGCGTTGAGGTTGCCGGGTTGCGCAGAAACCGCGCGCGCAGGCGGTAAACCGTCGACGGATGGACGGCCAGGAGCTGCCCGGCACGCTCCGCTTGCGACCGGGTCAGCGGCCCCCTGGGAGTGGCCAAATTTGTGGGCCTCTCCTATGAGAGCGAACGAGCCCTCGGAAGTGGCGCAAATTGTTTGCCTGGCGGGTACCAGCGCATGAAGTTGCGCACGTCGAACCCGTTGAGGATGGCGCAGCGGACCTGCAACAACGAGTTGGCACCCTCTCGAGTCCAGCGCATGTGGCCGTTGCGTTTG
>JALYXU010000100.1 GCA_030946925.1 Pseudomonadota bacterium
CCGGGTCGGCCCGACGCTTGCCGGGGATCGGCATCACCGACCCCAGGGTCCATCGAACATGGCAGAACAGAAGTGGCCGGAAACGGTCTGGATCGTCAGGCACGGTCAAAGCGCGGGCAATGTCGCGCGTGATGCCGCCGAGGCAGCAGACACCCATGTGATCGACATCGCCGAGCGCGATGTCGATGTTCCTCTCTCGAGGCTGGGCGAAGCGCAGTCCGACGCGCTCGGAACGTGGTTCAGCGGTGTCTTCGAAGCCGAGCCGCCGCACGTCGTTCTCTATTCGCCCTACCTACGGGCTGCGCAGACTGCAGAACGCCTGCTGACGGCGGCCGGCCGGTCCGACGTCAGACGCCTCCAGGACGAGCGGCTGCGCGAGAAGGAGTTCGGCGTCCTCGATCGCCTGACGGTCGCCGGCATACGGAGCCGTTTCCCCGATCTTGCCGAGCAGCGCAAGCACGTCGGCAAGTTCTATTTCCGGCCGCCCGGCGGCGAAAGCTGGTGCGACGTGATCCTGCGACTGCGCAGCTTTCTCGAAATGCTGACGCGCGAGTACCGCGGCGAGCGGGTGCTCGTCGTCGCGCACCAGGTCACCGTCAATTGCATGCGCTATCTGCTCGAGCGCATGGATGAGAGACAAATTCTCGACATCGACGCCGCCGCCGACGTGCCGAACTGCGGCGTCACGTCGTACGCCTTCGATCCCGGCGCGGGCCCGCACGGCAAGCTCGTCTTGACGCGAGAGAACTTCGTCTCGCCGGTGCAGCGGGCGCACGCGCCGGTCACTGCCGAACCCGACGCGCCGATCGCGCCGAAAGCCTGAGATGGCCGGCACCTCGTGGAACTCGGTCGACGATGCGCTGCTGCGTGACTGGCCATTGCCGCAGCCCGGCGCAGCGGCCGACAAGGAAGAGCGTGGCCACGTCCTCATCGTTGCCGGCAGCCGGGAGATGCCAGGCGCGGCCTGGCTGGCGGCGACCGCGGCGCTGCGCGCGGGCGCCGGCAAGCTGGTCGTCGCGACCGCAGGCAGCGTCGCCGCGGGGCTCGCCCTCAACTTGCCCGAGGCGCGCGTGATCGCGCTGCCGGAGTCGAAGAGCGGCGGCTTGTCGAGCGATGGCGTGCGGCTCATCGAGGGCCTGCTCGGCTCGGTCAACGCGGTGCTGCTCGGGCCGGGCTGGGTCGACCCGGCAGCATGCATCGAGTTTGCCCGTCGCGTGGTCGAGGCGATCGGCCATGACAGCTCGTTGATCCTGGATGCCGCGGCCATGGATGTCGCGTCTGCAGGAGAGGGCGCCGAAGGTTCGTTGCTAACACCGCACGCCGGCGAGATGGCGCATTTGCTGAACGTCAGCAAAGCCGAGATCCTTGCTCATCCCGAGGTCCACGCGCGCGGCGCGGCGCAGCGCTGGAATTGCACGGTCGCCTTGAAAGGCGCCACCACCTTCGTCGCCACCGCCGACGGCAGGGGCTGGCGGCACGACTCGCAGAACCCGGGTCTCGGCACGTCGGGGTCGGGAGACACGCTGGCCGGCATCGTCGCCGGCCTCGCTGCGCGAGGTGCTGCCCTCGAGCAGGCGGCGGTTTGGGGCGTCGCGCTGCACGCCCGCGCAGGTGCGGCCCTGGCAAGCAAATTCGGACCGCTCGGCTACCTGGCCGGCGAGCTGTTGGCCGAGGTTCCGCGGTTGATGTCCATCCTGGGCCCGAAACGGGCGTGACCGCCGCGGAATGAATCGTGGCGTCAAGTCGCGACGCTGGTGCCCAGGGCGGGACTCGAACCCGCACGCCTTTCGGCTGCGAGTTTTAAGCCCGCTACGTCTACCGATTCCGTCACCTGGGCCGGTCGGCGGATCATATCGAGGCGGTGTCCGGCGCGCAGCATAGAGTTCGGGTCCCGGCGCCCATGCCAGCCCTGGCTGCCGGAACGAACTAGGACACCGATGAAAGCCTTCTCTGCAGCTCTGACCGTCGCCCTTGTCTCCGTCGCCGTGTCCGGCTGCTCGAGCGTGTCGAACATGATGAAGCCCGGCCCGGACGTCATCAAGACCGGGCCCGACTCGTACAAGGTCCGGCCCAGCGCCGGCGGCGGATCGCCGAGCGACGCCGAGATCAAGGCGCGCGGCATCAAGCTCGCCAACGACTATTGCGAGGCCCAGGGCAAGCATGCGCTGGTCATCGTCAGCGAGTCCTCGGGCTGGCACCTGTTTCGCGTCCAGACGCCGGAAGTGACATTCATCTGCGACGAGTTGCCGCAGGTCAAGGCAGTGCCGAAGACGACACCGTGACGCGGGCAAAGCCACGCTTCTGTATCCATCGGCGAGCCCAGGGCACGGGTCGGGCTGGCTAAACTCGCAGGACCCTTTCGATTGCCTTTCGACTCCAGGAGCCGCCCGACATGAAAGTTCTGGTCCCCGTCAAGCGCGTCGTCGACTACAACGTCAAGGTCCGGGTCAAGTCGGACGGCAGCGGCGTCGACATCGCCAACGTCAAGATGAGCATGAATCCGTTCGACGAGATCGCCATCGAGGAGGCCGTCCGGCTTCGCGAGAAGGGCGTCGTCACCGAGGTCATCGCCGTCTCCTGCGGTGTCCAGCAATGCCAGGAAACATTGCGCACGGCGATGGCGATCGGCGCCGATCGGGCCATCCTGGTCCAGTGCGACGACGAGCTGCAGCCGCTCGAGGTGGCCAAGCTTCTGAAGGCGCTGTTCGACAAGGAGCAGCCTGGCCTCGTCATCCTCGGCAAGCAGGCGATCGACGACGACTGCAACCAGACCGGCCAGATGCTGGCCGCGCTCGCCGATTTGCCGCAGGCCACGTTCGCCTCGAAGGTCGAGGTCGCCGACGGCTTTGCCAGCGTGACGCGCGAGGTCGACGGCGGCGCCGAAACGCTGAAGCTGAAGCTGCCTGCCGTCATCACCACCGACCTTCGCCTCAACGAGCCGCGCTACGTGACCTTGCCGAACATCATGAAGGCGAAGAAGAAGCGGATGGACATCTTCAAGCCGGCCGATCTGGGCGTCGACGTCAAGCCGCACCTGAAAACGCTCAAGGTCAGCGAACCGCCCAAGCGCGGCGCCGGCATCAAGGTACCCGACGTGGCGACGCTGGTCGCGAAGCTGAAGAACGAAGCGAAGGTGATCTGACATGGCCGAAATCAAGACGCTCGTCGTTGCCGAGCACGACAACGCGGGCATCCGCCCGGCCACTCTCAACACCGTGACCGCGGCCGCCAAGATCGGCGGTGAGGTACACGTGCTGATCGCAGGTGCGGGCGCTTCGGGGGCAGCGGCCGCCGCGGCAGCAGTAGCCGGCGTCGGCAAGGTGCTGCATGCCGAAAGCGAGGCTTTCGCGCATGGCCTTGCCGAGAACGTCGCGGCGCAGGTTCTTGCGCTCGCCCCTGGCTACACGCACATCCTGTTCGCGGCCACGGCGTCGGGAAAGAACATCGCGCCGCGGGTCGCCGCGAAGCTCGATGTCGGGCAGATCTCCGACATCACCAAGGTCGATTCCGCCGACACCTTCGAGCGCCCGATCTATGCAGGCAATGCCATCGCCACGGTTCAGAGCCTCGACGCCGTCAAGGTGATCACGGTGCGGACCACCGGCTTCGATCCGGCCGCCGCCGCGGGCGGCACGGCCAGCGTGGAGACCGTCACGGCCACCGGCGACGCCGGCAAGTCGTCGTTCGTCGGCTCCGAGATCGCGAAGAACGATCGCCCCGAGCTGACCTCGGCCAAGATCATCGTCTCGGGTGGCCGCGCGCTCGGCTCGAGCGACAAGTTCAACGACGTGCTGACGCCCTTGGCCGACAAGCTCGGCGCCGCGCTGGGCGCCAGCCGCGCCGCGGTCGATGCCGGCTACGCGCCGAACGACTGGCAGGTCGGCCAGACCGGCAAGATCGTCGCGCCGCAGCTCTACATCGCCGCCGGCATCAGCGGCGCGATCCAGCACCTTGCCGGGATGAAGGACTCCAAGGTCATCGTCGCGATCAACAAGGACGAAGAAGCGCCGATCTTCAGCGTCGCCGATTACGGGCTGGTCCAGGATCTGTTCATCGCCGTGCCCGAACTGGTCGCCGCGCTCTAGCGGCGGGGCCGGCAAGGCTCGCATCGCCCGGCCCTCGGGCCGTTGATCTTCCCCTGACGTCAGGCGCCTCGAAAGGAATCCTGCGATGAGCTACACGGCACCGGTCAAGGACATGCTGTTCTGCATGAAGGAACTGGCCGACCTCGAGGCCATCTCGGCCCTCCCGGGTTTTGCCGATGCCGGCCTGGAAACGGCCCAGGCGGTTCTGGAGGAATGCGCACGCTTCAGCGAAACCGTGCTGGCGCCGCTCAACCGTGACGGCGACACCCATCCTTCGTCATTGAAAGACGGCGTCGTGACGACGACACCTGGATTCAGACAGGCATTTCGCCAGTTCGGCGAAGGCGGCTGGCAAGGTCTGCAGCATCCCGAATCGTTTGGCGGCCAGGGCTTGCCGAAGACGATCGGCGCGGCTTGCATCGAGATGATCAACAGCGCGAACCTGAGCTTCGCGCTCTGTCCGCTCCTGACCGACGCGGCGATCGAGGCCTTGCTGACCGCCGGAACACCGGCGCAGCAGCAGCGCTTCATTCCGAAGATGATCTCCGGCGAATGGACCGGCACGATGAACCTGACCGAGCCGCAGGCCGGCAGCGACCTGGCGCTGGTGCGCACCCGGGCCGAGCCGCTGGGGGACGGCCGCTACCGGCTCGTCGGCACCAAGATCTTCATCACCTACGGCGAGCACGACATGGCCGAGAACATCGTCCATCTGGTTCTGGCCCGGGTCGTCGGCGCGCCGGAAGGCGTCAAGGGAATCAGCCTCTTCATCGTCCCGAAGTTCCTGCTCGATGCCGACGGCGCCGTCGGCCAGAGGAACGACGCCTGGTGCGTCAGCATCGAGCACAAGCTCGGCATCAAGGCGAGTCCGACGGCGGTGCTCCAGTTCGGCGACAGGGGTGGGCCAGGGCTCGATCGGCCGGGCGCGATCGGCATCCTCATCGGCGAGGAAAACCGCGGCCTCGAGACGATGTTCATCATGATGAATGCGGCCCGCTTTGCAGTCGGCGTGCAGGGAATCGCGGTGGCGGAGCGGGCCTACCAGAAGGCCGCGGCCTTCGCCAAGGAGCGGGTGCAGTCGCGTCCGGTCGACGGCTCGGTGGCCGGCAGCGCCAGCATCGTCCATCACCCCGACGTGCGCCGCATGCTGATGACGATGCGCGCCTACACGGAAGGTTGCCGGGCGATGGCGATGGTCGGCGCGGCCGCCTTCGATGCGGCGCATCACCATGCCGATGCCGACACGCGCAAGCAGAACCAGGCGTTCTACGAATTCCTGGTGCCGCTCG
Organism: Pseudomonadota bacterium; assembly: GCA_030946925.1. Lineage (GTDB taxonomy): Bacteria > Pseudomonadota > Gammaproteobacteria > Burkholderiales > Burkholderiaceae_C > Schlegelella_A. The sequence goes on from JALYXU010000100.1 coordinate 5,375, forward strand.
TCAAAGGCTACAGCACCGAGATGAGCGTCGAGGTGGCGAGCCTCGGCGTGCAGGTCCACGGCGGCATGGGCTTCATCGAGGAGACCGGTGCGGCGCAGTTCCTGCGCGATGCCCGGATCCTGCCCATCTACGAAGGCACGACCGCGATCCAGGCCAACGACCTGGTCGGCCGCAAGACCGCGCGCGACGGCGGCCGTGTCGCCCGGGGGATCGCGGCGCAGATCGCCGCGACCGAGGCGGCGCTCGAAGGCGGAGCGAGCGATGCAGCGCGGTCGATGCTCAAGCGCCTTCGCGAGGCCCGCCTGGCGTTCGAGCAGGTCGTCGATTTCGTGGTCCGCGAGAGCAAGGCGAATCCGAACGCCGTGTTCGCCGGCTCCGTGCCTTACCTCATGCTCGCCGGCAACCTGATGGCCGGCTGGCAGATGGCGCGGTCGCTGCTCGCCGCCGAACGCGCGCTGGCAGCGGGCGAGGGCGATGCCGCCTTCCTTCAGGCCAAGGTTGCCACGGCGCGCTTCTACGCCGAGCACCTGCTGAGCACAGTGCCCGGGACGGCGGGATCAATCGTCGATGGCGCTGCCAGCGTCATGGCGCTGCCGATCGACGCGTTCTAGTCGTCCGCAAAGGCGATCACCGCCCGCAACCAAGGTTCGCATGCCGCTGCCCCCCGTCCTTCGCTCGCTGCCGCTGCCGATCATCGGCGCGCCTCTCTTCATCATCAGCAACCCGACACTCGTCATCGAACAGTGCAAGGCCGGCGTCGTCGGGGCCATGCCGGCGCTCAACGCGCGGCCGGCGACGCAGCTCGACGACTGGCTCGCCGAGATCACGGAGGCGCTCGCCGCCCACGATCGCGCGCATCCCGATCGTCCGGCGGCGCCGTTCGCGATCAACCAGATCGTCCACCGCAGCAACGATCGGCTCGAGCACGACATGCAGATGTGCGCGAAGTACAAGGTCCCGATCGTCATCACTTCGCTCGGCGCCCGGGTCGACGTCAACGCGGCGGTCCACGGCTGGGGCGGAGTCGTGCTGCACGACATCATCAACAACACCTTCGCGAAAAAAGCGATCGAGAAGGGCGCCGACGGACTGATCGCCGTCGCCGCCGGGGCCGGTGGCCACGCCGGCACCAAGAGCCCGTTCGCGCTGGTCGCCGAGATCCGCGAATGGTTCGACGGTCCGCTCGCGCTCTCGGGGGCGATCAGCAACGGCGGCGCGGTGCTTGCCGCACGCGCGATGGGCGCCGACTTCGCCTACATCGGCTCTGCATTCATCGCCACCGTGGAGGCTCGCGCCGTCGACGCCTACAAGCAGATGATCGTCGAAGGCACGAGCGACGACATCGTCTACTCGAGCCTCTTCACCGGCGTCGACGGCAACTACCTGAAGGGCTCGATCCGCAACGCCGGGCTCGATCCCGAGGCGCTGCCGGCGAGCGACCCCAGCGCGATGAATTTCGGCGGCGACGCGCGCAAGGCCTGGAAGGACATCTGGGGATCGGGACAAGGCATCGGCGCGATCCGCAAGGTGGTCCCAGCTCGCGAGCTGATCGAACGGCTTGCCGCGGAATACGCCGATGCACGGCGCCGTCTGTTGTAGCGCAATACCAATGTCCGAGCTCGCAAGTCGAGCCGCATCGCGTCGCGATGACCTCCCGGTGCTACAGTTCATCGAGACTTGAAGAAGTCCATCCCGCGCCTCGTGTTGAATCAACGAGCCGGGCCGCAATCCGTAGCCGGTCGAGCCGAAGCGCGGAAGGTTCCAAACCCACTGCAACGCCGGAATCCGGCGTGAAAGGTGAGCGAGATGATGCAAGAAGACAGGGCCAGTTCTTACCTGTTCGGCGGTAACGCGCCGTACGTCGAAGAGCTCTACGAGACCTATCTCGACAATCCCAGCTCGGTCCCCGACAACTGGCGCGCCTACTTCGATGCGCTGCAGAACGTTCCGGCAGCCGATGGGTCCGCGGCCCGCGACATGGCGCACGCGCCGGTGGTCGAATCGTTCGCACTGCGGGCCAAGGCGAACGCCTTCGGCAATCGCGCGTCGAGCGAAGACCTTGCGATCGCCAGGAAGCAGGTGCATGTCCAGTCGCTGATCGCCGCTTATCGCTTTCTCGGCTCGCGCTGGGCCGACCTCGACCCGCTGAAGCGCCAGGAGCGGCCGAAGATTCCCGAGCTCGAGCCGGTCTTCTACGACCTGACCGAAGCCGACATGGACATGGTGTTCAGCGCCACCAACACCTATTTCTCGACCGCCGAGAACATGACGCTGCGCGAGATCGTGCAGGCTCTGCGCGAGACCTATTGCG
>JALYXU010000129.1 GCA_030946925.1 Pseudomonadota bacterium
TGCAGGAAGTCGGCCTCGCCGGTGAAGTTGCCGACCAGACCGCCCGCCTCGGTGACCAGCAGCGAGCCGGCGGCGACGTCCCAGGGCGCCAGGCCGGTCTCGAAGAAGGCGTCGTACCAGCCGGCAGCGACGTAGCAGAGGTCGAGCGCCGCGGCACCTGGGCGGCGCAGGCCGGCGCAGCTCTTCATCACGACCTCGAACATCCGCAGGTAGCGGGCGAAATCGTCGTCCTTGCGGAACGGGAAGCCGGTGCCGATCAGGCATTCGGCGATGCGGGTGCGCTTCGAGACACGCAGCCGCTTGTCGTTGAGGAAGGCGCCGCGGCCCTTCGAGGCGAAGAACAGATCGTTGCGCGCCGGGTCGTAGACGACCGCCTGCTGCACCTGGTTGCGAAAAGCCAGCGCGATCGACACCGCGTAGGTCGGCAGGCCATGGATGAAGTTGGTGGTGCCGTCGAGCGGATCGATGATCCAGACGTAGTCGCTGTCTTTCGCGCCACGCGTCTTGCCCGACTCCTCGGCGAGGATGCCGTGGCCTGGATAGGCGCCGAGCAGCGTGTCGATGATGGCGGTCTCGGCCGCAAGGTCGACCTCGGTGACGAAATCGTTCGGCGCCTTGGTGTTGACCTGGAGCCGGTCGAGGTCGAGCGAGGCCCGGTTGATGATCGCCCCGGCGCTGCGCGCCGCCTTGATGGCGATGTTGAGCATCGGATGCAGCGCTTGCGACATGAGGTTGGCTTGGCCGAGCGAGGCATGCGAACGGCGCAGCCCGCTGCAGCGCGGCTGCAAAATGGAAGCTGCGAATCTTAGCGGCTGCCTCGTGCCATCTACCCCCGTGTCCGGCTCCCCCTTTTCCGGCTCGCCCGATTCGATTTCGCCCCGCTTCGTGCTGGTCGGCACCAGCCATGCCGGCAACGTCGGTGCCGCGGCGCGGGCCATCAAGGTGATGGGCTTTTCCGAACTGGTGCTGGTGGCGCCGCGCTGGCCCGACGTGCTGCAGCGCGAGGAGGCGATCGCGATGGCCAGCGGCGCCGGCGACGTGCTGGCCTCGGCGCGGGTCGTCGCCAGCCTGCGCGAGGCGCTCGACGGCATCACCTGGGCCGGCGCCACGGCGATGACGCCGCGCGACTTCGGGCCGCCGACCGCGGCGCCGCGCGCCTGCTTCGCCGAGCTGGCGGCCGGCCCGCATCGGCCCGCCTTCGTCTTCGGCTCCGAGCGATTCGGCCTGTCCAATGACGACCTCTACACCTGTCACGCTTGCCTGTCGATCCCGACCGATCCGCGCTACGGCTCGCTCAACCTGGCCCAGGCCGTGCAGCTGATCGCCTACGAATGGCGGCAGGCGCTCGGCGGTTTCGCGGTGGCCGCGCGTGCGGTCGACGGCGCGCTTGCCGACGGCGTTGCCGTGCACGGCCTGATCGCGCACTGGCAGCAATCCCTCTCCGCGCTCGGCTTCCTCGAGCCGAAGGCACCGCGCAAGCTGATCTCGCGGCTGCACCGCCTCGCCAACCGGGCCGCGCTGACCACGGAAGAGGTGCAGATCCTGCGCGGCATCGCCCGAGCGATCGACGAGCGCTGCCGGTAGACTCGGCCGCCTCATGTTCAAGCGCCTGCACGAAGACATCGCCTGCATCCTCGAGCGCGACCCGGCGGCGCGCTCGGCCTGGGAAGTGCTGACCTGCTATCCGGGCCTGCATGCGATCGTCATGCACCGTTGGGCGGGCTGGTGGCTTCGGCACGGCTTTCACTGGCTGGCCCGCTGGATCTCGCACCTTGCGCGCTTCCTCACCGGCATCGAGATCCACCCTGGGGCGACGATCGGCCGGCGCGTCTTCATCGACCACGGCATGGGCGTGGTGGTCGGCGAGACTGCCGAGATCGGCGACGACTGCACGATCTATCAAGGCGTCACGCTCGGCGGGACCTCGCTGGCCAAGGGCGTGAAGCGGCACCCGACGCTCGGCCGCGGTGTGATCGTCGGTGCCAACTCGCAGGTGCTCGGCGGCTTCATCGTCGGCGACAACGCCCGGGTCGGTTCCAACGCAGTGGTGCTGAAGCCGGTGCCGGCCGGCGCCACGGCAGTCGGCAATCCGGCCCGCATCATCCAGGCCGACGCCGACGCAACGCGCGAGGCGGTCGCCGCGCAGATGGGCTTTTCAGCGTACGGCCTGACCCAGGGCGACGATCCGGTTTCGCAGGCGATGAAGGGGCTGATCGACAACGCCTCCGGTCACGAGCACCAGATCGCCTTGCTCTGGCAGGCGATCGAGAAACTGTCGGCGCGCTCGCGTGAACTGCCGACCGGCGACTGCGTGCCTGGCGAAGCCCACACGACCGAGAACTTCGACGCCGAGCGGCTCAACCGCCTCGTCAAGTAGACGGCTTTCGCAGCGCCGATTTCGGTCGGAACGCCGTACAGACCGCCGGATCGGTCTCGAGATACGGCCCGCCGATGAGGTCGATGCAATAGGGCACCGCGGCGAAGATACCGGGTATCGGCGGCGTTGCGGCCGGCATGCCTTCGAGCGTTTCGGCGATCGCCTTCGGCTGGCCGGGCAGGTTGATGACGAGCGCCTGTCCGCGGACCACCGCAACCTGACGCGACAGGATCGCCGTCGGCACGAACGCCAGGCCGATGCGTCGCATCTGTTCGCCGAATCCGGGCATCTCCTTGCTGGCGATGGCGAGGGTTGCCTCAGGCGTCACGTCGCGCGGCGCCGGGCCGGTGCCGCCGGTGGTCAGGACCAGGTCGCAGCGCACCTCGTCGACCAGCTCGCGCAGGGCCGCGCTGATGACGTCGGCGTCGTCGGGGATCAGGCGGGGCTGCCACTCGATCGGGTTCCGCACGGCGCGACCGAGCCACTCGCGCAGGGCCGGGACACCCTTGTCCTCGTAGACGCCCGACGAGGCCCGGTCGCTCACCGAGACGATGCCGATCCGGACCGGCTCGAGCGGCGCCGCGGTGTCGGTTGGATCAGGCATCGACCTCGCTCGCGCGGATGAACTGGAACAGCTCGCGGAAGGCTCGGCCGCTGCGCTGCTCGACGGCCAGCGACTGGTCCTTGCGCGCACCTCGGACCAGGCTGCGTAACTGCTGCAGGTCGACCCCCGGATGCTCGCTGGCGAAGCGCGTGGTCGCGGCATCGTCGGCGATCAGCTCGGCCCGCCAGCGCTCGGCCTGGTGCAACGCCAGGGAATCGCGGGCCCGACCGAGCTCCTGCTCGGCGACCGCGGCGCGAATCGGCGCGACATCGGCGGAGCGCATCAGCTTGCCGATCAGCTGCATCTGGCGGCGGCGCGCTTCGTGGCTCCTGATGCGGCGGAGCCCGCGGATCGCATCGAACAAAGGCTCGGTCAGGAACAGTGCCGACAGGTGCTCGTCGCTCATGTCGATCAGCGCTTCGCCGAGCGCCTGCAGGTCGTGCGACGCTGCCTTGCGCTTGGTCTTGCTGGGCCGTTCGAGTGCGGGCGACGCTTCGCCCGCAGGCGGCTCGGCAAGGTCGTTGGCGGTGGGGTCGAGGCGGGCGCGCACGGGCGTCGAGGCGTGCAGAAAGTCGTCGCTATGATAGCCGCCGCCTCTCTCCGCCCGATCGATCCTGCATCGGCGCCGCCACCGAATCACCCCATGCCGTCACCCACCTCTTCGCGGCTCTCGCCGTCCGACTTCGCCTACTCCCGGGACCGCTTTCGCGAGCTCGCCGAAAGCGCCCTGGCGACGGCGCGCTCGCTCGGTGCCAGCGATGCCGTTGTCGAGATCTCGGAAGGCGTCGGCCTGTCGGTGTCGGTGCGCAAGGGCGAGACCGAAAACGTCGAGCGCAATCGGGACAAGTCGCTCGGCGTCACGGTCTACGCCGGCCAGCGGCGTGGCAACGCCAGCACCTCGGACTTCTCGTCGGCCGGCCTCGACCAGACCGTGCGAGCCGCCTGGGACATCGCCCGCTTCACCGCCGCCGACCCCGCCGCGGGCCTGCCCGATGCCGACGCGCTCGCGACCGGCGCGGCGGCCGATCTCGATCTCGATCTGTTCCACCCCTGGCCGATCGATGCCGAAGCAGCGATCGCGCTCGCCGGAGAGTGCGAGGCCGCGGCGCTCGAGGTCGACCGGCGCATCACCAACTCCGAAGGTGCCGGCGTCTCGGCCCAGCAGTCGCATTTCTATGCTGCCAACAGCCGCGGTTTCGGAGCCGGCTACCCGAGCTCGCGCCATTCCCTTTCGGTCGCGCCGATCGCATCACTGCCCGGCCGTGGCGGCGACGACATGCAACGCGACGCCTGGTATTCATCGATGCGCGCCGCCGACGAACTGGCAGCGCCGGCGAAGATCGGCCGCTACGCCGCCGAGCGGGCCTTGTCGCGGCTCGGCTCGCGAAAGATCAAGACGTGCCAGGTGCCGGTGCTCTACGAATCGTCCCTGGCCGCCGGCCTGCTCGGCGCCTATGTCCAGGCGACCAGCGGCGGCGCGCTCTATCGCAAGTCGTCCTTTCTCGAAGGCTGCCTCGGCACCCGGGTGCTGGCCGAGCACATCGACGTTCGAGAAGATCCGCATCTGCCGCGGGGCAAGGGCAGCGCGCCGTTCGACGACGAAGGCGTTGTCACGCGAGCGCGGGACATCGTCACCGGCGGCATCGCCGAGACCTATTTCCTGTCGACCTATTCAGCACGCAAGCTGGGCATGAAGACAACCGGCCACGCCGGCGGCTCGCACAACATGACCCTGACCTCGCGGCTGACCTCGCCCGCGGACGACCTGCCGGCGATGCTGAGGAAGCTGCACCGCGGCCTCTTCGTGATCGAGCTGATAGGTCAGGGCGTCAACTACGTGACCGGCGACTACTCGCGTGGCGCCGCCGGGTTCTGGGTCGAGAACGGAGTCATCGCGTACCCGGTTCACGAAATCACGATCGCCGGCAACCTGCGCGAGATGCTGTCGAGTGTCGTCGCGGTCGGAGCCGACACCTACACGATGGGCAGCAAGACGATCGGCTCGGTCCTCATCGAGCGCATGAAGATCGCCGGGGCGTAGAGCCGGGCTGCCTCAGGCGCCGGCGCGGTGCCGGCAGCGCGGCTCAGTGCCCGGTGGCAGCCTGCCAGAGCTTGCCCGACCGCGCGCCTGAGCGGCAGAACGCAAGAATCGGCTTGGGCATCGCTGCGAGAAGCTCGGCGAACTGGGCGATCTGCTCGGGACTTTGATAGTTGCCGGCCACCGGAAGGAATGCGTACTCGAGCCCGGCGGCCAGGGCCGCGGCCTCGACGGCGGCGTTGCTTGGCTGGCTCGGGCCGCCTTCGAAGTCGGGCCGGTTGTTGATGACGCTGCGAAAGCCGGCGGCGGCGGCCTCGGCCATCGCTTCGGGACCGAGCTGGCCTGCCACCGCAGTGTCAGCGTCGAGACGTTGCAGAGCGATCGGCATGGCTGGACTAGCGGGCAAGTGCCGCCTTGACGGCAGCGGACACCGCGCCCATGTCGGCGCGCCCGGCAAGTTGCGTTTTCGCGGCCGCCATCACCTTGCCCATGTCGGAGGGCCCGCTTGCACCCGTCGCGGCCACCACGGCCGCGACCTCGGCCGCGATTTCGCCAAGGTCGAGGCGCTTCGGCAGATAGCCTTCGAGCAGCTGCAGCTCGGCAGCTTCCTTGTCGACCAGGTCCTGTCGGCCGCCGGCGCTGAACTGCGTGATCGAGTCCTTGCGCTGCTTCACCAGCTTGTCGAGGATGGCGATGACAGCGGCATCGTCGAGCTCGATCCGCTCATCGACCTCGCGCTGCTTGATCGCCGCAAGCAGGCCGCGGATCGTCAGCAGACGCGGCCCATCCTTGGCACGCATCGCCGTTTTCATGTCCTCGGTGATTCGTTCTTTCAGGCTCATGGCATCGCTTCCGGCAAATGACCGCGTTGCAAAAACAAAGCCCGCAAAAGCGGGCCGTCGAAGAAACGCCGCGCGCCCGTCAGAACAGTTTTTTCGGCAGCTGCATGCTGCGAACGCGCTTGAAGTGGCGCTTGACCGCTGCTGCCTTCTTGCGCTTGCGCTCTGCGGTGGGCTTTTCGTAGAACTCGCGGGCCCGCAGGTCGGTCAGGAGGCCGAGCTTTTCGATGGTTCGCTTGAAACGGCGGAGCGCGACGTCGAACGGCTCGTTTTCCTTGACTCGAATGGTGGTCATATTTCCAGTAGCAGGCATTAACGCAGAGCCGACGATTATAGCCCGCGGGCGGAGCCCCCGCAATGGTCGCCCATGGCCCGGGCGCAGGCGGCGGCGCTGGCCCAGGCCCATTGGAAGTTGTAGCCGCCGAGCCAGCCGGTCACGTCGACGACCTCGCCGATGAAAAAGAGGCCGCGGACGCGTTTGCTCTCCAGGCTGCGCGAGTCCAGCTCGCGGGTGTCGACGCCGCCGACGGTCACTTCGGCCTTGCGGTAGCCCTCGGTGCCTGAGGGCGTCATCGACCAGCCCTGCAGGCTTGCCGCCAGCTCGCTCAGATCGCGGTCCCGGCTGTCGGCGAGCTTGCGGGCCTGCCAGTCCGGCCGCTCGGCGAGCCAGGCTTCGGCCAGGCGTCGCGGCAAGACGTCGGCGAGCACGGCACCTGCGCTGCGCGCCGAGGTTCGCTTGGCTAGGAGCAGGACCCCCGCCAAGTCGCTGTCCGGCGCCAGATCGATCGTGATGGGCTCGCCCGGTTGCCAATAGGTCGAGATCTGCAGCGCTGCCGGACCGCTCAGACCACGGTGCGTGATGAGCAGATCCTCGGCGAATTCGGCGGCGTCGCGGCCCGCCCCGGTCGAGATGCGGACGGGGAGCGAGACCCCGGCGAGCTCGGCGAACCGGGCGCGCTCCGGATCGCCGAACAGCAGCGGCACCAGTGCCGGGCGGGTCTCGACGATGCGGTGCCCGAAGCGCCGCGCGAGCCGGTAGCCGAAATCGCTGGCGCCGAGCTTCGGGATCGACAGGCCACCGCTGGCGACGACGAGGCACTTCGTCGACAGCGGCGCCCGCGGTGTCGAGACGATGAAGCGACCGGCCTCCGGCGCGACATCGTCGACCGTGCACGGATTCCAGCGCTCGACGCCGGCGCGGTCGCACTCGGCCAGCAGCATGTCGACGATCTGCTCGCTCGAGCCGTCGCAGAACAGCTGGCCCTTGTGCTTCTCGTGCCAGGCGATGCCGTGATGCTCGACCAGGGCGATGAAATCGTCGGGCGTGTAGCGGGCCAGCGCCGAGCGGCAGAAGTCGGGGTTGCGCGAGACGAACTGGCCTGGGCTGCTGTCTCGATTGGTGAAGTTGCAGCGGCCGCCGCCGGAGATTCGGATTTTCTCCCCGACCGTGCTGGCATGGTCGATCAGAACGACCTCGAGGCCGTGTTGCCCGGCGACGGCGGCGCAGAACAGGCCGGCAGCACCGGCGCCGACGATGACCGCGTCGACGTTCAAGACGCCGGGTGATTCATGCAGCAGGGTCGGCCGGCACGCGATCGGCCGGCAAGCCGCTCGCTGCCTCGAGCGCACCCATCAGGCAGCCGACCTGCGCCAAGACCGCGGGAGGCGCCGGCACATCACCGCTCAGGATGCCTCGGATGTAGGCCGCCGTGCTGGGCGCATCGCTGCTCGGCGGCAGCGTCGGCATCTCCGTGACGACACCGGCATGCCCGGCGAGGGACAGCTCCGGGCGATGCCGGCCCGCCAGATACACGTCCATCTTCTGCTGCCGGCGCGCGTCGGCCACGGGCTCGCCCTCGGTGCCGCGCATCAGCAGCACATCGGCGGAGGTCCGGCCGATGAATTCAACGAGGCGCGTGCCGTAATCGGGGTGCGTGTAGTTGACGACGCGCAAGGACCGGCGGCCGCGACACGGCGCCAGCAGCTTGGCGATGGTGTGGCCCGAGTTGCGAAGGCCGATCACCTGGCGGACCTGCAGCAGCTGCGCCAGCGGCGGGCAGAGGGCGGCGATGCCGATGAAGACCGGCTCGCGTCGGCGCCAGACTGCATCGATGTCCTCGGCCTGAACGGCTTCGGGCCATCCCAGCGCACCGAAGATCTGCGACGTCGTGACGCGCGCGCCGTCATCGGCAACGCCGTGCACCAGAACCTGGACGCCTCGCTGCGCCAGCAGCGCCGCCAGCAGCGCCGTCAGGTTCGGGATCTTCCGCGAGCCGTTGTAGGAGGGCAGCACGACCGTCGCAGCATTGCTGCGAATGTCGAGGCAGCGCTCCTGCGCAGCCTGGAGAAATCCGACCAGCTCGTCGACCGACTCGCCCTTGATCCGCATCGCCATGGCGAAGGCGCCGACCTCGAGATCGCTGACCTGCCGATCGAGCAACTGGCCCATCAGGTCGTGCGCGCGGTCGGCATCGAGCGAGCGAGCGCCGTCGCGGCCGCGTCCGATCTCGCGGATGTAGCGGGCGATGCTCATGGTGCCGGCGTCTCGGCCCGGCGCGATCGCGGCCGTTTGCGGGCCGGTCGCACCGCCATCGAGCTTGCGTCCGTCAGGCGAGCAGGTCGCCGATGCAGAGCCACTCGACGGCGCTCACCGGCGTGATCGACAGTCGGTTGCCACGGCGGAGCAGCCGCATCTCGGCGAGCGCCGGAAGCGTGCGCATCTCGGCAAGGCTGAGCAGACGCGTCTTGCGCACGACCCGGACATCGACCAGCCACCAGCGCGGTGCCTCGGGACGCGACTTGGCATCGAAATAGTGGCTCTCGGGATCGAACTGCGTGGCGTCGGGATAGGCCGCCGACGCCACCTCGGCGATGCCGGCGACGCCGGGCTCGGGGCATGACGAGTGATAGAAGAGCACGCCGTCGCCGATCCGCATGTCGTTGCGCATGAAGTTGCGCGACTGAAAGTTGCGCACGCCGACCCAGGCGACCGTCTGGTGTGGCGCCTTGGCCGCATCGTCGATCGAGCACTCGCTCGGCTCGCTTTTCATCAACCAGTGGCGCATCGAGGGCCGGCCCCAGCAAATAAGGTGTCCGCCGCAGCCCCGTGAACCGCATTCCTGAACCCAGGCAGTTCAGGTGGGCGAGGTCAGCCCGGCTTCGGGTTCATCTGACGCGAGACGATCACACCAACCGGGCGATGTTCCAAGCCCTTGCTCTTGCGAGCATCGGTTCAAGGAAATATAAAGCTCACGCAGGCGCGACGGACCGGAGTCATTCTAGCGGGGCGTGACCCGCAACAGACGCGCTCAGAGCAGTTGTCCGTCGGCGCCCAGGGCCATGTCGATGCGTCGGATCAAGGCCGCAAGATCGATGGCTGGTGCGGCCTCGCTGCCGCCGTTCGCCTCGCCCCTCGCGGCGCCCGAGGGGCCGTCGTCCTGCATCGGCGCCTGGGCGCTCTCCGCAAGTGCGAAGGCGAGGTTCAATGCGGCGAGCACGGCGATGCGCTCGCGCGCCTTGACCTTGCCGCCGTCTCGGATCGAGCTCATCTCGCGGTCGACCGCCGCCACCGCGCGGCGGAGCGCCGCCTCGCCGCCTTCGGGGCAGCCGAGGATGTAGCTCTGGCCGAGGATGGTCGCTTCGACCTGCTTCATCCGACTTTGCGCGGCAAGTTGTTCAGCGGCCCTTCGAGCGGCCCGTCCGAGGCAATTCCGGCAGCAGCTCCATCGACCTCCCGAGGCATACGCTCGAGCAGCACATCGATCCGGCTGCGCGCGGCGTTCAGGCGCGAGCGAAGATTGTCGCGCTCGCGGCTCACCGTCTCCAGTTGCTCACGAAGCAGTGCATTGGTTCGATGCACTTCATCGTGCCGCAGCAGCAAGCGCTCGACCCGCTCGGCGAGTTCTTCGATCCTGGACATGGCGCTCCCGCAGGCAGGCTGCAATTGTAGGCGGCGCCCCTCTCGAAATGGCCTGCTTAGAATGCGCACCGTTGGTGCTCGTGACGGTGCTCATGCCTTCACGGTTAAACGGGAAGCAGGAGGCAGCAGCAGAGGCTGCCGAAACTGCGCTGCCCCCGCAACGGTACGGTGGACGGGGCTCTTGCCGATCGAGGCAGGGCTTCAGCGCTGGTGCACATGCCACTGAAAGCTTGCTTTCGGGAAGGTCGCCAGGGTCGCTCCGCCAGCCCGGATACCGGCCGACAAGTGAGCGCCGCGCCTGCGTCGTTCTTGTCGCATGCGGCCGCGGGGAAGCGGTTCGCTGCTGCTGTTCGGGTCCTGCCATCATGTTCTCCATCCTTCAGAGCGGACTGCGCGTGCCGAAGGCCGCGCGCTGCTCGGCATCTCTCATCGTTCTTTTCTCGTCCGCCGTGTCGGCGCAGACCCGGCTCGATCCAGTCAGCGTGACGGCAACGCGCGAGCCGCAGTCACTGCGTCGCAGCAGCGCCGACATCGTCGTCATCGACGCCGAGACGATTCGAAACACGACCGCGGACTCGGTCGAAGAGCTGCTGCGACGGCAGGCCGGGATTCAGCTCAACCGCAATGGCGGCCCAGGCCAGACTTCCGGCTATTTCATCCGCGGTGCAAGCACGAGCAGCACGGTTGTTCTTGTCGATGGCGTGCGGCTTGGCTCGGCCACGCTCGGCCAGGCCGATCTCGAGGCGCTGAGCCTGACCCAGATCGAGCGCATCGAAGTCCTGCGCGGCCCGGCCTCGAGTCTTTACGGCGCCGATGCGGTCGGCGGCGTCGTCCAGATATTCACGCGGCGCGGCGACGGCAGCCCGCGTGTCACGGGGGCGGCAGCGATCGGCGGCTATCGCTCGCAGCAGGGCGATGCCGGGGTGAGCGGATCGGAGGGCGGATTCGACTACGCCGCTTCGGTCGGTCGCGAGCAAAGCCGTGGCGTCTCGGCGATCCGGCCCGGCGATCAGTTCGGCCTGTTCAACCCCGACCGCGACGGCTATGCGCGCAACGTCGGCAACCTGCGTCTCGGCTACACGCCGGCGACCGGCCACCGGATCGGCGTCGGCCTGCTCGACACCCGCCTCGATTCGCATTACGACTCGGCCGATTTCGACGCTGCGTTCAAGGCCGATCCGTCGGCCGATTTCCGGACCCGGCTCGAGACGCGGCTCGTGTCGATCGACTACCGGGGTGCCATCGCCACGGACTGGACCACGACACTGCAGCTTGCCAACGTGCTGGACGATTCGACAAGCGGAG
>JALYXU010000133.1 GCA_030946925.1 Pseudomonadota bacterium
GGCAAGCTGACCAGCGGCCACTGGACCGGCACGATGTGCCTGACCGAGCCGCAATGCGGCACCGATCTCGGCCTGCTGCGAACCAAGGCCGAGCCGCAGCCGGGCGGCAGCTACAAGCTCACCGGCAACAAGATCTTCATCTCGGCCGGCGAGCACGACATGGCCGAGAACATCATCCATCTGGTGCTGGCGCGGCTGCCCGATTCACCGGTCGGCTCGAAAGGCATCTCGCTCTTCGTCGTGCCGAAATGGAAGGTCCTTGCCGACGGCTCGCTCGGCGAACGCAACGCGATCTTCTGCGGCAGCCTCGAGCACAAGATGGGCATCCACGGCAACGCCACCGCGCAGATCGTCATCGACGGCGCCGAGGGCACGCTGGTCGGCGAGCCGAACAAGGGCCTGGCGGCGATGTTCGTGATGATGAACGCGGCCCGGCTCGGCGTCGGCATGCAGTCGCTCGGCCTGACCGAGGTGGCCTACCAGAACGCCGCCGCCTACGCCAAGGACCGCCTGCAGATGCGCGCGCTCTCGGGCGCCAAGGCCAAGGACAAGCCGGCCGATCCGATCATCGTCCACCCCGACGTCCGCAAGATGCTGCTGACCGCGCGTGCCTATGCCGAGGGCGGCAGGGCGCTGGCGGTGTTCACGACGCTGCTCCTCGATCAGGAGCTGGCGAGCGATGACGAGACCGTGAGGAAGGACAGCGCCGACCTGGTCGCGCTGCTGACGCCCATCGTCAAGGCCTTCTTCACCGACAACGCCTGGATCGCGACCTCGCACTGCATGCAGGTGCTCGGCGGCCATGGCTACATCCGCGAGTGGGGCATGGAGCAGTTCGTCCGCGACGCCCGGATCAACATGATCTACGAGGGCACCAACACGATCCAGTCGCTCGACCTGCTCGGCCGCAAGGTGCTCTCCGACAACGGCGCGAAGCTGAAGAAGTTCGGCAAGTACGTGCAGGATTTCGTCGAGGCAGAGGGCGTCGACGAGGCGATGCAGGAGTTCGTCAATCCGCTTGCCGAGCTCGGCGACAAGGTAACGAAGCTGACCACCGAGATCGGCATCAAGGCGTTCAAGGATGCCGATGAAGTGGGCGCCGCCGCGGTCGACTACCTTCGCGTCTGCGGCCATCTCTGCTATGCCTACCTGTGGGCCCGCATGGCCAAGGTAGCGCTGGCCAAGCAGGGCGACGGCGATCCGTTCTATGCAGCCAAGCTGGCGACGGCGCGCTTCTACTTCGCCAAGCTGCTGCCGGAGACGGCGGGCCTGATCCGGAGCGCGCGCGCCGGCGTCGCGCCGATGATGGCGATGGACGTGTCGATGTTCTGATCCCACCGCGGCCCGGCACGACAACATTTTCTGGAGATCCCCATGAACGACCGCATCGATCGCACCATCAGGCAGACGGCGACCCGCGCCGCCGCCCGGGCCGCCCTCGGCTTCGGCCTTCTTCTCGCGACAGGCATCGCGCTCGGGCAGCCCGCCACGCCGGCGGGCCTCTGGAAAACCGTCGACGACGGCACGAAGAAGGAGAAGTCGCTGGTTCGCATCGTCGAGAGTGGCGGCGTCTTCAGCGGCAAGATCGAGAAGATCATCGATCCGGACGCGCCGAAAGACGCCGTCTGCAAGGACTGCAGCGATGAACGGAAAGACCAGCCGATCCTCGGCATGACGATCATCCGCAACGTCAAGCCGAGCGACGACAAGGCGGTGTTTCACGGCGGCGACATCCTCGATCCGAACAACGGCAAGGTCTACAAGGTCAAGATGAAGCTGATCGACAACGGCAGCAAGCTCGAGGTGCGCGGCTTCATCGGCTTCTCGCTGCTCGGCCGCACCCAGACCTGGAGCCGCGTCGAATGACAACCACGTCCGAGGCAGCGATGAACCGATTCAATGTCCGCAAGGTCGCTGTCCTCGGCGCCGGCGTCATGGGTGCGCAGATCGCCGCCCATCTCGTCAACGTCAAGGTGCCGGTGGTGCTGTTCGACCTGCCGGCCAGGGACGGTCCGAAGAACGGCATCGTCGCCAAGGCGGTCGAGGGCCTGAAGAAGCTGAAGCCCGCGCCGCTCGGCGTTGCCGAAGACGCGGCGCTGATCGAGCAGGCCAACTACGAGGAGCACTTGTCCGTGCTCGGCGAGTGCGACCTGATCATCGAGGCGATCGCCGAGCGGATGGACTGGAAGCTCGACCTCTACACGAAGATCGCGCCGGCCATCGCACCGCATGCGATCGTTGCCAGCAACACCTCGGGTCTCAGCATCACCAAGCTCTCCGAGGTGCTGCCGGAAGCGATCCGGCCGCGCTTTTGCGGCATCCATTTCTTCAATCCGCCGCGCTACATGGCGCTGGTCGAGCTGATCGCCACGCCATCGACCGGGCCGCAGATCCTCGACCAGCTCGAAGCCTTCGTGACGACCGCGCTCGGCAAGGCGGTCGTGCGCGCCAAGGACACCCCGAACTTCATCGCCAACCGGGTCGGCATCGCCGGCATGCTGGCGACCATGCAGGAAGCCGAAACCTACGGCCTCAGCTTCGACGTCGTCGACGACCTGACCGGCAAGAAGCTCGGTCGCGCCAGCTCCGGCACCTTCCGGACGGCCGATGTGGTCGGCCTGGACACGATGGCGCATGTCATCAAGACCTTGCAGGACAACCTCGGCCCGGACCAGGCGAACGATCCGTTCTTCTCGAGCTATGCGACGCCGCCGGTGTTGCAGAAGCTGCTCGACGCCGGGGCGCTCGGCCAGAAGAGCGGCGCCGGCTTCTACAAGAAGGTCGGCAAGGACATCCTCCGCTTCGACCCGAAGACGGGGGACTACGTGGCCGGCGGCGGCAAGGCCGACGAGATCGTCGCCCGCATCCTCAAGAAGCCGCCGG